>NZ_JAFCMC010000059.1:0-24360 GCF_018130085.1 Bradyrhizobium sp. AUGA SZCCT0169 | reverse complement strand
CCCATTTGGCCCGGTCGTGGCAAGGGCGAACTCCCCATGAAGGTCACGCGGATTTCTTCCGGCTGCACCTCTTCCGTACCCGGGGTCCAGTTGGCTGCGCTCTTCAGCCACGGCATCGGTGCGATGCCGTCAAACATGAGCCCTTCCTTCCAGCGTCCGAGTGGTCGGCCGGCCGTGGCGATATCCTGCAAGATCTTCGGGTCTGCCTGAAACCCCTTCTTCTCAAGCTCCTGCAACTGCTCTGGCGTGATCGAGAGGCTGGGCACCTGTGCGGGAGATACCGACTGTAGACTGATCATCGCCACGACAATCAGAATTATCCGCGCCGGGATTTTCATTTATTCTCTCCCTTCGTGATGGCACTCAGTCAGAAAACGGACGAAGCCCCGGATAGTACTGCGGACTAAGTCGACCGCTTCCCATCGAAAACTACTTCGTCTCCCGCGCCGTCGCAACGACAGGAGGAGGCGCCCACTTCTGCTCGATGATCTCGGCGCCGGGCATGTAGGTCCGCAGGATCAGAAAAAATGCGCCGTTCTGTGTGCTCGGCAGCCAGTTGGACTCCTTGTCCTTTCCCGGTGAGGCGCGCTGGATATAGAGAGTCAAGCCGCCGTCGGCATCCTGCTTCAAGCCTTTGGTGCGGTCCCCTATCGAATAGCGATTGAGTGGGTTGTCCGTGAAGTTGAAGGTCTGGTCGTACATCGTGAGCGACCAGAAGGCGTTGACCGTCGGCAGTTGGCCGGGGGCGAACCGAATCGTGTAGTTCTTCCCGCTATCGAAGGTCTGTCCTACGCCGTCTTTGGTCGTGTTGTAGTAAACGGTCTCCTCCAGCTCATTGGAGAGGATGCCGCCCATGGCCTGTATCGAGGCACGCAGCAGAAAATCGTCCACGAGCCCGGCGCGCCCTAAAGTGCGCGGCGGAATGTTCCAGTTATTGACCTGCCTGCCGAGTTGGCCCGAATCGATGACGGCTTTGATTAACTGTCGGCCATCGACTGCGGCGCGCGCGAGTCCGCGCTTGGTCGCGTCGTCCATTTGGTCGATGTCCTGCCCAGGACCGACGCCAATCCTTGCGAACAGTTCCACCAACTTGGCCAGGCGCGCTTCGGGCGGATTCTCGGTCATCGCCCGGTTCATGGTCCGCCACTCGGCGAGCGGATCGGTTTTCGGATCGAAGGGTTGCCAGACGTCGCGGCTCGCCGGCAGCACGGCGTCCTTCTTTCCCCACAGACTGAGCGGAATCAGGGAGTACTGATCCTGCAGCGTATTGACCGTCTTCGCATCGGCCGGGCCGTCGATCAGCGTCCGGGCGAAGATCAGCACGGTCGGTGTCAGCGACGGAGCCAATGCGTTCACCCCCTCCGGCAGTTCGCCCTTCCAGCCGGGGCCGACGATGGCGAAGCTTCCAGCCCTGCCGCCGGTGGTGCGTTTGCCAACGTAGGCAAAATTGTCCGAGTCCACGCCCGCCAATTCAAATGCGAAGTAGCGGTCGCCCATATCCGGATGCGAAAGGATCACCGGCTCCTTTCCGACGTCAAGCCAGGCTGTTGAATAAAGCGTGTCCTGATTGGGCGAACCACCGCCCCGATAGGACGCATCTGCCAACGCTCTCACGTGGCTGAAATGATTGATGGGTGCATACAGCGGTAACTCACTGGAGGACTTGGGCCGGGTGACCCAATCCGCCCGCAGGCTTGGTAGATATACGTAAGGAAAGCCGAAGATATAGGCCTGTACGCCGAGCGTATAGGCGTACTGCTCCCGCCAATCGATCTTGCCAGCCGCTTGCACGTCCGTTGCTTCTGCTCCAGGCTGTGCGGTCTGCGCCAATGCTAAGGAACCGAAAAGCGTTACAGCCAAGATCGTTATCAGCAGCAGGGCCACTCGTCTTGCTTTTGCAATCATGTTCCCTCCGCAAAGCCGTAGCCCGGTCAGGCGCCTCACAATCAGCCCTGTGAGGTGAAGGCTATCGGTCAACACCGTCGCTGCAGTAGGCGAAAGCAAACGGCAGCGCAGATACTTCGCTTGCACAACATGGACAAAGGCGGGCCATTACGTCCGTCAGCTTCGGCCAACGACGAACATGCAGTCTTGCAGGTATTCGCCCGGATGCATCAACGCATGACGCTTCGGGAATATCAGCGCCTGCCGACTCGATTTACCGGACCGCCACGATTCATCGGCGTTCCTGCCCGCACTCCGACACCAGGGGCACCGAGGCCGGGAGTTACCACCGCTCGCGCGACAGGTCGCGGCCGCAGCACGACGCCGGGCCTCACGATGCATCCAGCCGGATACGAAACGTATTGGCAGTACACTACGGCACTGGCCGGTACACTGCCTGCGGCCATGAACCCAGTGCTCAGTAGCGCCGATAATGCGAACCGAATCTTCATCCTGACCTCCTCTGTTTCGCCGACTGATTTAGCCGGAGCCTTTCTCGGTCACTGCTTTTTCTTAATGCCCTTCTCGGGTTCGCAAGCCCTAAAGACTTCGAAGACTTTTCGGCAACGCGTTGCTAACTGAGCGCAGAGTTGGCTTTAGAAGATCGATATAACTGTCGCGATCCGCGTACATGGGCCTCGCAAGATCAATAAGCCCGCAGGAATAGATTAAACTTCTTAGCGGTCTTGAGTTACCTTTCGCCTTGGCCGAGTTTGCGTCGAAGGAGACCAAATAGCAAATGGTGCTTCATAGCTGGGTCAGCGCGATGCTTGCGGACCGCGGTTTGCCGCCAATCTGCACGGCCTCAATGGTGCAATGCCAGAGGGCCTGGCTCAATCGGTCTTCACTAAGTGGCTTTCGAGCAACATCAAAGCGCGACGTTTCCGCCAATCCGTTTTTGCATTGCACTGACATGCGGTCAGGCATTCAATCCATTCCAGACATAACTCGCTGCGGGGGATGCGACATGGCACATGGGAAATCCCAGCTAAGGACAGGTCGCTGGCTCATGCATGCCGGCCTTGGCGCCGCCGCGCTGACGGTCGGCACGCTGTCCGGGCCGGTTCATGCCGATCAAGCCGGGGTATCGTACTGGGTCCCCGGCCGCTTCGGCAGCCTCGCAGCAGCGCCGACCGTGCCCGGCTGGTCGATGGCGGAGGTGTATTATCACACCACTGTCGGGGCGTCGGGCGCTGCGGCGGCCGCAAGAGAAATTCAGATCGGCAGAATCCCGGCGACGGTCAATGTCGATCTGAATGTGAACCTGAAGGCGCAGGCCGACCTCATTCTGCTCAATCCCACTTACACCTTCGGAACGCCTGTCTTGGGCGGACAGTTGGCCATTGGCGTAACTGGCTTGTTCGGGCCATCGATGGGACGCTGACGGCGGCGGTCGGACCCCTTTTCGCGACTCGAACTGGCTTCCTAGGAGATTCGATCACTTCCGTCGGTGACCTCTATCCGCAGGCGACGTTGAAGTGGAACGCCGGCGTGCACAACTTCATGACCTATGTAACGGGCGACATCCCCGTCGGCGCCTACGATTCCAGCCGCCTTGCCAATCTCGGCATCGGTCACGCCGCCATCGATGGCGGCGGCGGCTACACCTACTTCAATCCAGCAACGGGGCATGAATTCTCGGCGGTCGCGGGCTTTACCTATAATTTCAAGAACAAGGATACGAATTACCAGAACGGCATCGATTTCCACATCGATTGGGGTGCTTCGAAGTTTCTGTCGAAGCAGGTGTTCGTAGGTCTTGTGGGGTATGGATATCAACAGATCACGGACGACTTCGGCGCCCATCCGATCCTGGGCGGCTTCCGGTCGCGTGTTCTGGGAATCGGGCCGCAGATCGGGTTCCTGTTTCCGGTAGGCGACATGCAGGGTTATCTTAACCTGAAAGGTTACGGCGAGTTTGAAGCCGCCAACCGGCCATCAGGTTGGAATACCTGGCTGACATTCTCGATCTCGCCGATGGCGCCCACCAGCACTGTGGCCCCCACCCGCCGGATCGCTACCAAGTAATGGACCATATGGCGTTCTCGGACGGAGGCGCCGGTTACGGCAACTCCGGAAACGGTAGCATGCCTGACCATATAGAGCTCTGCGCGCTTCCCAGCGGTTTCGGGAAGGCCTAACATCGCGATAGCTCGAAATTTATTAAAGCCAATTCTTAGGGGCACCTATGATGATCCGTTTGCCTTCGATTTCCGCAGCCACACTTGCCGCCATTTGTGCCGCAAGCATGTTTGCAACCACGGTGGCCGCGGAGGATGTGACGACGGACATCGGCACGTTCAGCAAAGAGACTGCCGATAAGGTGTTTCCAACGAAGCCGCCTTATTCGCCCTATGCCGGGCGCAATTTCCCGACGCGGCCCTACTTTGGCGACACCCACACGCACACCTCGTACTCAATGGACGCGGGTGCGTTCGGCGCGCGCCTGGGTCCAAAGGACGCTTACCGCTTTGCCAAGGGCGAGGAAGTAATTGCTTCAAGCGGTCAACGCGCCAAACTTTCGCGTCCGCTCGATTTCATGGTGGTCGCGGACCATTCGGACGGAATGGGTTTTTTCCCGCAATTGATGGGAGGCGACCCAGTCCTGCTGGCGACGCCGCAGGGTCGGAAATGGTTCGACGAAATCAGTACCGGTAAAGGTGCGCAGGCGGCCGTGGATATCATCACCAGCTTCGGCAGGGGCCAACTGCCCAAGGGATTCCCCACGCCGGGGACGCCAGCCTATCGCAGTGCCTGGCGCGAAACGATCAAGGCGGCCGACGAAGCCAATGAGCCCGGCCGATTCAGTGCTTTCATCGGTTATGAATGGACCTCGGGCGAGGGCGGCAACAACCTTCATCGCAACGTCATCTGGCGCGACAACGGTGCCAAGGCGAGCCTTGTCGAACCCTTCACTACGCAGCCGCCTCTCGGCAGTGCAAACCCCCGTGATCTATGGAAGTGGATGGCGATGGTTGAGGAAAAAACCGGCGCAGAACTTCTTGCGCTAGCCCACAACGGCAACTTGAGTAACGGCCGGATGTTTCCAATCATCGAGTCCTTCAATGGCAAACGAATCGACCGCGAATATGCGGAGAGCCGTACCCGCTGGGAGCCGCTCTACGAAGCCACCCAAATGAAAGGCGATGGCGAGACCCACCCATTTCTTTCGCCCAACGATGAATTTGCAAACTTCGAACGTTGGGACAAGGGCAACCTCGATCTGACCGAAGTGAAGAAGCCGGAGATGCTAGAATTCGAGTATGTCCGGTCAGCACTCAAGAACGGGCTCAAAATGGAAGCCGAACTTGGCGTAAACCCTTACAAGTTCGGCCTGGTCGGCAGTACCGATGCGCATACCGGACTCGCGGCGGTCGAGGAGGACAATTTCTTCGGCAAGACAACTTCTGCCGAACCGAGTGCCGGCCGGGCGACGCATCCCTTCGTCAAGACCAATATTGCCGTCATCATGGGTTGGGAGACGACGGCCTCCGGCTACGCTGCGGTATGGGCAACTGAAAATACCCGTGAAGCGATTTTCGACGCCATGAAGCGGCGTGAGACCTACGCCACCACCGGGTCGCGCATGGCGGTTCGCTTCTTCGGCGGCTGGGACTTCGAGGCTGCCGATGCCAACAACCGCACGCCGGCGCGAATTGGCTACACCAAGGGCGTGCCGATGGGTGGCGATTTGAGCGATGCGCCAACGGGAAAATCGCCTTCGTTCCTTGTAGCCGCATTGAAGGATCCGATCGGCGCAAATCTCGATCGCATCCAGGTCATCAAGGGCTGGGTTGGCAAGGACGGGCAGCCGCAGGAGCGCATCTATGATGTCGCAGTGTCTGGAGGCCGCACGATCGACGCCGACGGCCGCAGCAGAACATCCGTCGGCAGCACGGTCGATGTCGCAAACGCGACATGGACCAACACGATCGGCGCGGGCGAGATGATCACGGTATGGAAGGATCCCGATTTCGACCCAGCATTGCGCGCGTTCTACTATGTGCGGGTGATCGAAATTCCGACGCCGCGCTGGACGGCTTATGACGCAAAATACTTCAGTGTCAAAATGCCGGCGGAAGTCAGGATGACGACCACCGAACGCGCCTACACCTCGCCGATCTGGTACACGCCTTGATCGCTCGGCTGCTGAGAGAGCCGTTATTTCAGTTTCTCGCGCTTGGTGCGACGCTATTCGCGCTTTACGGTCTCGTCGGCAAGCGAAATGCAGAGGCTCCCGAGAAAATCGTGGTTTCCGCCTCGCGGATCGCCAACCTCGGCGACGGATTTGTGCGGACATGGCGGCGGCCGCCGAGCGAGCAGGAACTGCAGGGCCTGATCGAAGACTATATTCGCGACGAAGTCTTCTACCGCGAGGGCAAAGCGGCCGGACTCGACCGAGACGACGTCATCATTCGTCGTCGCGTGCGGCAGAAGATGGAATTTCTTGCCGCAGACATGCCTGAAGCGAGCGACGAGCAGCTTGCCGCTTACCTCGCGTCCAATCCGGAGCGCTTCAAATCCGACGATCAAATCACATTCCGTCACGTCTTCCTGAGTGCCACGCGACGGCCGAATACCATTGAGAGCGACAGCAAAACCGTTGCGAGCGTCCTGGCTGGCGCCGACGCAACTGTAGATGCGACAGCACTCGGTGATCCCTTTCTGCTTGGCGAGGAGTTTCGTGGTTTTTCGGCAACAAAGGTAACCAACCAGTTTGGTGAAAGGTTCGCCAAACGGGTACTCGCGATGGAAACGGGTCGCTGGCAGGGGCCGGTTTCTTCGAGCTTTGGACAGCATTTCGTCTTTATCAGCGAACGAGTTTCCGGCAGCTTGCCGCCGCTCGATGATGTTCGGCCGGCCGTCCGCCGAGAGTGGGCGAACGCGCGGCGCCTTGAGGCAGAACAGAAGCTGTATGCCTCGCTACGGGAGCGCTACGAAATCCTGGTGGAAGCGCCTCCTTCCAAGGCGGCGACAGCCGAAGTTGGTCGATGACCCGTTTTCGTTTGTTCATTGCTGTTCTGGCGGTGCTGCTGGCGCAACCCGCGATCCCGGATGAACTACGGCCTGGCTATCTGGAAATGCGTCAGACCAGCCCCGGCGAGTATAATCTGCTTTTCAAAATCCCTGCGCGCGGGGAAGACTTGCGGCTCGCGATCTACGTCAAACTGCCCGAGGGCACTCAGGATGTAGGGCCGCCCCGTGCATCGTTCAGCGACGGGGTCTATGTTGAACGCCGTACCATTCGGCGGGAGGGAGGATTTATAGGGCAGCCGGTATCCATCAACGGACTATCGGCCACATCGACCGATGTACTGGTTCGGATCGAAAGCCTTGCCGGCGCAGTACAGACCGAACGGCTTTCTCCAACGAAGACGGCATTCATCATTCGAGCCGTGCCCGGCGCTTGGGAAATCGCAGCGACCTACCTGCATCTGGGTGTCGAACACATTCTTTTCGGCTTCGACCATTTGCTGTTTGTGCTGGCGCTGGTGATTCTCGTACGAGGCTGGGGGCGCGTGGCCATTACGGTTACGGCATTCACGATCGCGCACAGCATTACCCTCGCAGCGGCGGCGCTGGGCTTTGTGAATGTGGCGGGACCGCCCCTGGAGGCAACCATAGCGCTCAGCATCATGCTGGTTGCGGTCGAGATTCTGAACGCCCGCCGTGGGAAGCCGAGTTTGACCGCGCGCCTGCCATGGCTCGTTGCCTTCTCCTTCGGCCTCCTGCATGGCTTTGGATTTGCCGGCGCGCTGGCTGAGGTGGGATTACCTCAACATTCGATCGCCGTTGCGCTGCTGTTTTTCAATGTTGGAGTTGAGATTGGACAGCTCATTTTCGTTGCCGCAGTCTTGTCGTTGATATCCCTGTTACGCTTTGTGGCGTCAAAACTATTGGAGCCTGCGCGTATACAGCCATCACTCGACCGGCTCGATGTGACCGTCGCCTACGCTATAGGCATCATGGCGGCCTACTGGCTGGTTGAGCGTACGACGGCCTTTTTTGTGTAGGAGGCACGCCGCGTAAGAGAACGATGTCCGCTTCGGGTCAAAAACGGAAGTGTCACCCTCAAAAAGCGACTTCCGCTCTACCCCCGTGAACGGACGGACATGGTCGGCCATAGCGGCCATCGCCGGCAGCGCGCCTGGAACCGCTGGAAACAGAAAATTGGAAAACCGGCTGCAAGCTACCGACACAGTCAACCGATGGCCGGTCGACATGCTATTGCGGCGCGCCGATCGGCATCACCACCATGGACCGTCACATCTACGCGGCTCACATGACCGAAGAAGAACAGACCCTCACATGAAATTCACCGGCGAAAGCCCCTACTCCGACCCGGAGAAAGCAGCCCGCCGCCTGATGGAGCACGCGCAGGCCTTCGAGCCCATCCAGGACAACCGAATCTATATCGAGAAGATCAACGGTCCCTTCCTGTTCGGCGACAAGGCCACGCCAGCGCAATACAGCGCTGGCCTCAAATACGCGATCGACAAGGGCTGGCTGGTACTGCACGAGAGCGGGACATTCGTGAAATTCACGCCTGCCGGCGCGGACGTCTTTGCATAAACGAAGGCCGCTGATCTTTCGAGCAGCGGCCTGCCGGGTTTCAAAGTATCGGAAATGAAAAGGTTCACCCTCCTCCCCGGTCGGCAAAGCATGTCACCTTGAGGAGGCTCTGGCTCTATCAAATGTGAATCTACACCGCAAAATCGGAGCGCCCAGTCCTCTGTGGGATCCTAGACCAATTGCCACTTATTCCCGGTTCGCTCTGGAACAATCAGCTGGGCGGAGCGTCTGGTTAAAGCTTCCAGCCATGATGGTGCCCCCCGACCGCTGGAAAATCCGTATCGTTCGGGTTGGCGGCCCCCGGTTGGGGCCGTTTGCTTTGGGGCTTGGTTCGAGTTGTGGTCGCCTTTTTAGCCGTGGATAGGCGGCCCCGGCTCTCACGATGCACCGGGGCCGCTTCTCGCAACTGCGGGCAACGGCGGTTGCCGGCGGGGCCAGCCTACCGGCAATCTTGCTGGTTTTTCCCGACTAGTTCGGAGTACCTCCGCTGACGAAATCCCAGAATAGCTGCCAACTCGTGCGCGCGCGCTGAGGCGGCCCTCGGGTTATGGGCACCGAGTCAAAGGCGACACGCGGCGCTGGGCTCGCACCGTAACGGGCCTTCCCAGACGCACAAAAACTGATCCTCGTCTTACTTCTTGCCTTTGGCCGCGGGCGCAGCTGCGATGGGTGCGCTGGCGCCCGCGTTGGGCGGAGCGGCGCCTGCTTTGTGCTGGTAATCAGGGCCTGACATAGGAACCGGTTTCTTGGCTTTTGGATCAACCGTGATGGGCGCACTGGCGCCTGCGTTGGGAGGCGTGGCGCCAGTTTTGCTGGTGTCTTTTCCCAACATCATCGGCCCGCCGGTCTGGGCCGAGGCCAAAGACGATCCCAGGACGAAAAACGCGAATGTCGCCACCGTCGCTAGCTTCTTCATGTGAGTCCTCCTCGTTAAAAATGCACCAAGCGCGCGAAAGATCGTTGGTTCCATAGCGGGAAGCTGGTTGCGCTCACTCGCGCGGCCAGATCATCTACCGCTCATCCATAACCTTGCTGATGTCGGGCTGCGCAAGACCATTGGCACGTTGGCATTCGCACGGCATCCCCGCGCCGCACTCGCAGCCCCTGTCCCGGTCCCAAACCTTGTCCGGGTGGTTCTCGCACACCCAACCGAGGCCGTGGCAGATTGGGCAATCGGGGTCGATCATGCTTCATCAATCTGGTTACGCGTAGCTCCGACACCGAAACGAAAGGCCCCGACCGGGGCTTGGCCGGGGCCCATTCCATATCGTCCCCCGCCGAGGCTGGGCACGATGCCCCAAGGTCACCATTCGATGTGGCCCATCCTATGTCCTAATTCGGAAGCGTGGGTGTTCTGATTGGGACGGACCAGGCAAAAGGACCCGCACCAAGATTTGGAACGAGCGTAGGCCTTCGAAATTATAGACCTGTGCCGGACAGCTCCTTCGGCACGACCTCTCGGAAGCCGACGGCCTCAGCTTGCCCCTCGCGCTGGGGCCGTTTCACATGCCAGCGTCTCGCGCCGGTTCTCGGCATCGGCCATCGCCTCGGCCTTCCGCGCCTTCTGAATCAAAATGTCCTGTTCTCGACCAGGTTTGATGCGGCCGGCCGTAGCTCGCGCGTCTTGTGCAAACTTGAGAAGGCGCAATTTCCAATGAAGTCGATGGCCTTATCCGATTGCGTCTCATCACACACCTCGCAACATCGCGGAGGCTATCGGGCAGCTCGCGCCCGCTTCTTCTCGACCCGCACGCCCTTGAACTTTTTCGCCGCCTTAGCCTTTTTTGCCGGCTTCTTCACCGCCACGAACTCGCCGCCCTTTTTGTTGCGCTTGGTCCATGCGCTCGCGCCGCCGAGTGGGGTTTTCACCTGCGATCGCTTCTTCACTGCACCCTTGCGGGCATTGTCGCCTTTCGGCTTGTTGACTGCCATTTCAATGTCGCCTTCGCCGCGGGAAAAGCACGCGATCGGGCAAAAGGTTCCAATGGGAAGGGGGCCTGCGGACGTTACAGGGTTGCAACCCAGATCGGGTGGCCACCATGTTGGAACTAATGGCGTTGGCAACCGCCGCCGTATCGATCCCGGCAATCGTCGTGCTTGGCCTGTTCAGGCTCGCTGAATTGAAGCGGGCCGAAGATCTGGAAACCCCGCCCCATGTTGACGAATGGCTCGCGTCTGAGGAGCTGCATTCGCCGAACTAAATGAGGGCCGCCGTGCTCGCGGTAATCGCAACACTGTGCGGCCTGGTGACCCTCGCCGCAATGATGGGGTTGATGACCCTGGCCGACCTGATGGCCGCCGGCGCAAAAAAGCAGCCCCTCCGCGCCCTCGCCTATCTAAGCCCGACGCGTACATCGAGCACGCTCGCATGGGGGACTCGCTAGTCACCGCGACAAAATTTCCTAGGAACGATCTAGGTCCTGACAGCGTAGGAATCGGGTGGCGTCTATGGACTGTCACCGCGGCTCCAGCTCTTTGCGCCGTCATCTTGACTCCCGGGGCTGGAGCCCGCCCGTGCGGAGTTGTGTATGCGTCGGTCGCCCTCGATGGTGCCAGAAGCCGGCCAGGATATTTACCTAGTGTTGGACGACTTTGGCGGACGCCTTGGCCGCGCATGGCGCGAGACCGCCGAAGATGCTGCTAATCACGAAACGCTTATCCGCGACCTGATGGACGGTCAGTATAGCTGCCCGGCTAGAATCGTCGCCTTCAATACCGCCGAGGGCTGGTCCCGCGACGTCACCGTGGATGTCGCCATCGAGCTGCGCCGACGCTTTGCCGAGCTCGATGAAATGCCTGCTTCCATGCAAGCGTTCTTGCAGACCGGAATCGCCCGGCGATGACGATTTCGACACTCCTACGGGAGATAACGTCTCGGTGAACGAAACCGATTGCCTGTCCCCACGCAATCGTCCGGAAACGAAGCCGGCGCAGCCTCACCATCACAGGCATCAGGGGATTTTCAAAATGATAGCTCTCACAGTCACCACCATTTTAGCCGTAGCTGGAACAGTGATCGCGCTGGCATCGAGCGAATTCGGCCCCGAATTAGTCCTCGCCGTTGTCAGCCTCGTATAGGGGTACGTTTGCGCATGCAAAGAAAAACCCGCCGGTCATGTCCCCCGGCGGGTTTCCTACACAACTCTCGCGGGGTGGCGGACAATCCAACGCACAAACCTCGCTTATTCTAGGCGCACGTCAACCTCGGACGCATCAGCAGTCGGCCTCTGGCCGGCAGGATGCATCCGAAGCGATAGCTTCAGTTCGTGCGCCTTCACCGTCACGGCAGCAACACCCCTACCCAAGGCAGCTGCGATTTGCGTCGGGGGCATCTTCTGGGCCATGCCGCGAAGCTTGGCGATATCATCGTCGGACCAACGTTTGCGCTTCATGGAAATCCTCCTCTCCAATCCAAAAAACAAAGCGGGAAAAATAGGAAAGTTCCCATGGAACGGTCGCAGCCAAGGGCGGTCGCTCTTTGAGCGGGCGGCAGGATTCGCATTCTAGGCGCCCTCGCCTATCTAAGCCGGATGCGTACCAGTGCTTTTGAACCCTGCATCCCAACCCGCGCCACCAAGGTCCCGACCAGCAAAAGCTGGATCCACGAGGTCAAGCACGATGGCTATCGGCTGGTCGTGCACCGCGAGGGCAAGCGGGTGCGGCTGTTCACCAGGAACGGTTTCGACTGGAGCGATCGATACCCGCTGATCACCGAGGCGGCGCTGCGCATCCGGTCGACGTCGTTCGTACTGAATGGTGAAGCGGTGCTGCTCGGCGTCGACGGGATCTCCGACTTCGACGACCTGCATTCCCGTAAGCACAATGACGAGGTACAGTTCTACGCCTTCGACATGCTGGTGAGCGACGGTGACGATATACGGAAGCTGCCCCTTACAATGAGGAAGACCAACCTCGCGCGGTTGCTGGCGCGGCGTGTCGACGGCATCTTCATCTCCGACTTCGAACGCGGCGAGATCAGGCCCGAACTCTTCCGGCACGCCTGCCTTATGGGACTCGAGCGGTAACGCATCCTGCGTGGCCTTACGCGAAGATCATAAAGCCAAGGAACGCCACCAAGACCGCCAGGCAGATCATCCCGAGTCGGAAATACAGGGTGCTGCGATCCATGGCGTGCCCGGCCAAGTTTCATTTAACGTCTATTTCCGCACCGCCGCGCGACCCGCCGGTGGTCGTGAGACCAAATCTCGATGGTCGGGTGGTATTCAAGATATTGGGCGGGTCCCCCCGTCCCGGCCTGCGAGTCGGTAGCGGGAGGTCATAGGCCAGCGCCATCCCGCTAAGGTCGAGCGCGTAGGCAACGAATTTCCTCATGGCTGGGCCGCTCCTTGGCATGCGAAAAGCCCGGCAACATGCCGGGCGGAACGCAAGTATTACGCAGCTAAAAGCAATGGATCTAGTTAAGCGCGCCGTTGCTGGGCCGTCTGTTCACTTTTGAACCATGCACGTAAGGCGCCTTATCGCTTGCGCGCCCACTCTGGTTGCTGAACACTCCGGCTGGTCGAGATCTTGGCTGAAGGCTAAGAAAATGACAAAGGTACCGGCAAAGTTGAGCCACAGAAGCCGGTCAGCAAAGCCGAGCGCGAAGCGCGAAAGGCATTCCGCCAAGTCGACGCCGAAAAGGCAATGACCGAGCACGATCGCGCAAAAGGCGTTCTCAAAAAACCGCGAGCGTCTCAAGGCCGAGCGGCTGGAGCGCGAGGCTGCAGCGCCACCGCCCACAAAAGCTCAACCCAAGGCGAAGAAATGACAGCTCCGAGTCCGGCGAGACGGCGTTGGACCTCCGAAGAGGAGCAAAAGCTTGATGAGCTTCTCAATGCCGGAAAGGAAGCCGCCGAGATAGCTGTTGAACTGAATCGAACACGCCAGCTGTTTATGCTCGATTGCAACGGCGGTACAGAAAACGGGCAAAGCAGTTCGGCTTGTCCAACTCCGGCTGAAGCAGCGCAATCCCGAGTATGCCGCGGCAGATACGAACCATAGCGCTGGAGTCGTTTGCCTAGACGCCGCGAGCGCGCTTCAATGGGTCATGCCCGAGCTCACCCGCCGCTGCCTACGCAATCAATTTCTGTGGCGCCGAGATCGACATAGCGGTAACCGACCGTCACGTTCACGAAGCACATATGGATTAGCAACGCGCGCAATCATCTCATGACCCGTTTGGGTGAGGCGCATTTTCCGCAAGTGAGGCGGCCTGCCGGGCGTGCCCCGGTACAAATACCAAGTTCTCCCGAATCTCCTTTCCGGCAATGAACTCCGCTGTTAGGTTTTCGGTTGGCGCTCACCAAAACGCCGCCGGGAGCGCTTTGGAATGCCCCCGTCCGCGCTAGCCCCCCGGACGGGGGTTTCATTTCAATGAAGGAGCTGGACTCTGCAGTGCGCCTTCGAGTTTTTTTGATCTTTCCTATTCGGATAAGCGATGCCCTATGCCATTTTCAGTGACTGCCTATGTTGACGATCATCTTGTTTCCGTGACTACCGAAACCGCGAAAGAGGCATTCGCAAAAGCGGTCGAATGGCATGTCGCAGGCAAGCTCACCGACGTTTCTTATTAGCGACGGCATCGAGAGCTTCGATTGCCGAGTTCTCTTCAATTATAGCGAATGACGGTTTGTCGGGTTAGGCGTTCTTATGCGCTAGGACTCTCAATGAAGAGATTCAGCATGGCCGACCTCGAACGGTTGTGGACAACCATTCCAGTCAGTGAAGACAGCGCAGAGGGCGCCACTGAGATTTGGATGCGCTACGATCTAGGGGCGCGCGCAACAACGCATCACAAGTTGAACCGGTTGACCGCCGAGGGACGTATCAAGCGAATAACCCGCCCAATTCCGAGCGGCGGCGAAATGCATTTGTATTACCGAGCACACACACAGGACGGCTCTTCATCGCCCGGATGAAACTGTGAGGCGGGAATCAGAGAGGACTGGGAGCTAGATACCCCTTTAGGGGCGGCTTTCGCGCCGCGAGGCGCGTCTTCCGCGGTAGCTTGGGTTTTTCTAGCAGGCGGCGCGATTGAAGCGGCAGCTTCAACTTGTGGGCCTTAGTCACTATCGCGCCCATGGAGCGATCAGTCACCTCGGCTATCTTTGAGGGCGAGTATTTACGCCGACGCCCGCCCCTACTCCGATCCGGAAAAGGCTGCCCGACGCCTGATGGAACACGCCCAGGCATTCGATTCCATCCAAGATGGCCAAATCTACATCGAGAAGATCAACGGGCCTTTCCTGTTTGGCGACAAGGCAACACCGGCGGAATACAGCGCCGGTCTCAAATACGCGATCGAGCAGGGTTGGCTGGTGCTGCACGAGAGCGGGACATTCGTAAAATTCACGCCCGCCGGCTCTGATCTGTTCGCTTGAACATTTGTTCGAGCGTCTTTCCAGCGATTTTTAAGCGAACTACCCGTAGTTATCCGAACGGCGCTGCACCCGGTCCTATTGAGGAAATGGCCGAGTGCAGCCAGTGAGCCGGAACGACCGTGAAGCCAACCGATACTTTGAAGCCGGCCTGTTTGTTGCGGCCCTCGCTGGGCTCGTCTTAATTGTGTATTGGGGCTTGAGGTGACGCCGCGTGGCCGCTCCACCCAGGACAGAAGCGGCACTGGCTTTAAATTTTCGGGAACCAATTGGCTATGTACATTTTTGTACAGTTCCTCGGAACGGAATCGCCCACAGCGAGTCTTTGCATGGGGTGCAACGTGACGGGAACTAATCGTGATTGGGAAAAAGTACTTGGCGGACCAAGCCGCAACACTTCTAAAGTTTGCGAAGGCCACCACCGATCCAGACGTTGCCGCAGGCCTTCTATCAAAGGCCGCCGATCTTTCATCCAAGAGTAAACAAGCGCTTGATGCCAGCCCCCGAGCGCCTGATGTAGAGCAGTCGGAAGGGTGAACTCTAACAAGCAGCGACGGCAATGAGCCGCCGGATTGCGCCGCTTGCGAAAGCCGGGACGCAGTGGTCGGAAGTTAAATCATCTACCAAGATGCTCCTACCGGTACCGAAGGCCCGCCATGGCCGCGACGCCGGCACATCCAAATGAAAGAGGCCGCCAACTGAGGTACTCCGGACTAGTTCGGAAAGGTCGGCTGAGTTGCGGGTAGTTGAGGAGGCCGTTGGCAACCGCCGTTGCCGGTCGGCTGTGCCCCAGTGCACCGCCAGTCCGCTGGGGCCGCCTAAGGCCAAAGGCCGCCAACTGAGGCCGCTATCTCAATGTGCCATCCCTTTAACCGATAGTCGGCCAGCAGCCTAAGATGGATGGCGCGCGCTGAGGCCGTAAAGGCATGTGTCTGAATTCCACTAGACGGGTTCAACATGGAGCAGTTACCACTTGTTCCCGGCAATACCCAGTCAGCTGACAAATCAGTCTCCCCAAAAAGAAACGACCCCGGCGCTCTAGACGGAAGCGCACTGAGGCCGCTTCGATGTGTCCGGCGTCTGAAAACGGACACCGCCGCCAACGGCGGTCGTTGCCACTTGTTCCTAACGACGAAAGACCCCTACGCCTGCTCAGCCTACTTGGCAGCTCCGCAATATGAACGCTTATTCAGGGACTTAGCGCGGGTTTGCGTCGGAACATAGAAGCCTCGTGCCGGTTATCGAAACGTAGTTGAATGCAAAGGAGTGAGACATGAAAAAGCTAGCTATCGTACTTGCCGTCGGTGCTGCCGCGCTGCTCGGGGGCAGCGTAGCAAACGCCGACAACTCGGCGAAGAAGACGGAAGGCGCAACAGTCGGAACAAGCCAGTCAACCGACTTAAGTGCGCACCGTCGCCATCGCCATTATGGCCATCGTCGCTACTACAGGAGCTATGCGTATTATCCTCGGCGGGCTTACTACGCTCCGCCAGCATACTACGCTCGGCCGTACGGGGGGTATGGTTACGGCGGCCCGTCCATAAGCCTAGGCTTTGGTTTCGGCGGCCATCGTCACCACCATCACGGCTGGTGACACTCCTAACAGCCCGCAATAGTGCGGGCTGTTCTTTGCACGCGGCCGTCGGCTCACAGGCGCAAGAAGCGCTTTTATCCAAGACGACTCGGCAGCCAGTAGCTCCAAAAAGCAACGGCCTCAGCGGCTATCGGGGGACGCGCTGAGGCCGTTTTGATATGTCCGGTCTCTCCTCCAGACAAGCCATTTCAACGCCGTTCATTGCCACTTGGTCCCGGCACAAATACCAGGTCTTCCGATTCCACTTTTTGGAAATGAAGTCCGCTGCTAGGTTGTCGGCGGCGCTCACCAGATCGCCTTCGTGAGCGCTTTGGAATGACGCCCGTCCGCGCTAGCCCCCCGGATGGGGGTTTTCATTGAGTGGCCTGTTTTGGTTCGCAAGTGGCCGAATTCGGCCAGCACCCATAAGAAAACCCCCCAGCGCCTTCGGGGGACGCGCGCTGAGGCCGTTTTATACGCGTCTATCGTCTGCTTCAGACACGTGGCCTCAATGCCGAGCATTGCCACTTGTTCCCGCAAACGAAGAAGACCACCGGGCAATAAGCGGCGTTGAGGTCTCGTTCAAGCCATTGCAGATTTCAAGTCAGCGGCGGATCAGCCACCTTGGGGTTACCTATTTTGGGGGAAAAACAGGCGAGCCCCCGCCGTTCGCATAGGAACCTTCGCGGCCAAGCGCGATTTGTGATCGTGCCGGGCCGCCCCCGGCAAGTCCCCGAAGGCAACGGCCTCAGCTGCTCCCCCGGCTGGGGCCGTTTTCGTGCCTTGGTGATTCGCAAATCCACCTGCCCTCTCCTATCTTGGATCAGGGGCGCGTGGAGTTGCGTATGAGTTCGCCGTCGATCATTCCAAACGACCATTTGGACCGGGATTTTTACATCGTTCTCGAAGATTTCAGCAGCGGTGCGGCCTTCCGCGAGACCGACGAAGGCATCGATTATCCTACTTTCATTTCCGGCTTGCTGCGCGGCGAGTATGCCCGGGTGCTGCGGGTTGTGGCCTTCAATCCGGCAGAGGGCTGGTCACGGGACGCGTCCGAAGACGTCGCCCGCGAGCTGGAGCGCCGCGTCAGCGCCGAGGGCCGCGAGGCGTCCGATAGCCTGCAGGATTTCATCGAGGGCCAGCTCGGCCGAAAGATCGGCGTGCAACTGCCGTTACCACTGCAAATCTGAGGGATCCATGTCCGACCCCGTCGCCAACACCGCCCGCTTCATTAAGGTAGTTGAAGCGATTGTCGCCGAATTCGAACGGCAAGGTTTCGGCGCAGAATTAGCCGAGCTTGGGTTCGACACCGGCGCGCTTGCCAGAGCGGTGATCGAGGCAGCCGACGGCCAAGTCATTCCGTTTCGCCAGCGATGAGGCGACTAATAGCTTTCGCCGCCGTGCATAGCTGCCAATCATGAAGCAGTTCGAGTTTTGCAAGCCGGTCGCCAAGACGACGGTCCCGATCGGCCCGGACTGGATTCACGAGGTCAAATACGACGGCTACACGACTCGCCCCACTTAGGATCGATCAGGATCCGTCACCCCGGTATCATGCCAGACCCACCAATCGTATGGCGGAGTCTGAGGATAGCCCCGGGGTGAGTCTTCCCACGACTCCTGGCGACCGAGTGCAGTGATATCGAGGTAATTCCACGTGTTGCCCATTTGCTCGTCGCCACGGCCGCCGTGGTTGAAGTAGGTACGGAACAGGCGTTTGCCGTCTCGAATGAATGCGTTCGTGCCGTGCCATTCTTCCACGCCGAAGTCGGTCTCGAAGTCGTCGGTCAGCGTGTACCACGGGATATGCTCCCAGCCCATCCGCGCCTTCACGCGATTGATGTCCGGTTGCGGTGCGCGGGAGACAAACGCGAGACTCGTGTCGCGGGCGTTCAGATGGACGGGGTGGGCGACCTGATCCGCCACCATCGAGCAGCCGATGCAGGCATGTTCCGGCCAGCCGGATACGCCGGGTTCAAAGAAGGCGCGGTAGACGATCAATTGCCGCTGGCTCTGGAACAAGTCGAGCAGGCTCATCTTGCCCTCCGGTCCGATGAACGCATATTCCTTCTCCACGGCCAGCCAGGGCATCCGCCGACGCTCCGCGGCCAGCGCATCGCGGGCTCGGCTGTGGGCCTTCTCCTTCACGAGCAGCTGCTTCGACGCAGCCATCCACTCCTCAGCCGACACAATCGGCGGTGTCTGCATTCCGAGCAGCTCGCTCTTTTGGTGGTTATCAGACGATGTGGTCATGCTTCTCAAGCCTCCAAAACTCAGATGCATTCCATGTGCGTGCCGGGGTGGGCCTTTCGCTGCAGGAACGAAGTCAGCCGCCGCCAGTGCCCAAGTCGTCGGAACTCCCGGCGATCAGGCGAGGCCATTGTGAGATGGGACGTCCATCGTCGCGCATACGATGCTTGCCTTCTCCCCACCCTTGCGGCCAGTCCGCGGGCGAGTCCTCCCACGGCTCCTGCCGCCCGTAGACGGTCAGGTCGAGCAGTCGGTAGCTGTTATCCATCGCCTCGACGCCGCGCATCGTCGTCCAGTACGTCTCGAAGACATCGGATCCCCGTCGCAGGTAGCAGATGAGGTGCATCATTCCGACCCGCCGCCCAACCAGGAGGGTGTCGAGCGAATCCTGGGCCGAATACCACGGCATGTTCCAGCCCATGAAGTCGCGGTAGCGAACGCTCTCGTCGTATGGACCCTGGCAGAACGTGGCGTAGGTGACGTCGCGAGAATGGATATGAGACAGCTCGCGGACCTGCGTCGTAAAGAAAGTGCAGCCCTCGCACTGCTCCGGAGCCGGGCGACCGTCGTGCCACATGAAGTAATAGGCGATGAGTAGCCTGCGTTCCTCGAACGCGTCGATCAGCGTCACCGCCCCGCCCTCGCCGACAAGCGGCGTGGCGCCATCCACAGCGACCATCGGCAGCCGCCGGCGGGCGGCCGCAATCGCGTCGCTTTCCCGTGTGTGAGCTTTTTCCCGGAGCCGTAGCGTATCGAGCTCTGCATGAAATTCTGCGCGATCGACGGTCCGCGGCAATTCGGTTTTGTCGGCTAGGAACTTACTCACTTGGCTCTCTCCCGTCATTCCGATGCGCCTGTGATCCAAATGCCGCTCCCGACGTTACCGTCAGCGCAAATGAAGGCGTGTGAAAGGCAAACTCTACTCGTCGCCTGCTGCACTGAACTCATGAGGTCGCTCCGGCTCATCCATAGGGTAAGAAGCAAGCGGCATGGCGTAAATGTCAAAATCATGCCATTTTCCGCCAATGCCGATCGAAGTCGCCATACTGATCTATCCAGGATTCGAGCTACTGGACGCCAGCGGACCGGTGTCTGTGTTCAGCACGGCCAATTTCGTGCTCGATCAACAGGAAAAGGATCCCGCTTACGAAATTTCGATGGTGTCTTCGATCGGAGGCGCGGTGCGCAGCAGCAGCGGCGTCAGCGTGAATACGAAGCCGCTTTCAAAGGTGCCTCCCCGAAAGCTGCATACCTTCCTTGTCGCGGGCGCTGAAGCCGGTCCTCTGCGAAAAGTCCTCAAGGATCCTGTCGTCTGCGAACGAGCGCCGCGCTGGGCCAGGAAATCGAACCGATACGGCTCCGTTTGCGCAGGAACCTTCGTGCTTGCCAAGCTCAAGTTGATCGACGGTCGCTGCGTCGCATCGCATTGGAGTGCCTGTCGATCACTGGCCGCGGCATTCCCAAAAGTCGAGGTCGACGAAAACGCCATCTACGTCAAGGACGGCAACGTATGGACCTCTGCCGGCGTAACAACAGGGATCGACATGGCGCTCGCAATGGTTGCCAACGACACAGGTATGGCCGTCGCCAATGACGTGGCTAAACGGCTAGTGCTCTACGTCCGCCGGCCGGGCAATCAGTCACAATTCAGTCCGCTGCTGCGCGCTCAGCGAACCGCCGAACATCCTTTTGGCGACCTGATGGACTGGGTGCAATTGAATTTGGAGCATAATCTGGATGTACCGACCCTGGCGGCGAGAGCCGGTCTCAGCGAACGCAGCTTCTTCAGAAAATTCACCGAGGCGATGGACGAAACACCGGCGCGGCTGATCGAGTCCATTCGGCTGGACGCCGCACGTGTGCTGCTCTCGCAGGGTTTGGCGACCAAGTTGACGGCATCACGCGTCGGACTTCCCAGTTCCAGGTTCGCGAAGGCCTTCGAGCGCCGGTTTGGCATGTCGCCAAGGCTTTATCGAGAGATGCACGCGCAGTCGGCGGCCCCGAGCCGAGACCGGTAGAGTTCAGGCTGCCTGGGTCGCCTCGGGAGCGGCCACGATTCTGGCGGCCGTTCCGGGAAAATGATCGAAAGGCGTGGCGTTCGAATACCCGATCGAGATGATCGACCTTGGGTAATCAAGCAGACCAGCGGTCTTCTTCTCTTTGGGCCTCCTCAATGTTCAGACGGTCGGCAATGACTTCGGCAGTTGTCTCGTCGTTGGTTTGAGCAACAGGCTTGCCATCGCTTGTGACGATTTTATCCTTTTCGGTGCGAAGCGGAAAGTGCTCGGGTTTTCAAGGGTCATCCTTCATTGGCCGTTCCCCGCTTAATGGCGATACGAACGGCCGCAGATTAATAGCTGAGACCGTTCGTCGCTTAACCTATCGATCCTTCGGCAACGGACCTGTTCCGGGTGCACGCGGACGATCCGTTCCTAGCCAGCTGTCTGTTCGCCAACCGCCATGGGTGAGAGCTCGTGTAGCTCTTTTATTTGCCATTTCATTGTCACTGCATGTCATACCGCACGTTTCAAGCACCGGGAAAAAGCGGTAACCCTCCGCGTTCGATAGGTTGCATCGCTTGCGGTGGTTTTGCTAATGTCGGCCAAACGCGGAGAGTTGGGTGACTTTGGGACGATTAGCTATGCTTCTCGCAGCAATCTGCGGCCTGTTTATCGTATGGTTCACGCTAGCCTCTCACAGACCACATTTTTCCCCCTACCCTGGCTTCGACCGATTGATTGCTTTCGCAATGCTGAGCTTCCTCTCAGCCTTCGCATTCCCCAAGCATCTTCCAATCGTTTTGCTCGTATCGATCGTATTAGCGATTGGTTCTGAAACGCTTCAATTTCTGCGTCCCACGCGTGACCCTCGCATCATTGACGGAATGATGAAGGTCATCGGGGCCAGCACGGGCGTCGCCTGTTTCGCTCTAGCGAAGCAGGTTTTCAAGCCGAAAGCGTAGCCCGCGTTTTCTTCGACGGCACACGCAGCCGAAGACGTAAGGCGAAGATGTGTCGCATCGGCGTCGTCCGACCCATTTAGATACGGCTACGCTCGTTTGTCTCTAGAGCCCCACCCGGTGACTTATAGCCTCCGGATTTGCCTATTGTTGAAACCGGCTCATTCTTTCGCAATTTTTCACTCCAACCAAAAAGCCCGCACACTGTCGCTGTGACTAAACCGGCCACCACGATCAGCAACACCGTGTCATCGACGGCCCCTGCAAGTTTCCCGATAACGGCGGCAGTTTCCCCCGCCCTGTTCACCCAACTCGTCCTTATTGAGACAAGCCGCTCTCAGTTCGCCGCAAACGTCCCGGGCAACAGGCCGTTGGCAAGCTTCACGATAGGTGCGGCAATTACCTTCCCCTCGCTCGCCTAGCCTATCTTTGTTTTCGCATGCTTGGCGTAACTGCTCACACTGCCCGCCGCCCCGTCGCGCGCGACTATCTTCAACTCGAACGCCCCCTGGTCCAACTTCAATGGACTGCGAGAAGCCCGCGATTGGGAAAACGAACAGAGCGGTTGGGACCTTTAAGCCCCCGCGCGCGTTCTGTGAGTGTCGGGGTGATCCAGAACGGAAGCCTCAGCCATGAGCATTATTCCACTTCACCTTCAAAGACGCTTCGAGCAGCGATGGGCTTCTCAGTTCGGTTCGCTGACAAAGCCGTTGAAAGGCTCACCGGTCAACATTACTCCGCGCGCGGCAAAGCAAAAGGAGCAGCCTGACAAGCCTGCCCGTTCCGAGGCCCGTCTGCTTGTCGAGATGGGGCTGGGGTCGAGGGGGGAATGAAGTTATGGAAATGGCTTCGCGACGCGCTTGCTCCAAAGGGGACGCCAGTTTTTCTGGCAGCAACCATCGCGTTTCTGGTGTCCGTGCTCGTTTCGATTTACCTCCGGTCGTTGCTACGTTGAAAGGCAAGTTGGTCGAGCTCGGGCTGAAAGCGAAGAAGTGACATACGACGGGCCAGGTAATATACCGTCAACACTTTCGTGCTGAGCATTTCGATTTTCGGGGCAAGATAGTTTTCACGCGTTTTGATGCTTGCGAATTTGTGAATTGCACGCTCCTCATCGACCAGGGAACAGAGCAATTGGCTTTTACCGAGTGCGTCTTTAAAGACTGTAATATCGATAAACTGGAACAGGACGAAAGTCGCGGGTTGTTCGGCAGGTATAACACTTTCTATCGCCCACTTGAGGAAAGGCGGGCCGAATTTGAGACCAGACTGGCGCAGGCGCTGGCGGCACGGAAAGCGACGGGGCGATGACGCCGGCGCCGTTAGGGTTGATCTTCACAATCGACGTTGACGGCCAGCCAACGGTCGCTTTCGAGGCTAGGCAATTTCGAGAAGCCGCCGAACTTACAAAGGAAGCGTGGTTTCGGACCGACTTGACTAAGCTAAGCTCAAATGGCGAGCCGGTCTGCGGGATAGGCTCAAAACTAAAAGCCAGGATCGCAACCGAATCCGAGAGGGGCGTGTACCGCCAAGCCGAAGCGGAAGCTACCGACGATATCTTGCTAGTGTATTTGGTCGAGCTGGACGCGATATGAAATTGCTCACTGAATGAGCGCGCCGTAAGCCTCGAACGCTTAGCGGCGGGCGAACAAGACTCAACTTTCAAAACTCAGCTGCTAAACCAGGCTGAGGCATATCGGAAGTTGGCGGCCAAGCGAGCCGAAGAGTACGGCCTTCCGCCTCCTAGCCCACCAAAATTATAAGGAAAGTCGGCATTTCCACGTCCACGACATGCTGTAACTGCGCGCCCTTCCGATCCCCAAGGGATTGATAATTTGCCGTAGGTGCGCCGCCGCGCTTCAATAGCGCATGCCCGAACTCACCCGCCGCCCTCACCCCGAACGCTCCGACTGCTGGCACGTCTTTTTGCGGTGACGTTCAGGTCGGCACGATCGCGATCCAGGCAGGCCTGCCGGTCAAGGCCAAGCAATGGAGGTGGGACGTGGGTTTCTATCCGGCCTCACGATCCGGTCGGCCGCAGCCCGCGCTTCTTCCGCAAATTTCAGCAGGCGCTTCGATGGCCTTGTCCGACAAGAGGGCCGGCTCCCGCTGCATCGGGCCCCCACATTTCGGACAGCACTTCGATGGCTATGCGAGGCATCGGAAGAAGTGAGCATACGCCGACTGGGAGGCTTGATCTGTATCAAAAGACACCAAGGCCGGTGAGGCGGCCTTACTTCCCGAACCTCGCTTCAGTTTCCTCCACCCGCCCTTCTTACCCAGCGCCACGGCTCGCGGGGGCGTTTGGGGGTCATTAGGTAATTTCCCTGACTTCGCCGGGCCTGAGATTTAGGGCCGCCAGTTCTTTGGCTGTCAGATGGTCAAAAATCAGCGAAGCTGCCCAGCCTTCGGGAACCACCCTCATCACCTCGTCCAAAGCATCTTTTCGGGCGCAAGCGACCGCGAAGAACCGGACCCTTCCCTCCTCGGTTCTTACCCGCACCAAGTAGACTGCACCGTCATCTCTCATCTGCTTAAGATGCATACGGAATCCCTTCCGTTCCAGCCGGATCGGCCGCGTGTCCTAATTTCGTTTGGTTGGGAACCAGGCATAGGACGTATCGTTAGGCCCTTCATGGAAGAGTTAGACAGACGCAAGAATGAGGCTCTGGTCGCGGTGACGT
>NZ_JAFCMC010000058.1:0-26193 GCF_018130085.1 Bradyrhizobium sp. AUGA SZCCT0169 | reverse complement strand
CCCTGCGCAATGGCTTTACGGCTTATGCCGTGCTCTCCCCGGAGACGAGTTCTTGGTTGACTCCGTCGCTGCCGTTCGGCTCTCGCCTACCCGACAGCTTGACACCTGCAACGGGTGCCAGGACCACACGGTTTTGCCGTACGCTCATCCACGCCGTCGTCTCAGCGTAAACCAGCGTCCACCGCAACCCGCCCAACGTCCGTGACGACGGCCGACGCCCTTCTGACCAGGACGGGATGGCGATAGATGCGCACTGATTTGGGTGGGCCGGCAACAGAAATATTTTTGATTTACAGAAACTTTCTACTTGACACGATTTCTGAAAACCGGAACTGATTTGCCCGTCGGGCAACACAGAGGTATCCCTAGACACGGCGTCCGCGCGACGATGTCGGCTTTCGGACCCGGAGCAGACATTGAATTTCGCAGCGATCGTCGTAAATTTCGTCCGGATTGCAACGCCTTGAAAACCTGGAGGTAGATGCAATGACCCTCGACCAGTACGTGCGCGACCTGCGGGAGATTACTGCTCAGCGTTCTGATCCGGTCGAAATCACGGACCTGGTCGTACCGCTCGCCAGGAAATTTGCAAAATCGCCGGAACTGCGCCGCCCCGAATATCGTGAATGCGATGCCGAGCAAGGCTTCGGCGTTCACATGCTCCATGAAGAGCCCAATCACGATCTGGCCGTTTTCCTGGTATCGTGGCTGCCGAACCGAGGCACCAACCCGCACAACCACAAAACCTGGGCCGTGGTGGTCGGCATCGAAGGCCAGGAACAAGAGATCAACTATGACCGGCGCGATGACGGTGGTAAGCCCGGCTATGCCGACCTGAAACGCAGCGGTGAACACGTGATGACCGCTGGTGACACGGCCCGCTGTTATCCAGAACACATACATAGCGTCCGGAACGTTGGAAAAGACATTTCGATGTCGCTGCACACTTACGGCCGGCACATCAACTACACTGGACGCTCCGAGTTTGATGTAGAGCGCAAACTTGAGAAGCCCTACGTGGTCAGGGTCGCCGACGACGCGCACGTGCGGGCGCAGATCCTGACCAAACGAAGAATAAGTTAGCGTTCCGCGTCTGGCACTTTCGGACCTGGATTGCCGAGCCATATCCGAGCGGCAATCGGACCTGAAGCGTCGGCGTTACCGATGCGGGCCAGGATGATCTGACCAACATGGTTGCAGCGGCGAGCCAAGCATCACGAGCGTGGTGTTGTGATCAGCAGCCAACAGCCGCGAAGAGCCTATTTGCCATCGTTCCAGATATCGGTCGCCATCTTCCAGTCATTTCCGACCTTTTCCCAAACCACAACATATTTTCCGCTCAGTTCCTGCGGCGTCGGGCCCTTGGTCTTCAGGCTGAAATTCCCGATCTCGCGCGCCGCAGAGGGGCCGAGCGGCTTGACGTCCAGGACGGTGAGTTTCGGATCGCCAACTTTTTCGGCCATGCTTTTCCACATTGCCTCGATCGCGGCTCGGCCCTGGACCATCGCAGAACCAGGCGGAAGTGCGATGGCATCAGCGGTGTAGAATGACGCGATCGCGGCGAAATCGGCCTTGTTGAAGAATTCAATCCATTTAGCGTTTGCCGCCTCGATCTCCGCCTTCTGTGCCGACGCTGGTCCAATCAACGCCAGCACGAATGCAATCACCAGTGCCATCCTGCTCATGATCAGCTCCATTTTTTGAATGCGATTGCTCGGTCGGTTCGCGCATCTCGGTCTCCGCGCCGATACTGCGTGCATGCCGATCGGCAGCAATTTTACCGCCCGGGGCATGTCCCTGAGACTCGCCCTATTGGGTTACCCCTGGTCAGCGCGGCCGCCCAAGGCAGCGTCGGAAACGAACGAAAGCCCGCGCCTGGCAATGTCCAGTTATTCACAACGTCTTCCCCGTTAACCATAGCTATATACGATGGTGTGAATTGACATCGTCGAAAAAATTTTAACCGAGAGTCGCAAATCGAACCGACCGCCCCGTTTTCGCAGGGCACAGTGGGTGCGGGGCTGGATCAAAGCTCATCAAAAAACAGATCGAACACGGAGCGTGAGCTCTCGTGACGCAAGCGAGCGTCTCGGGAAATGGCTTTCGCTTGAGAAAGGTGATGCCGCAGTGAGTGAAAGCGAAACGAAAGTTGCACCGAACGGAACCAATGTATTCGGGATGCCACTGTTGGAACTCCCGAAGATCGCGTTGCCGGGCGTGAGCTTCGAGCTGGCCGAGCAGGGTTTTGCCCGCGCGCGGGAAGGTTGCGAGAAGATGAAGGTCGCGTCAGAGGCGATGACGGAAGCGCTGCGCGAGAGCTATTCGAGCAATGCCAGAAGCACGACAGACTACGGCCTCAAGGTGCTCGAAATCTCAAACGCCAATGCTGCCTCCGCGATCGATTTCTTCGTCAATCTGCTGGGCAGCAAGTCAGTTTCGGAAGTCTTTACCTTGTCCGCGTCGCAGGCGCGCAAGACCTTCGACGCCGCATCCGGCCAGAACAAGGAATTACTGGCCCTTGCCCAGAAGCTTGCGACGGAAACGGGTGAGCCGATCAGGGATCACTTCGCCAAGATTCTGCACAAAGCCAGCTAAAAAAGCGGCGCCCAATTTACACAGAGGATTCGTTCAGGAGGGATCCGGCCGGTTGGAGTAAGCCCCGCAACGAGTATGCCCACCCATGCTCGATCAGACAAATGCACAGGTGCGCTATGCCCCCCAAGTCACCGCACCGACAAGAGGCGCAAATCCAACCGGCCGGTACTTTGCTGCAAAGACAGCAAGTACCATTTCAAGGGAGGGACACATGGGTATGGTTATGGTGAAATGTCCGCAAAGCGGACGCGCGATCCCCACCGGCATCAAGATCGATCGCGAGAGCTTTGGACGCAGCGCGGTGTTCTTCTCGCGCACTCATTGCCCGATCTGCCGCACCTATCACGACTGGTTCGCGCGGGAAGCCTGGGTTCACGAGCCGAGCATCCGGACGCGGCGTCTCGGCGCGGGCTCCAGCGCCTGACCGTCGCTGCGCAATGGGGGACACCATGGCGCGCATGGAAATCTCAACTGAAACGTCGACCTGGCTGCTGCAGGCCAAGGATTTTCTTGAAGAAGCACGACGGCTGAAGCCGGGCCCCGCACGCAACGAGCTGCGCCAGACGGCGAAGGTGCTGCGCGAGCTCGCCAAGCTCGAGGCGAAGAAACGACACAACGGGAAGAAACGACACAACGGCCAGTCGCAGCGCGGATAGGTCGGCGGTCGCGCTCACACGACATCGCCCGATTCAATTTCCGGGATGCGCACAGCAGCGGAAGGAACCGCCGCGCGTGATCGGGCCGTGTTCGACGAAAAGATTTCTTCGACTTCGACACGCATGGTGTCGTGGCATTCGCACGATGCGGCCGCGAGCCGCGATCGGTCGATCTCGATCCGGCCTCGTTGATCGGACCTGATCGCTCCGGAAGCGCGCAGTTTACCCACCAGGAGCGTCACCGTCGTTCGTCGCACACCAAGGATTTGCGACAACGCCTGTTGGGTGAGCGGGAGCACGTCGTGGTCGATGCGGTCGCGAAATTGCAGCAGCCAGCGGGCCATGCGGGCTTCGACCGGGTGCAGCGCATTGCAGGCCGAGCCGAGTTGGAACTGTACCAGCATCGCCCTGGCGTGATTCTGGACCAGGTGCCGGATCGCCGGACTCCGGTTGAAAGCGGCGTGAAAGCGCGATGCGGGAATCCGCGAGGCGATGCCCGCCGCACGAACGACCGCGGTAACGGCCGAAGGCGACGGCCCGAGCACTGAAAGAATGCCTATTGCCCCCTCGCGCCCGACCGCGGCGGTGGCGACCGTCTGCCCGTCCGCCATGTCGATCATCAGCGAGATGGCGCCGCTATGAGGGAAAAGCACATGCTCGATCGGGTCACCCGCTCGCGAAATGACCGCGTCCGGATCGAGCGCGACCGTCTCCAGCACAGGCCCCAGCAGATCGAGGTCCGACGGCGGCAGCGCTGCAAGAAGGTGGTTACCAGTTCCGCCCAGAGGCTTCACTGAAGGGAGCCCGCGATCAGACATTCGCGGCCTTCTTCATTTGGAGTGTCTTCGTTTGGAGTGTCGCGAAACGGCGATCTTGCTCCGAGATCAAACTCACCCTGGTACGCCTTTACGCTCGACAACAAATTTGCTCCCAACAACAAAACTTCTAACCATCGGCCGCGATATGGATTTCTGCTCGCCGCATCGCAAAGAGTTAGATGCAAATGCGACGGACGCAACAACAAAATGCGCATGCGTACCACCGTAGTAATGCGGAACGGGTGGTTCCAATTCCGGCGCACGGCACACGCCTTCCGGTACGCGGCACATGACGGAAACTTATCGGTGCCCGAGCCCATTGCGATATCGGCAGGTAGCACTTTTGAGACATGACGGTGGACCCCGACAATGTCCGGGAACGGAAGTCGTCGGCGGTCAGGCGCCCGAGCCGCGCAATGAGGTGAACGCTCGCGATCGGGGTTGGCAATATGGACGCCGCGCCCGTCTTGAGTGACAATGTCTCCTGTTGGCGAAGTGCCAGCGGTGGCCATATGCCGCCTGATACGAAACACAAGAGCGGCATCAAGACGCCCCGCCATGGAAACGCCCAATGCTGATCCCCCTTGCCGACGTGCCGCGCTGGTATGCCGAGCGCAAACCTAAAGACACGATCGCGATCAGCCATGGCGCCGAGACACTGAGCTGGGAGCAGCTGGAGCGCAATGCCAACGCCCGTGCCCGCGCCTTTGCGGCCAAGGGCGTCAAGCCGGGCGATTTCGTCGCCATCGGCCTGCCCAACAGCAACGCATTTTTCGAGACCACGTTTGCGGTGTGGAAATGCGGCGCGACGCCGACCTCGCTGACCTGGCGGTTGCCGCGCGGCGAGGCGGCTGCGGTGCTGGACATTCTCAAGCCTTCGCTTGTCGTCGGCGGTCAGCCGGATTGGAATGCGCCCAACGCGCTACCGATTGATTTCATGCCGGACGGCTTTTCCGGAGATCCGATCGACAACCCGGTGGCGCGCTACTGGAAGGCGATGACCTCTGGCGGCTCGACCGGCCGGCCGAAGGTGATCCTCGACCACCGGCCCGCCGTGATCGATACCGCAGGCCCCGCCGCGCTCGGCATGCCGATCGGCGCTTCCCTGCTCAACCCCGGGCCGCTCTACCACAACGCGCCCTTCATCGTGTCGCACACCGCGCTGTTCCATGGCGGGCGCGTCACCGGCCTCGTCAAGTTCGACGCCGAGGAATGCCTGCGCCTGATCGAAGCGAGCCGGGTGCAGTGGGTCAATTTCGTGCCGACCATGATGCACCGGATCTGGGCGCTGCCCGATGAGGTGCGGAGCCGCTACGATCTGTCGAGCCTGCAAATCGTGTTTCACATGGCGGCGCCGATGCCGCCATGGCTGAAGGAAAAATGGATCGAATGGCTCGGGCCCGAGCGCATCTATGAGCTCTATGGCGGCACCGAAGCACAGGGCGCCTGTATCATTTCGGGCGTCGAATGGCTCGAACACAGGGGATCGGTCGGCAAGATCGCCGAGACTTCCCGCCTGCGCATCATCGGCGAGGACGGCAACGAGGTCCCGACCGGCGAGACCGGTGAAATCTATTTCCTGCCCAATGACGGCGCCGGCAGCAGCTATCATTATCTCGGCGCCGAACCAAAACGCCGCGCCGACGGCTGGGAATCGCTCGGCGACATCGGAAGACTGGACGCCGACGGCTATCTCTATCTCGGCGACCGGCTCGCCGACATGATCCTGCGCGGCGGCGCCAACATCTACCCGGCCGAAATCGAGGCTGCGGTATCAGCCCATCCGTTAGTTCGCTCCTGTGTCGCGGTCGGCCTGCCCGATCCGGAATTCGGCCAGCGCGTGCACGCAATCCTGGAACTTGGGCCCGACATCGACGCGCAATCGGTCGCCGACGGCATGGGCGATTTCCTCTCCGACCTGCTCAGCCGCTACAAGCACCCGGAAAGTTTTGAAGTGGTCGATGTCGGCCTGCGCGATGATTCCGGCAAGGTCCGCCGCACCCTGCTGCGCGACGAGCGCGCCGCCTGGCTGAAGGAGAATCGCGCGTTCCGGATATTGCCCGCGCGGGCGCGGGCCAGGGCGGAGTGAGGAAAGGGCCGGGATAAACTACATTCTTGGCCTCGACAGCGCGTCCTTGCTTACAAACAGGAGGCGCCGCCGAAAGGCTGTCGGACTTTCGGCAAGCAGCACCCCCTTGAGAGATTGCAAACCACCAGCGAAGAATGGTTCACGAAGCCCGTTACCATGGGTCTCGCTCCACTCTGGTATCGGCAGCCCGTAAACGCGTGCAAGATGCTCGGCGACTGCAGCCACGTAGGCGTCGTGCACGGCGTCAATGGAAGCCGGCCGCTCTTCGATCGCTCGCTGGCGCGACTCAGTGTTCGTATAAAACGAATCGAGAAACTCCCGAAGCGACGGGTCAAACTTCTGTTCGCCGGCTTTCACCCGACGGACCACCTCGCCCAACGATCCTGGTTTTTTGCGGAACAGATTCATGGCAGGCGCGACGAATCAGTGGTCTGACCATTGCCGTGGTCAATGTCCAGGTTTGAAAAAATCTCCTCGAGTCCCAACCGCGTTTTGGGTTGAAGCATGTTCTGCGGGTAAGATTTTTCGACCAACGTCAGGGCATCCTGGCTGCTTTTGATACCTATTGCGCGAGCGAGAAGCTTGATGTCGTCGATGTCCGAGTTCGTCTCGACACCCCCGACGCGCATCGCTCGGCACTTCATGGCAAATTCCGGTTTCGCCGGGTATACGCGTAGACCTGGCTGATCCTCCGCTGGATAGGTCTTGAACAAGGCCTTGACATCAGGGTCGGCGTCTCTGCTGCTGAGCCATCCCTTCACACCGTCGTTCAACCAGTTTTCATCCCACCCAAATTCCTCGGCAATCTCCGCCGCGAGCTTTTTGATGAAGTCTTTGTTTCCCTCGAATACCGCATCGACGTCGCCGGTGTTGATCTGTCTGTTCGAGGTGAGCAGGAGGGCCGATCCGCCATATATCGCGATCTCGACGGTGCGACCGGCCGCAAATGCTCTCCGGCCAAGTTCGGCAAGGGCATGCTCCAGAGTTGACCGATCGAAATTCTTATCGCCGCTCATTGTTCGTTCTTCCGCAACCAGTAAACGATACGCTTTTAGCACGAAAGCTGCCAGCAAACCGGTTCGTAGTTGCGATCCGGGAGGACTCCCGGGCCGGCTCAGGGACGTCCGTTTGTTCCGGATCTATCATGCCGTCCCGCGCGCGGTCCAAAACGGATTGGAGACAACCGGCCGAAGCTCCTAAAAAGCCAACTCTCGCTTTCAGCGACATTTCAACCGACACATCCTGAGGTAAGATATTCCGGCTGACGTGACGGCTTTCGATCGGCCGCACCGCATGGGAATATGACATGTCTTTCCGCACGGATAACAAAGCCTATGAGGCCTGGCTCGCCACGCAGTGCGACGTGGTCAAAAAGGACATCGCCTACAAGCACAAGCGGATGAAGAAGAGCCCGTTCATCTTCCTGCGGGCGACCTATTTCCGCTGGGCCAGAAAAATCGGCGACTGGTGTCCCGAACTGATGGATGCGCCGCAGCTGCTTTCGGTCGGCGATCTGCATCTGGAGAATTTCGGGACCTGGCGCGATGCGGACGGCCGTCTGGTGTGGGGCGTCAACGATTTCGACGAAGCGGCCGTCATGCCCTACGTGCTCGATCTGGTCCGGCTTGCGGCCAGCATCCAGCTGGCGCCGAACCCGGCGGTCGACTCCAAGCACGCCGCTAGCGCCGTGCTCCAGGGCTATCGCGACGGCCTCGAGAACCCGCGGCCGGCGCTGCTGTTCGAAGGACAAAGCTGGTTGCGGCCCTATGCCGAGCCTGAGGAAGACAGACTGAAGGAGTTTTGGAAGGAAGTTGCCGACTACCCGGATTACAAGCCGCCGCCCGCAATCGCCAAAGCGCTGATCGAAAGCCTGCCTGACGGCGTGGACAGGAAGAGCATCCGATTGTGCCGCCTGCTCCGCAAGGGTGGCGGCAGCCTGGGGCGGCCGCGTTACGTCGCGGTCGGCGACTGGCGCGGCGGGCAGGTATTGCGCGAGGCCAAGGCGCTGGTGCCCTCGGCGTGGACATATGCCAACGGCCAAACATCCGGCAAGAAATCCGGCAAGAAACCCAGCAAGTCGAATTTCCTGGCGCTGGCCCACAGCCGCTATCGCGCGCCGGATCCGTTTCTCGACGTGCGCCATCAATTCATCTTTCGGCGCATCGCCGCCGATTCCCGCAAGATCGAGCTGGGAGACGCCGCCGGCAAGAAATTGCACCTCAAGTTGCTGGAGGCCATGGGGCTGGAAGTGGCGTCGGTCCACGCAGCAGGTGCGGTGCCGGTCGAGGCGCTGCAGGCCGACCTTGTGAAACGCCCGCACGGCTGGCTGAACGCCGCCGCAGCGGTTGCGGCCGACAAAGTCAAGCGCGATTATCGGGAATGGCGCAGCTGACGCGCGTTCCATCGATGCACGGATCGCAAACCGCGTTCGATCCGCGATCTCGATCCGCGGCCGTTTCGCTGATATAATCCGGCAAAGGCTGCCGCTGACAGGACCATGATCTATTCGGGTTGCGCGGCGTTGGTTAGCTGCGCGCAACCGTATGGGAGACCCTTCATGCCCTCTTTGACCGAATGGAAAGTGCCGCCGGCCAACCAGCCGCGCCCGGGCGATTACAGTTTTGATCTCGACCGCGCACTGGCCTCGGTGGTCGGGCTACATTCGATTATCCCCGCCGACGCCTTCAGCGCGGAGACGCTCGGCACCGAGCGCGCCGGCAATGGCGTGCTGATCGACGACGGCCTGGTGCTGACCATCGGCTATCTCATCACCGAGGCCGAGACCGTGTGGCTGCATCTGGGCGACGGCCGCGTGATGCAGGGCCATCCGCTCGGCTTCGACTTCGAATCCGGCTTCGGCCTGGTGCAGGCGCTCGGGCGTCTCGACATCGAGCCGCTGCCGCTCGGCTCTTCCGCCATTACAAGGGTCGGCGACCGCGTCGTGCTCGGCGGCGCCGGCGGCCGCACGCGATCGGTCGCGAGCCAGATCGCGGCCAAGCAGGAGTTCGCCGGCTATTGGGAATATCTCTTGGATGAAGCGATCTTCACCCACCCCGCGCATCCGAACTGGGGCGGCACCGGGCTGATCTCCGGCCGGGGCGAGCTGATCGGCATCGGCTCGCTGCAGCTCGAACGCGAGCGCGAGGGCAAGGCCGAACACGTCAACATGATCGTGCCGATCGACCTGTTGAAGCCGGTGCTCGACGACTTGCGCAAGTTCGGCCGCGTCAACAAGCCGGCGCGCCCATGGCTCGGGATGTTTTCGACCGAGATCGACAACCGCATCGTGGTGGTCGGCGTCGCCGGCAAGGGTCCCGCGGCGCGCGCCGAAATCAAGACCGGCGATGTCATCCTCGCGATCAATGGCGACAAGATCACCAGCCAGACCGGCTTCTACCGAAAACTCTGGTCGCTGGGGCCTGCCGGCGTCGACGTGCCGCTCACGGTCTATCATGAGGGCGTCACTTTCGACGTGGTGCTGACCTCGGTCGAACGCGCCAAGCTGCTGAAGGCGCCGAGACTGCACTGAGCAAGACTTCACTGAGAAGGCTTCACTAAGAAGACTGCACTGAGAACGCTGCGCTAACAAAAGCTCCAATATGCAGGGAATGCGCGATGAGCGAGGCCGTGGTGGACGACATCGTGGCCGTGCTGCCGCCGCTCTTGCAATCGCTCGAAGCGCTCGGCTTTGTCGCGCGCCATCTGAACCCGCCGGATTTCGGTCGCGTGATGGAAGCTGCCGGCACGCCGGACGAGGCGCTGCGCGCGGTGCGCCCGCGGCTTTCGCAGTGGCCCGCGGAATTCGGCGATATCAAGACCGCGCTCGAGGCCGCCAGCGACGCGGCGCTCGCCGCCTTCGACGGCCTGCGCGAGGTGCAGAACGGCAATGGCGATCTGGTCAGCGTGTTTCGCTCGCTGCGCCATTCGCCGCGCGCGCAGGAGGCGCTCTATGCGCTGGTCGCGAAATTGCCGCCGGTCAGCGAGTTCTTTGTCGAACCTTCGTTGCGCGAGGATGCCGATCTCGCCGCACGGCTGGCGCAACCCGCCAATGAAAACACCGGCATCTTCCACGACCATAACGAACCCGGCAGCCGCGGTGGCTTCTCGCTCTATGTGCCGGAATATTATACGCCTGATCGTGCCTGGCCGCTGGTGATGGCGCTGCATGGCGGCAGCGGCAATGGCCGCGGTTTTCTGTGGAGCTGGCTGCGCGACGCGCGCAGCCACGGCGCCATCCTGATCGCGCCGACGGCGACAGGAAATGCTTCAGATAGCAAAACCACCTGGGCGCTGATGGGCGAAGACACCGACACGCCGAACCTGATGCGCATTCTCGAACAGGTGCGTTCGCGCTGGAATATCGACGCGACAAAAATGCTGCTGACCGGCATGAGCGACGGCGGCACCTTCTGCTATGTCAGCGGGCTCGAAAGCGCCTCGCCGTTCACGCATCTCGCGCCGGTCTCGGCGACGTTCCATCCGCTGATGGCTGAAATGGCGGATGCGGAGAGACTGCGTGGCCTGCCGATCCACCTCGTGCATGGCAAGCTCGACTGGATGTTTCCGGTGCAGGTGGCGCGGCACACCCGGCAATTGCTGTCGGCGGCAGGCGCCAACGTGACCTACCGCGAGATCGACGATCTCAGCCACACCTATCCGCGCGAGATCAACGCGCCAATGCTGGCGTGGCTGCGCGGGAGTTGACCGCACGGGCCGGGCCGGTTCCCGTGACAAAGAGACATAATCTCGTCTGAATTTATCGTCAAAAGTGAAGGACTTAGCCAACGAGGGGGGCCTCGTCAGCGCGGTATTGGAACCGCGACAGGATCTTCATGCCCTCCACGATTTCCCCCGCATCAATCTCGCGTTCACCCCTCTCTACATCCGTCGTGCTCTCCAAGGGGGTCAGCCGCCTTGAGGCAACGCTGAAGTTGACGACCGCGATCCTCGCGCTCGCGGCCGGCGTCTACACCTATCTCGGCGTTCGCGAACTGCTCAACGGCAGTCCGACGACCGTGTTCTTCGCGGCGGTCATTTATTCCGTCGCGGTGTCGGTCGGCATCTACGCCTTCTGGATTTTCCTGATGCAGTTCATGCCGCATGTCACCGGCCGCGGCGGCCGCGGGCTGATGTTCGGCTGCATGCTGCTGGGATCCTTGATGATCGTGGCGATGTCGTCCTGGCTGAATGCGTCGGCACTCGCCGGCGCCGCCGCGGTCCAGCAGCACCTCGCCATTACCGTGCAGAACTACACCCGCGATCTCGATACCGCCAACACCAACGCGATCGCGGCGCAGGGGCTTTTGCCCGATATCCAGCTCGCCTCTTCCCGCTTCGCCAAACTGGCCGATGCCGAGCGCGCCGGCTCGCTGACCGGCACCGCAGGTTCAGGCACCGTGGTGCAGCTGCTGACCCAGATGTCGGGGCAGCTCGACGGTCTGGGGCAGGAAGTTCAGGCTTCCGGCAAGCGTGTCTCGGCGCTGTACGAGCAAGGCGGCAAGAATCTCGCCAAAATGCGCGAGCTGATTTCCGACCGCGGTCCGATCTCGGCACGCAGCGACGCCTTTGCATCGGAATCGCTCGCCCTGATGGGCGTGATCGCCAACCTGCAGCAAACGTCGGTGGCGCCGGCGGTGAAACGGGCCGCGACGTCGCTGTCGTCAGGGTTCATTGCACCGGCAGCCGGTGGCCGCAGCGGCGATCTCGCGGAACGGCAAACCGCCGTTGTCGGAAAGGTGGAAAGTTCGATCGCGGCACAAGCCACCTCGCTCTCCGACGCCGCCGACAAGATTTTGGCGATGCCGCGGGTCGAGCCGGCCCGCTTTCAGTCGCTCACCCCGGCGGAAGCCGTGCTGCGCTATGCCAGCGATTTCATCCCGAGCTGGGCCGGAGCGATCTCGATTGACCTGATGCCGGCGGTGCTGGTGCTGATCCTCTGCGTGGTTCATGCCGCGATCCGGCGTGAAGGCCTGCCGGCGATGAGTGGGTCCGACATGACCGCGGGCGAACTGGTCGCGGCCCTGCAAATGGCGCGGGAGGTCGAAGAGGCCCGCCGAACCGTGCCGAACGAAACAAAGGACATCCCTGAGCCGCCATCGGAGCCTGCGCCGGCAGAAGAGAACGTGACGTCGCTGTCGTCGGCGCGGCATCCCAAGTAGCGCTGTCATGTCGACCATTTCGGAACGCTTTCACCATTGGCTCTCGGACCGCGCGGACGAGACCATGCTGCGCTGGATTTTTCGCGGCCTGGTTACGGTCATCGTGGCTGCGCTCGCTGCCGATCTCGCCGGTGCCAATGGCTGGATCGCTCCGCCCGATCCCGCGGCATTGCCGGCCGAGATCAAGCGGGACGCTCCCACGCTGGATCTTCCCAGCGTCCTCCCGTCCATCCTGGCTCCGCTTTTGCCCGGCGGCGACAATCGCCTGACGCCGTTGCCACAGCCGGAAGGCGCGCTGGCAAAGCCGATGACTTTTGAGCTGGTCGGCGGCGGCAGGTTGATCGCAAACGGCACGATCACGCCTGGAATTTCACAAGCTTTTGCCGCCGAAATCGGCAAGCGCGGCGACTATATCAAGACTGTGGTCCTGAATTCACCGGGAGGTTCGGTCGTCGATGCACTGGCGATGGGACGCCTGATCCGCGAAAAGAACCTGGCAACCGAAATCGAGGCCGGGAAATACTGCGCCTCGTCGTGCCCGCTGATGTTCGCCGGCGGCGCCGAGCGGCGCGCCGGCGACAAGGCCGTGATCGGCGTGCATCAGGTGGCGGCGATCGCGGCCGCGGCCAATAGCCCGCCACGCGACGAGATGAGCATGGCACAGAAAATCTCGGCGCTCTGCCAGCGCTATCTCGCCGAGATGGGCATCAACCTGCAGGCCTGGGTCCATGCGATGGAAACGCCGCACGACAAGCTGTTCGTGTTCAAGCCGGATGAGTTGAAGTCCCTTAATCTCGTGACGACAGCACCGGCTGCAGCACCAGCGCCGTCCGTCCCTGCGAAGGTGAGATCGTAGCATCAGCTCAGGGTTTCGCCGCATCGCGTGACGCGGCGAAACCCCGCGCGTCGCGGCTTAGCGCCAGCCGCCGGACGCCGAGATGCGCTCACCTGTCAGCCACGCCGAATCATCCGACGCGAGGAACACTGCAACCTTCGCGATGTCTTCGGGCTGGCCGAAGCGGCCGAGCGGCGTCATGCCGATGACCTGCTTTTCCACCTCGCCTCCGAGCAGTCCGGCGCTTTCGAGCCCTTCGGATGCCGTGGCTCCCGGCGCGATGGCATTAACGCGAATTTGTCGCGCGCCGAACTCTTTCGCCAGGCTGCGCGTGATCGAATCGACCGCGCTCTTGGTGGCGGAATAGACCACCGAATCCGGCGTCGGATTGAGGCTCGCGATCGACGAGATGTTGATGATGCTGCCGCCCTGCGGGCCGAAATATTTCAGCGCATGCTGGATGGTCAGCAGCGTTCCCAGCACGTTGGTGTCGAACTCGCGGTGAAACTCCTTCTCGGTCACGTTCTCGAGCGGCTCGAACTGGTAGACGCCGGCGTTGTTCACCAACACATCAAGCCTGCCGAACGAAGCCTTGGACTGTTCGAACAAACGCTTCACGTCGGCGGCATCAGCGACGTCGCCCTGCACCGCAATCGCCTTGCCTCCCTTGGCCGTGATGCTTGCTACGACGCGATCGGCGCCTTCGCGGCTCGACGCGTAGTTCACCACGACGGCGGCGCCCGCCGCGGCCAAACCCTTGGCGATGCCGGCACCGATGCCTTTCGAAGCTCCCGTGACGATTGCCACTTTGCCCTTGAGGTCACTCATTTGAATTCTCCTGATGGGCCGGCCCAGTTGCCGGCGTCTTGTGACCGGCTATCTACTTCGGACTGAACGGCTTATTAGGATGGCATCATTCGTAGGATTTGTGCCTGGAGTTCGGAAATGACGACAATTCTGGAGAAAACCGCCGGTCTGGTCGCGTTCGTGCGAACCGTGGATTCCGGCTCCTTCTCGAACGCCAGCCGCGCGATCGGCTCCAGCGCATCGGCCGTTTCGAAGAGCGTGGCGCGGCTGGAACGGCGGCTCGGCGTCCGGCTGCTGCAGCGATCGACGCGGACGCTGAGCCTCACCACCGAGGGCGCGGCCTATTACGAACGCGTCGCGCCGCTGCTCCGCGCGATCGAGGACGCCGAGGATGTCGTGCAGATGGCCGACAGCGCGCGCGGCCTGTTGCGCGTGACCGCGCCGGTGTTTGTCGGGCGAACGCTGGTCGGTGAATGGTCGCAAGCCTTCCTGGCGCGGCATCCCAACGTCAAACTCGAACTCAGCGTCAGCGATCGCCACGCCGATCTGATCCGGGAAGGTTTTGATGTCGCGTTGCGCGTCGGCGATCTCGCCGATGCCGATTTGACGGCGCGCAAGCTGGCCGATCTTGCCTTGGTGATGATCGCCTCGCCCGGTTACGTGGCCGCGCGCGGCGTGCCCCGCAGCGTCGCAGATCTGCGCCAGCATGCTTGTCTGCGCTATCTGCTCGCCGGAAAGCCCTATCCGTTTGCTTTCGCCGATGGCACCACCATCACGCCGGAAGGCGCGCTTGATTCAGACGACGGCATTACGCTGTATCACGCAGCCCTTCACGGCGCCGGCATCGCGCAGGTGCTCCGCTTCGCCGTCGAGGACGATTTTGCTGTCGGTCGGTTGATCGAAATACTGCCAGACGTCGCGATGCCGTCGGTTCCGATGCACGTTGTGCACGCCTTTGGCCGGCAATTGCCGGTCCGGGCGCGACTATTCGTCGATTTCCTTGTGGAACGCGTGAGCCGGATCGGCAAATAAGTTCGCTACGGAACTTTCCGCCACACGCAGCGTTGTTTGCGCATCACCGGAGGATGTCATGCGAACGTTTCTTGGAATGATCCTGGGCGCGCTGCTGCTGGTTTGCGGCGTCTACGTCTATGATTCGATGAACACATCGAGTGTGGCGAACGGTCAGGTCGCACAGAACAACCGCACCATCGTCAACTGGGACGTGGCCGCGACCGACTGGAAGGCGCTGAAGACGCGCGCCCACGAGGAGTGGACCAGGATCGCGTCGAAGTAATCACGCGAGCTTATTCGAACGAAATTGGGCGTCCTCGTCACCGACGAGGGCGCCCTTTCCTTTGACGCGATTAGTTGGCGCCTTTGGCTTTCCGCGCATCCTTGATGACCATTTCGAACTCCGCCATGGTCAGGATGCCGGGCACGCGGAACTTGCCGACGATAAAGGACGGCGTGCCACGGAAGCCGAAGGCTTCCGCCTGGGCGTGGTTGCGCGCGAGGATGGCGTCGATCGCCTTGGCGTTGGTGGTGAGGTCGCGGTTGAGGCGATCCATGTCGATGCCCTTTTCGGCGACCAGCTCGCGGGCGCGCGCCTCGGTCAACCGCGAACTGACGCCGATCATCGCCTCGTGCGCCTGCATGAACTTGTCCTGATATTTGGCCGCCAGCGCCATCCGCGCGGTGATCTTGGAAACTTCGCCGAGGATCGGCCAGTCCTTCAGCACCAGGCGGACCTTGCCGTCGTCCTGCACCACCTGCGCGATCTCCGGCGCGATCTTGCGGCAATAGGGACAATTATAGTCGAACCATTCGACGATGCTGATGTCGCCATCGGGGTTGCCGGCCGCGGGAATATCCGGATCGCGCAGCACCAGCGCTTCGGTCAGCACCGCGTCGTCATCATGCGCCAACGCCGTGCGCGGCATCGTCGCGGTGCCGAGCAGGGTTGCGCCGGCGCCCATCAGGCCGATCGCTTCGCGCCGGCTGGGTCCCGGATTGGTTGCGGCTGGTTTGTTGTGCTGGTTCATTGCTGCTCTCGCGACGGCCTCACCCCTGTCTACGCCCAGGATGAGGATATGTTACGCGCCAGCATATAGAGCGCCACCGCAATAATGACCACGGCGAACACAATGTTGAGGGCGCCGCGTCGCTCGGCGAGGTGACGGGCGGAGCGGGTGCCGGCCAAGCCGCCGGTAATACCGCCTGCGACGAACAACCCCGCCAGCGCCCAGGAGATGAAGCCGGACCAGGCATAGCTCGCAGCGGTGGTCAAGCCGAACGCGGTGACGGCGACCAGGGAGGAACTGACCGCGTTCATGATCGGCATCCCCGTCGCCAGCATCAACGCCGGCACGATCAGGAATCCGCCGCCAATGCCGAAGAAACCCGATAGCGTCCCGGTCGCGAGGCCAAGGCCGACAATAGCCGGCATGTTGGACATCGACATCTTGACATCCGGCAACCCGATCCGCGACCGCGTCTTCAGCATCAGCAGCGCGATCACGATCATGACCAGCGCGAACAGCGCCAGCAGTTTCTGGCCATCGACCATCTTGCCGAGGATCGAGCCGCCGAAGGCGCCGGCCATGCCCGCGACAGCAAATGTCAGCGCGCAGGACCACACCACCGTGCCGCCGCGCGCATGGTTGGACAGATTGACCGCGGCGTTGGCGGCGACCGCGATGGCGCTGGTGCCGATCGCGACATGCGGTTCGGGCACGCCGACCACATAGACCATCAGCGGCACCGCCAGGATCGAACCGCCGCCGCCGACCAGGCCGAGCGAAAACCCGACCAGCATCCCCGACGCCAGTCCCAACACGCTTTGCGCCGTGGAGATGATCAAGATGGAAGACTCATGTGCACGGTCGGACCATAGAAGGAATTTCTATGATCCGCCATGGCTGCAGCACAAATCTGCCCTGCAACAGGCGTTCAGCGTACGCACCATGCTCCGAGCAATGTCCGACGTCAGGCGGGCGCGAGCGCCTTGTCCTACAATGGTGCGCTGGCGCGGCGCGGCAGCGCCATCAGCGTACCCGTCATGGTTGCGATCAGAGTCTCGATGCCGTCGTGCTCCGCATAGGCACGCCCCTCGCATACTGTGAGCGTACGGCCCGGCTTGACGACCGTGGCGCGGAACGCAAAGCGCTGGCCGCGCGCCGGCGCCAGCAGGTTGGTCTTGAATTCCACGGTCAGGATGTCGGAGCCAATGGGCATCAGCGTGAAGGCGGCGATGCCGCAGGCACTGTCGAGCCCGGCCGTGATGATACCCGCATGCACGAAACCGTTCTGCTGGGTGAAGTCGCTCGAATAGGCCATCGCGAGTTCGACGTCGCCCGGCTCCAGCCGCGCGATCGAGATGCCCAGCGTACGCATTGCGTGCTGGCGCTCGAACGTATCGGTTGCGATCTCGCGATAATCCGGATTCGTCGGCTCGAAACGCGCCATGCCGCTCATGCCGGTACCGCCTCGGTCGGGTCGAGATGCTTCAGCGCGGTATTGCGGATCTCAGGCGCGAACGGCATCGATTTGTGGGCCTGCCGGTCGAGGTGCACGGCAGTGATTTCACAGGTCGCTGATATCTCACCGGTTTCGGCGTTGCGCATCTCGTGCAGGAAGCGGATCGACTTGTCGCGGATTTCCAAGAGCCGGCTTTTGACTTCGACGATGTCGCCGGCGAATAGTTCGCGCTTGTAGCTGATGTTCTGCTGCACGCCGGCCATGCCGCGGCCGGATTCGCGCAAATAGGACGGCGTCAGCCCGAGCCTTGCGAACATATTCCAGTTCGCCTCGTCGAACTTGCCGACATACCACATGATGTTCATGTGCCCGACATGATCGCATTGCCACGGATAGACCGTGCCGCGATAGGTCGCGTCCGTCTCCATCGTCTCGCTCCCGCTCATCGTTTCTGGCCGGTTGTCGATTTTGATACGGTAGCGTATCAGGGCGTGAACAGGTTAGCAATACGGTACCGTATCAAGAATCGGTGAGGCTGGAATCAATGACCGACGGCAAGAACGAGAACCGCAAGGACGCGACCTGTAAGGACAGGACCTGGATCGAGGCCGGCATGGCGGAAATCGCGCGCACCGGCGTCGAGGGCGTGCGGGTCGAGGTGCTGGCGAAGAATCTTGGCGTCACCAAGGGCGGTTTCTATCGCCGCTTCAAGGATCGCGCGGCGCTGCTGGACGGCATGCTGCAGAACTGGAGCACCGGGCGCATCGCCGCGATCGAAAGGCAGACCAGCCTCGATGGCGCCACCGCGCGCGAACGCTTGCGGGCGCTGGTTGCGCTTTATTCAGAACGGATGAATACCGAGGGCATGGCGGTGGAGCTTGCGATCCGGCAATGGGCGCGATCTGACGAGGCCGCAGCCGCAGCGGTCGCCAGCGTCGATGCCGCGCGGCTGCAAAATGTCGGGCAGCTCTATCGCGCGGCGGGGCTGGCGGCGGAAGAAGCCGACGCGCAGGCATTCCTGTTCTATTGCTTCATCTTCGGCCAGAGCTTGCTGTTCCTCGAACGCGGCCCGCGCAAGCGCGCGCAGCTGATCGCAAAGTCAGCCGAGAAATTGCTCGAGGATGAAGGTTAGGCGCGGCCGAGGACCGGCCGCGCCTTAAAACGCTCAGCCTTTTCTCAGGCCGTGGGTTTCAGCTTTTTGCTGCATTCGCTGTAATAGCCGCCGCCCTTCTGGATCCACTTCAGGCCACCATTGCCGTTGGTCGTCTTGTTGGCGTTGTACTGATCAAGGCAGGTGTGCATGCGCTGCTTGCCGGCGGTTTCCTTGGCGTATTTCGGATCGACAGCGTTCGGATACACCGCAGGTCCCGATGGCACCGCCGGCGCCGCAGCTTCCTTGGCGGGCGCGGCTTCCTTCTTGGCCTTGGCTTCCTTGGGCGCGGCAGCGGGTGCTGCGGCCGGCGCGGCCGCTGGCGCCGCGGCGGTGGCATCGGCACCGCATTGCGCCTTGCGGAAGTCATTCCATTTCTGGCCGCCGAGCGTGCCGGCGGTCTTGGCGGCCTGGTATTTCGCGCTGCATTCCTGCGCGGTGAGGGCCTGGGCCGGCGACGTCACCATGAACGCCGCAAAACCCGACACCGCCATTGCGCAGAGTATTTTTGCTTGATTGGTCATCCTAAGGCTCCCTTGGGGCAGTTTAACTAGGGCAATTTAGCTTGGGCCATCCAACTTGGGCAGGTCGTCCTTGTGCAGTTATCGTGCAATCATTCAGGGGTTTTGACCTGCACCGCCATCCTAACGCAACCAAAGCTTGCGGCAACGAAAGCCGCGATTTTCCGTTCAAAATAATGTGGCTGTCAAAGACGCGGATTGTCCGGTCCATTCACTTGGCGTTCAGCATCACGGCGCGACGGTCGCGCCCTTGTTTCCAATCCGAGGTGCCCCATGAAGATCTCTTCCCTTGTCACCGCGACCGCGATTGCTTCGCTCCTGCTGATGGGCGCGGCATCGGCGCAAACCGCCGCGCCGACTGCAAAGACCGAGGCGCCGAAGACCGAGACCAAGGCACCGGCCGAAAAGAAGACTGCCGCGAAGCCGCGTACCCCAGGCTCCCTCGAATGCTCCAAGCAGGCCGACGAGAAGGGGCTCAAGGGCAAGGAACGCAAGAAATTCCGTTCCGCTTGCAAGAAGGAATTCGCCGACAAGGAGAAGGCGGCGGGAGCGAAGTGATCACCTGCCCCTGCCGCTTCAAGGCAAGGACTACTTCGCATCTGCATGTTTGATGGTGTTGCCGGGCGCCCGCGGACCCGCGCGGGCGCCCTTTGCTGGCCCGCGCATGGACCGCCCGCGCCAGGGCCGAAGATGGCTGACGCACGCATTGCAGCAATCGCGTGGCGCATTTGTCCCCCAATGCGGGATTTGCCATAAGGCGGCGTGAGCCTGATCCCCACATCGATGACGTCTGCGATTCCTGACCGCGCCAGGATTCTCTCCACGATCGAGACAATCGTCCTCGGCGCCGCTGGCGGCTTGCTGTTTCTTTGGGCAAACCTGCCCGGCGGACTGATCTCCGGCGCGATGTTCGCGGTCGGCATCGCCGCGATCTGCGGACGGCCGCTCGCGATGCCGCCGATCCTGACGCAAAGCGTGCTGCTGCTGCTCGGGATCACGCTGGGCTCGCTGGTGTCGCGGCAGCTGATCCAGCACATGAGCTCTTATCCGCTGACCATCGGCCTGCTCGCGCTCGCCACCTTCTGCTCGACGTTCGGCAGCAGCTTCTATCTGCAGCGCTTCTACGGCTGGGACCAGACCTCGGCCTTGCTGGCCGGAAGCCCCGGCGCGCTGTCGCAAATCACCATCCTCGCCGCCGAGAAGGGCGCCGACGTCGCTGGCATCGCCGTGGTTCAGACCATGCGCGTGATCATCCTCACCGCCGCCCTGCCGCTGCTGCTGGCATTGACCGGGATCGCGCCATCGGCGCCGCCGAACATCGCCGCCATCATCGCCTCGCCGCTCGAACTGGCCGTATTGATCGCGGCTGCGGTCGCGGTCGCGCTGCTGTTGCTGCTGATGAAATTTCCGGCGAGCTGGATGTTCGGCGCGATGATCGCCTCGAGCGTGCTGCACGGCACCGACATGATCGAAGGCGGCCTGCCGCCCTGGATGCGCGGCGTGGCGCTGGTCGGCATCGGCGCGGTGATCGGCACGCGCTTTGCGCGGGTGAAACGGTCGACGCTGCTCAGCCATGTCAATGCGGGGCTGGGTTCGTTTGCGGTCGCGATCGTGATCTCGGCGATCTTCGTCGCTGTCATCGCGTTGACCACGAATGTACGGCTGGCCGACGTCGTGGTCGCGTTCGCGCCGGGCGCGATGGACGCCATGCTGGCGCTGGCGCTGACGCTGCATATCGACCCGATTTTCGTCGGTGCGCATCATCTGTCGCGCTTCGTGTTCGTCTCCATCACGACGCCGGGCATCGTCCATCTGTTCGGACAGCCGCAGGATGATGTGGACGATTAGGCTCGCTTGACGGACTTCAGGCCCCACGCCGCGATCGCGGCCATCGCCAGCGAAATCAGCACATTGTAACCGGCGAGCGAGAGGCCGAGGAAGCGCCACTGCACCTCGTCGCAACGGATCACCTTCACGGTGTCGAGCCGCTCGAGCAGCGTGCCGGCGCTGCCGAGATCGACCAGCGGGCCCGAGCAATCGGTCGGGCCCTGCCAGAACTTCCATTCGACGCCGGCGTGGTAGCCGCCGAGCCAGGCGTTCGCCAGCGCCGCCAGCGCCAGCAGCGCGAGGCCGGCCAGCAGCACCGGCCGCGGTGCGTCCCGCGAAGCCACGAAAGCGACCAGAAGAGCGAGCGGGATCGCCAGATAATAGGCATAGCGCTGTTCGAGGCAGAGCGGACAGGGGCGGATATCGAGCACCAGTTCGAAGAACCAGGCGCCCGCCAAGGTCGCCGCTGCGATGGCCGCGATCGCCAGCGCGGCTATCGTAGCCGTATTGGCGCCAAGCCCGGCATGTGACGGATTTGCGGTGGCATGAAGCGTCACGGGCGTTCTCCAACGATAACAACGTCCTATCCCTCTGAAGTGGCGCTGTCGAGGCGCGGGACAATCACATCCGCGCGGGTTGACCCGCCGAAACCGCCCGCTATATTCCGCCGGCTTCGCGGCACCGGCCTTCTGGCCGACGCCCCGAGGGCCCCTGTGGCGGAACTGGTAGACGCGCTCGACTCAAAATCGAGTTCCGCAAGGAGTGCTGGTTCGATTCCGGCCAGGGGCACCAGTCTTCGCGGCTTCGCCTGGCGCGGCCAGACGCAAATCCATCCTGCGCAGCGGCGAAGACTGCCCAGCGTAGCCTCTTGCGCAGCGAAGCGATCGCCTCGTACCGTCTGTCAGGACTGCCACCTCGGTCAGGAATCACCCAGGGCCACCCGATGGACATGCTCGTCAAGCTCTATGCGCTGCCGGATTCCCGGCCGGCGTATGATCGATTGCGCAACGCCGGAATCGTCATGCGCCGTGCGTTGGCCCCCGAAAAGCACAAGGTCACAGGCTGGGTGCGGCAGAATTTCAGCGAGGCATGGGCCAGCGAAACCGATGTCGCGTTCGGCCGCCAGCCGGTCTCCTGCTTCATCGCGGTCCGGGAGAAAAACATCATCGGCTTCGCCTGCCATGATGCGACCTGTCCCAACTTTTTCGGTCCGACCGGCGTCGATCCGAAGGCTCGGCAAGGCGGCGTCGGAAAGGCCCTGCTGTTCGCCTGCCTCGAGGACATGCGGCAACAAGGCTTTGGCTACGCCATCATCGGCGGCGTGGGGCCGGCGGAGTTTTATTCGAAGGCGGTCGGCGCGGTGGCCATCGAAGGTTCGGAGCCGGGGATTTATCGCGGGCTGCTATAGGCCAGGTGATCGCTAGGTCCGGGCGACGGCGGAAGATCGCTCTCGACCCGACCCGCTCGCTTCATTCAAATGTGCGCCGGCATCGGGCGCAATCGAGCCCGCGTCGGTTTCCGCCAGTTCGGTGCGATTGCGGCCGAGCCGTTTGGCCTCATAGAGCGCCTTGTCCGCGGCGGCGATGAGATCGCGATGCCTGGTTTCCGCGCCGGGCACCAGGGATGCGACACCGATGCTCAATTTCGCATGGCCGCGCTGAATCTCGTCCGCGCCGCAGCGGACGATCAGATCCTCGCGAATCCGCGCCGCCAGCGCCGCCGCATCGCCGAGCGACGTTTCCGGCAGCAGAACGGCGAACTCGTCGGCGCCATAGCGCGCGCCCATATCCGAAGGGCGCTTCACATTCGCCGCGATCGACGCGGCAATGTCCTGCAAGAGTCTGTCGCCGGCCTGATGGCCATGCGCGTCGTTGTAGACCTTGAAATGGTCGGCATCGATCATCAGCAGCGCGACCGGCGCGTGGCTGCGCATCGCGCGGCGCCATTCATAGGCCAGCGCGCGGTTGAAATGGCGGCGGTTGGCAAGACCGGTGAGCCCGTCGATCGTGGCCAGGATAGTGAGCTTCTTTTCCGCGGCGCTGCGGCGCGCGAATTCGCGATGCAGGAAGGCGGCCAGCATCACTGTCACGGCGCACAGCACGGCCATCAGGACGCCGATCGCGATCGCCTGCCGCCACCACGCCGCAAGAACATCGTCGAGCGATTGGCCGACCACGACGATGAGCGGCAAATTGCCGACCTGGGTATAGACGAACAGTCGTTTGATCCCGTCCGACACCGCCCTCGATTCATAGTGGCCGCTGGAAGCCTTCGGGAAGTGGTTGAACAGTTCGGCGCGCTTGATGTTGGTGCCGATGAAATCCTGGCGAAACGGCCAGCGCATCAGCACGATGCCGTCGGTGCGCGCCAATGTCACCGTGCCGTTGGGACCGAGCGAAGCATCCTTGAACATCGCCTGGAAATGGTCCTGCAGCATGGCCGTGAGCACGACGCCGGCAAAGGAGCCGTCCGGATGCGACAGCCGCCGGCTGAACGCCACCAGCGAGAGGCCGGTGACACGGGATGCGATCGGACGACTGACGTACAGGCCGGGAAAATCATTGTCTCTGTGAAACTGGAAATAATCCCGGTCGGACATGTTGTGTCCCGGCGGGATCAGATTCTTGGAATCGTGCGTGATCCGTCCCGTCTCATCGACGACGAACATCGATGTCGGATGACGCGCGGTGGCTGAATAATCGAACAGCACCAGCTGGCGCATTTCCGGACTGAGACGATCGAGACCGGGCAACTTCAAATTGCTCATCAGCCCCTCGAGCGAGAGATTGAGCAGATCCACGTTGCGGGCGATATCGGCCTTGAGCGAATTGGCGAGGCTGGTGGCGACCTCGGTGGCACGCGCTTCGGTCGCCCGCCGCGCCTCCAGCAGCACCCAGCCGCATACCGCGGAGAAGCTCAGCGCCAGCAGAATGACCGAAATCGTCATCCGGTGATGCGACTGCGTCCATGCCCAGCCGGAAGCGTCACCTGCTTCGTCGGGTTCGCGCGACCAGAGCGACTTCCACACCGGTTTGCCCGCTTCCGCTATTGCCACGGAATTCACCTTGCAAGACGTTGCCTTCGCCTTTTGTGCGCCGATGGAACGAGTTAGGCGTTAAAGGCCAAGTGAATTCGCCCCAAGTGGTTCACAAATTATTCGCGGAACAGGTTGAAATGGCCTGATCGGGCGATTTTTCCGTGGAAGTACGGGCACTTCGCGCCGCACACAAGCAATGATAATCGAATCCACATGGCATGCACGATCAGTCGATCTGACTCGGCCCTGAGGTCCCGACCTCGGCCTTGCCCTGTACCAGCGTCACCGTAATCGCGCGTGGCCGGGTCAGCACTTCCGGCTGCAGGATCTGGTCGAGCTGCTCCGGCGTGAGCAGTTTCCTGGCCAGCACCAGATCGTAGACGCTTTCGCCCGTGACCAGCGCCTGCTGCGCGATCTCGGTGGCGTTGGCGTAGCCGATATAGGGATTGAGCGCGGTGACGATGCCGATCGAGTTTTCGACGCCGCGGCGCAGGTGCTCACGGTTGGCGGTGATGCCGTTGACGCATTTCTCGGCCAGTGTCAGGCAGCCGGCGCGCAGATGATTGACGCTCTTGAACAGACTGTGCGCGATGATCGGCTCGAACGCATTGAGCTGCAACTGGCCGCCCTCGGCCGCAAAACTCACCGTAATGTCGTTCCCGATCACCTCGAAGGCGATCTGGTTGACGACCTCGGGAATCACAGGATTGACTTTGCCCGGCATGATGCTCGAGCCCGCCTGCATCGGCGGCAGGTTGATCTCGTTCAACCCGACACGCGGTCCTGACGACAACAGCCGCAGATCGTTGCAGGTCTTCGACAGCTTGACGGCGACGCGCTTGAGCACGCCGGAGAGTTGAACGAAGCTGCCGCAATCCTGCGTCGCCTCGACCAGGTTCGACGCGGTCACCACCGGAATGCCGGTGATCGACCGCAGCTGTCGGCACACCAGGCCGGCATAGTCCGGGTGCGAGTTGATGCCGGTGCCGATCGCGGTCGCGCCCATGTTGATTTCACACACCAGCAGCACGGCTTCCCTGAGCCGCTGCTCGTCTTCCCCCAGCATGACGGCATAGGTGGAAAATTCCTGCCCCAGCGTCATCGGCACGGCGTCCTGCAACTGGGTGCGACCCATCTTGATGATGTCCCTGAACTCGTCGGACTTGCGCTCGAACGCCCCGCGCAGCACCGCCATCGCTTCGACCAGCCGCATGATGCCGCCGTAAGCCGCGAGCTTGAGCGCCGTCGGATAGACGTCGTTGGTGCTCTGGCTCATGTTGACGTGCTCGTTGGGGTGCAGGAATTTGTAATCGCCCTTTTGTCGGCCGAGCAGCTCCAAAGCGCGGTTCGCGATCACCTCGTTGGCGTTCATGTTGGTGGACGTGCCGGCGCCGCCCTGAATGACGTCGACCACGAACTGGTCGTGCAATTCACCCGATCGCACCTCCTCCGCGGCGGCGACGATGGCGTCGGCGAGTTTGGCATCGAGCAACCCGAGTTCGCGGTTGCTCTTCGCTGCAGCGATCTTGATCGATGCCAAGGCCGCGATGAGATCCGGATAGATCGAGATCGGGGTGCCGCTGATCGGGAAATTCTCCACCGCCCGCAAGGTGTGGACGCCGTAATAGGCCTCCGCCGGAACATCGCGGTCGCCCAGGAGATCGTGTTCGCGTCGCGTCGTCATCGGGGGGACCTTTTCGCCGGAGTGTCTGGGGCTTGATAAGATCAGGAGATGAGGGTTTTTCCTAGTGTCGGGCTTCCACACAAGGCCGTCATACCCCGCGCATGCGGGGTATCCAGTACGCCGCGGCCTACCCCCGTCATTGCGAGCAAAGCGAAGCAATCCATCGCGCGGCAAGCTGAAGCATGGATTGCTTCACTGCGTTCGCAATGACGGGGATGGTGTAGCACCACACATTGCTGTCATCCCCGCGCAGGCGGGGATCCAGTACGCCGCGGCTTCTCGGTTCAATCATTGCGGTCTCTGGAATACTGGGTCCCCGCCTTCGCGGGGACGACAATTGTGGGTGTGACACACACTTCGCGTTCTCGCGACGCATTGCGCCCGAGTTATGCTGGAAACTTCCCGCCCTCTCATAGTGAGGGCGCAGGGAAGACCGGGTGCGCGCTGCACCCGCGGTCCCGTGTGCGGTTTGCACTAAGTAGGCTGCACACGAGCATACAGGGCAGCGGAGAACACCCGGCCTTCCCTGCGCAATG
>NZ_JAFCMC010000057.1:0-26307 GCF_018130085.1 Bradyrhizobium sp. AUGA SZCCT0169 | reverse complement strand
GCCGGTGTAAATGTTGTTGCCCGCCAAATTCAGCGTGCCCGTTCCGGTCTTTATCAGTTGCCCGCCCGTTGCGCCGGGGTCGCCACAGGCCACGCCGCTGGCGCCGCAGTCGCTGATGACGCCGGTCACCGTCGTGCTGAGATTGTTGCCCCCGACCGTGACCCGGCGGGCGCCGAGATAGAAATTGCCGCCGCCGGCCAGCGAGCCGATCGTGAGCGCACCATCATTCGCCGGACCAAGACTGTGGGCGAAATCGACCACCGCCAGGGCACTGTTGGTGACGGCGGCATTTCCGCCGGTGGCCCTGACTACGAACTCGAGCAGGCCATTATTGGTGATGACGGCGTTGCCGGCGCTGCTCTGGGTTTGGAAATTGAGAAGATTATTGTTGATGAAACTGGCGTTGCCGCCGCTACTGCTGTCGAAGAAACGCATTTCGCCGTTGTTGACGAACGTGGCGGTTCCGGCCGTACTGGAATTGCCAAACCGAACAAACGCCCCGGCGTTGTTGGTAATCGTGGCCGCGCTGCCGTTGACGATGCCGGCGGCATTGAAGGTCAAAGTCTGCGTATTCGTGAACGTGTAGGCGGGCGCACCCGCATTGAATGTCCACCCGCCGATGGTGGTATTGGCCGAGAGGGTCAGGCCTGTAATGTTGGATGCACCAAAGAACGCGACACCCGTCGGGACTGTGCCGGGATTCCAGTTCGTATTGGTGTTGAAGTCGTTCGAGCCGGGCGCGGCGAGCCAGGTAGCGTCCTGGGCTTTCGCCGGCGCCGCGAGGCAGGTCAGAACTGCAATCGCGGCAGAGATTTGAAGGCGGCGGCGTTGTGAACCCGGGGTGACGTTGTTGCCGTTGGCTGACTTGGTTGCCGAGCCCGTGCCCGATCGAAATTCTCTTGCCATTCCCATTGCTCGCAACTCGTACGGCCGGGCGCTCCAGAACGCGCCCTGACAACCGTCACTTTGATCTTTCTACTTAAGCGAGGGGCGAGTGGCTAGGTTGGGCAATGTATTCAGCAGGCAATAACGCGTAAAATGGTGGGCGCCTGTGGCGTTTCCGCAACGGAAAAACCTTCGAATATCCCACAATGGCTGGATTCCGGCGCCGGCGCGTTGCATTTTGCATGGATTCAACCCCCGCTGGCCCGCGCTCGCAGACTCACGGCCGAGCCGCCCGGTGCCCTAATCCTTTTCGGTCGGACATCGAATGCTGGACTTCAGAAACTCACCTTACTGTTGCGGCGGCTGGCCGTTGGAGGCGGACACGCCGCCGTCCACCGTTACGTTCGCGCCGGTCATAAAGCTTGCATCGTCGCTTGCCAGAAACGCGATGACAGCTGCTATCTCATCAGGCTCGCAGACCCGTCCTAGCGGAATTCGCTCCGCAAACTTTGTCAGCAGCTCCTCGTCATCCATCATGTCCGAGGTCATGCCCGTGCGGGTCAGACTGGGGCAAACCGCATTGATGCGGACACCCTTGCGACCGAGATCCAGCGCCAGTGCGCGTGTCAGGTTGACGACAGAGCCCTTGGCGGCATTGTATGGACTCATCCCCCAGTCGCCTCCCAGCCCGGACACCGAGGCGGTGTTGACGATTGATCCTTTGGTCTTCTCAAGATGCGGTAGCGCCGCACGACACCCGTAAAAGACGCCGTCGAGGTTGGTCGCCATGACCTTGCGCCACTGCGCATCGGTGATTTCGGCGGGATCGCCGCCCTCGAAGATCCCGGCGTTATTGACCATGACATCCAATCGTCCAAAGCGCCTCACGACGGTTTCGACCATGGCCTGCGTCGCCGCGCTTTCCGAAACGTCGGCGACATGGGCAATGGTCAATTCCTTGGCCAAATCAGCTGCGACATTCGCCAGTGGAATCTCGTTGCGATCGACCAGCGCAACACAGGCGCCCTCGTCGGAGAAGCGGCGTGCCGTTACCTCCCCGATGCCGGACGCTGCGCCGGTCACGATCACTACTTTTCCTTGGAAACGCTGCATGTTGACCTCTCGTCTTAGAGTACCGTCAACGCTGGTAGGTGCAATCGAGGTAACTCGGGAAGGGCCATGTTGCGGTTTTTCGAGCAGGACCCTTCCATGGGCCTAGGCGCAGTCTGTAAACGAGGTGACCGGATCAACCCGCCGCCGTCCGGTTGACGCCTTTGCGAAGCGCGACGGTGTTCAGTTTGGTGTTGGCCGCCTTTTCTTCGTTAAGATTGGTAGTGAGGAAGCGCACGATGTCGTCGTGCCCGAGTTCTTCCGCCCAGGCGATCAGGGTGCCATAGCGCGAAATCTCGTAGTGCTCGACCGCCTGTGCATTTGCGATGATGGCTGCATCAAGCACGGATTTGTCTTCGATCTCGCCGGCGGTTGCCTCGGCTTCCTTGATCAGGCCGTCGATCGCCGGGCAGTCGGCGCCGGAAGGTGTCTTGCCGAGCTTCTTGAAGACCTGATCCAGCCGTTCGATCTGCTTGTTGGTTTCCTCGAGATGATTCTTCAGTCCCTGCTTCAGGTCGCGGTTGGTGCTTCGCTCGACCATCTTCGGCAACGCCTTGGTAATCTGCTGCTCGGCGTAGTAGATATCCTGCAACCCATGCAGCAGCATATCGTCCATTGTTTTGATCTCTTTTGAAAACAGTCCCACGGTATCCTCCGTCAAAAAATACACCCAGAACGGGCTCTTCAATCAACGGGCAGCGTGCATGCTGGTTCCTATGATGCTCCGGATGGGACGAGATGACGCGTTGATCTAGTCGACCTGCGCCAGGCCTGAGACGGCCGGCGCATTCAGCGGCGTGCCATCGGCGGCGAAGTGAGAGCCGTGGCAGGGGCAGTCCCAGCACCGCTCGAACGAATTCCAGTGCAAATGACAACCGACATGCGTGCAGGCGGCCGAACGCTTGTATAGTTGGCCACGATCGTCGCGATAGGCCGCTATCTTCGAAAGGCCTTGCCGGACGATGGCGCCGTGGCCGGGCTTCAGATCGTCGAGCGACGACAATTCGCCGGGCGCCAGATACTCGGCGAAATTCTTCACGACCGTTGTGTTCTCGCGCAGGAAATTTCCGATTGCCGATGGCGTCTTGCGCGACGGCTCATAGACATCGACCCACTTCGCCTCCCTGCCCAGGATCAGGGATGAATTGATTAGGCTGCCGACGACGCCATGGGTCATGCCCTGTCCGGAATCGCCGGTGTGAACGTAGATGCGCTGCTGGCCGGGATTGCGGCCGATGAAGGCGGCATAATCGATGGTGTCGAGCACCTGGCCGGACCACCGGTGGCTGACTTCGCCAAGAGCCGGCATCAGATGCCGCGCCCAGGCCTCCAGCGCCTGGAAGCGGGCATCGGCGTCGTCGGCTTCGCCACTCTTGTGGTCGGCGCCGCCCACGATGACGTAGTCAGTCTGGCCATCGCCCGGCTGCAGTCTCACATAGTGATAGGGATCGAGCGTGTCCCAGTACAATGCGTCGGGCAGGGCGCCCCGCTTGATCCGCATGGCCATCGCGTAGGTGCGATACGGCGCCATCTTGGTGTGCAGCGCGACGGTATTGTTGATCGGCGAATTGGTGGCGACGACCGCCGCCGCGGCCGTGATATTGCCTCGGTCAGCCGTGACGACGACGGTGTCACCGCCACTTTCCTCCACCGCGTGAACGATAGTGCCGGCATACAGCAAGCCGCCTCTCGCCTCGATGGCGCTGACCAACCCCTGAAGATACTTCAAGGGATGGAAGGTGGCCTGTCGTGGATAGCGCAACACGTGCTGTTGCTCGCAATGCGCCAGCGCCTCGACACCTACAAGGCGGTGCACCGGCGCACCGACCTTGCGAACGGCATCCATCTCATCATCGATGATGGCTGAGTCCGTGTTCGGGGCCTGAAACAGGAAGCCGTCCAGCCGGCGGAAATCGCACGTGATATTTTCTGTCTTCTGGATCTCTTCGATCCGGTCGACGGCAGCGGCCTGGCTTTCGTAGAAAGCGCGCGAAATTTCTTCGCCGCGCAGCCTGATCATTTCTGACGTCAGGTCGTCGCACAGCGGGGCGAGGTGTGCGGTGGTTCGGGCGGTGATGCCTCCCGCGATCGAGCCGCGGTCGACCACGATGACCTTCTGACCCTGGATGGCAAGTTCGTAAGCGGTCGAAATTCCGGCGATACCCGCGCCGATCACGATCGTATCGCAGGATCGGGCGCCCCCGAACGGGCGGGCGTTTGGCGCGACCTCGACGTCCATCCACAGGGAACGAGACCGCTTGTCGAAGGAGCTCGTCATTGAATGCTCGATATCCCTCAGCAAATAGACTTGGTTACCGGGAATCAAATCCGCGCGAACCGAATTGTTCCTAACCAGGTATGCCCCTCAGCCGCGGTTCATCGATCGAGCAGCAGACGCAACTTGAGGGCGTCTGCGGGGGCCGCGCTCTTCTGGTCGTTATCGAAATAAACGTAGACATCGCAACCCTGCTTTTTCCAGGATCGGATACGCCGCTTCCAATCGGCCAGCATCTTGGGGGAATAGTGCCCCTTGTAGCGTCCGCCTGGCCCATGACCTCTGATGTAGACGAAGTCGGCCGTTCGTTTCCACGGCGCCGGCGCATCATGATGATCCGAAATGCAGAGTGAGATATTCCGGTCGGACATCAGGCGGAATACCTTCGGAACGTACCAGCTCGGGTGACGGAACTCGAAACTGTAGCGGCGTTTGTCCGACAGCAACCCGAAAAAGGACGCCAGCCTTTCGGCGTCGGCGTGAAATTGCGGAGGCAGTTGGAACAGGATCGGACCAGCCTTCCCGCCAAGCAGCGAGAGGCGGTTCTCCAGCAGTTCAAGGCTGTTGGCGGAGTTGTCGGACAGGCGCTTCCAGTGCGTGATGAATTTCGACGCCTTCCACGCAAACACGAAATCCTTGCCGGTTTGGGCGCGCCAGCTTTTGACGGCCTCCGGCGTCGGCGTTCGATAGAATACGCCGTTCAGTTCGGTGGTCGGAAACTGGCTGGCGTAATATTGAAGCTGCTTCTTGAGCGGCAGCCGCTCGGGAAAGAAGCGGCCGCGCCAGGAATCGTAGCGCCAACCAGAGGTGCCGATCCAAACCCGCGCCATTGCGATTTCAATGCGGCTGGGGTGCAGCTGGTTCCTATCGGAGCGGAAATCTCGGCCGGGAACGATCGCACCGGCGCAGCGCCCTGCGCGATGCTATCGCGCTAGTTGCCGGCTGCGCGGTCGCGCCGGGGGCGGCGCGGGGGGCTGACGCTGCCCGTCACGTCGGGATAGCCGTGCAGCATCAGCTGGTCGGCCTTGACGCCCCAGCTTTCCAGGCGATCCAGAAAGCTCATGCCGAGCAGGTTGGTTTTCATCTGCCCGCGCTGCACCACCAGCGCCGGGACCGATTTCTCGACGAGGTGACCGACCGCGAGACGGTCGAGCGTCAGCCGCGCCGCCTTGGTGTGCCCGCCCACGGTTTCGACGTCGACATTGTATTCGAGCATCTCCAGCGGCAGCCCGATCGCCTTCGCGGTTTCCCAGGTCAGCACCACCGAAGTCGCGCCGGTGTCGATCACCATCGGCGCCTTGACGCCGTTGATCTTGGCATGCAGCGCGAATTCGCCGGCCTGGCCGCGCGCGATCTGCACCGCGGGCGCCGGCTGCAGGCTGTGCCGCCGCAGCATCTGCGAGACGGAATCGCTGGCGCGTGCGATCTGTTCGGGGTCGCCGTAAGCAACGACGGCGCCGGCGGTGGCGGCGAGCATGATCAGGACGAGCAGGATGCGGCTCATCGCGCGCCTCCGTGGGCGGTCCTGCGATCGATCAGCTGGACGTCGGACGCTCCGCGATCTGCGCCAGACCGGCCTCTGCCATGCGCGCCGGCAATCCCGCCATCACGGCGAGCCGCTCCGCGCTGTCCATGCGGTGCCATTGCGCGATTTCCGGCAGCGTTCGTCCGCAGCCGAAGCAGAGTTTGGTTTTGGGGTCCATCATGCAGACAGCGATACACGGCGTTTCTTTGCTCATTCAGGGAGTGTGAAATGCTTTCGGTGGTTTGCGCAAGCGCTCCAGTTACAGTCCAGTTCCGGCGCTCATGATCGGTTTGTGGCGCGCCCGGCGTTTCTCATCCGCGGTCGCAATGATGACGGGCTCCGGCTGCAGGGGCGGGGCCTCTTCGGCCATCGGCGCCAGCGCCGACATCACGCGCTCCGGCGGGAAGGTGACGATGACTTCGGTGCCGATCCGCAGCTTCGATTTCAGCGTGAAGGTGCCGCCATGCATGTCGATCAGGCTTTTGGCGATCGGCAGTCCGAGCCCTGCGCCCTGTTCGGCCGACTTGATCGAGTTGGAGCCCTGGCCGAACGATGCCAGCACGATCGGGATTTCGTCCTCGGCAATGCCGGAGCCGGTGTCTTTCACGCTCAGATACTGGCCGCCGGACGCGGTCCAGCCGACCTTCAGCCAGATATCGCCGCCTTGCGGGGTGAACTTGATCGAATTCGACAGCAGATTGAGCACGATCTGGCGAGTGGCGCGCTCATCGCCCCAGATCCGCGGCATGCCCTGTTCGAACACTTCGTGGATGGTGATGCCGCGGCTGGTGGCGCGCAGTTTCAAAAGATGGTGGCAGTCGGCGACGACATGCACCAGCGACACCGCTTCCTCGTTGAGTTCATAGCGGCCGGCCTCGATCCGCGACAGGTCGAGGATCTCGTTGATGAGATTGAGCAGGTGGACGCCGGAATTGTGGATGTCGGCGGAATATTCCTTGTAGACCGGCACGGTGTGCGCGCCGAAAATTTCGCTCTTCATCACCTCGGAGAATCCGAGGATCGCGTTCAGCGGCGTGCGCAGTTCGTGGCTCATCTGCGCGAGAAAGCGCGACTTGGCGACGTTGGCGGATTCGGCGCGATGCCGCGCCTCGTCGGAGATCGCCTTGGCCTGCTCGAGCTCGCCGATCAGCGCATCCTTTTCGGCGCGCGCCTCCAGCGTCGCCAGCGTTGTCGAGTGCAGGCGATGGGCGAGCAGGGCGAAATAGCCTTCGGCGGCCAGCGCCAGCATGGCGAGCGCGTAAGTGTCGAAGGTGCCGCCCAGCACGAAATTCAGCGCGATCGCGGCCGTCACCGGCGCGGTGGCCGCCAGCGCCGCGATCGGCAGGCTGGCCGCCAGCATGCTCGACACCGCGATCACCAGCAGCATCAGGAACATCATCATCGTGTTCGACACGACGTCGAGGCCGGCGGGGTGGATCAGGATCGCGGTCCAGCACAGCCCGTAGAGCAGGTCGAGCAGCACAAATCGCGTGCGCCATTTGCGCGTGGCGGCGAGCGAGGGCTGCACCGCCAGAAACCTGCGGCAATTGCGGATGATGACGGCATGGATGCACAGCATGCCGAAGGTCCAGGCCATGGCCGCTATCACGTGCATCCAGAAGCCGAACAGCACACCGGTCGCAACCACCAGCAGCATGACGACATAGGAGGCCGACATCCGGGTCTGGGCATATTGCCGGAGCAGTTCGGTGTCGAAAGCCGGGCGGGTTCCGCTGGTCGACGTTAACCGGTCGCGCGCCTCGCGCACCCGCTGCGCCGCGGCGCGCCGGGTGTTGACCGGCGGGGCGACAGGCGGGTCCGCCGGAAGCTGGACAACCTCGGGCTTTTCTGCGGGATTACTCATTAAACAACACAAACCCTGCCCGCGAACCGCGCGGGCTTTTTGTATTGTCTATCTGTGAGGCCAAATCCTTAAGCGATGACTTAAAGAGCTAAAGAATCCCGTTAACGCGAGGTTAAATTAACTCTTCCCATCGTCATGGCCGGGCTTGCCCGGGCACAGGCGAGCGGAAGCGACGCCGTTCTTCGAACGGCTAGCCCGGGCATGACGAAGGCTGCAAATGTCTCGCTCAGCGCTGCAGCCTTGCCAGCAGGCTCGACGTGTCCCAGCGCTTGCCGCCCATTTTCTCGACTTCGGAATAGAACTGATCGACCAGCGCGGTGACCGGCAGATTGGCGCCGTTGCGGCGGGATTCGGCGATGCAGATCGACAGATCCTTGCGCATCCATTCGACTGCAAAGCCGAAATCGAACTTGCCGTCGTTCATGGTCTTGTAGCGGTTCTCCATCTGCCAGGACTGCGCGGCGCCCTTGGAGATGGTCTCGATCACGGCCTGGACGTCGAGGCCGGATTTTTTCGCGAAATGAATGCCTTCGGAGAGGCCCTGAACCAGCCCCGCGATACAGATCTGGTTGACCATCTTTGTTAACTGACCGGAACCGGCGGGGCCGAGCAGCTTGCACATTCGCGCATAGGCCGCGATCACGGGTTCGGCGACGGCATAGGCGTCCGCGGCGCCGCCGCACATCACGGTCAGGACGCCGTTTTCGGCGCCGGCCTGGCCGCCGGACACCGGCGCATCGATGAATTTGAAGCCCGCTTTGGTGGCGGCGGCATCGAGCTCGCGGGCGACTTCGGCTGACGCGGTGGTGTGGTCGACGAAGGTCGCGCCCTTCGCCATGCCGGCAAAGGCGCCGTCAGCGCCGATCGTGACGGCGCGCAAATCATTGTCATTGCCGACGCAGCACATCACGAAGTCCTGGCCTTCGGCTGCGGCCTTTGGCGTCGGCGCGGTGCGGCCGCCGAACTTGTCCGCCCATTCCTTCGCCTTGGCTCCGGTCCGGTTGTAAACGGTGACCTCGTGGCCGCCTTTTTTCACCAGATGGCCCGCCATCGGGAAACCCATCACGCCGAGACCGAGAAAAGCGACTTTAGCCATGTGTGCTACCTTATCGTTTGCCCTTGCGGGCTTGATCTTTGGGGGGCCGGACTTCGACCGAAGCTGGGAAGGGCCGGGCGGAACCCTGAGGCGGGTGGCCGCACCATAACCTCTGCGTCATGGAGGGCAACGCCTTCGTTTGGCTGAAAAGGCCGGTTTCGTGCTAATGTCGGACGGTTCAAACAACTCACAAAAAAGGGAGTGAGATCGCATGGGCGTCAGCGTGGGCGTGCTCGATCATTTCAACATCCGGACCCGGAATCTCGCCGACACGGTCCGTTTTTACGAGGATATCCTGGGCCTGGAAAAGGGCGCCCGGCCGAACTTCGCCTTCCCCGGCGCGTGGATGTACTCGGAGGGCAAGGCGGTGGTGCATCTGGTCGATATTTCCAAGACCGATGAGCCCCAAAAGCCTGACTCCGGCGTGGTCCATCACGTCGCCTTCGCCAGCACGGGCTTTGCCGGCATGCAGCAGCGGCTCAAATCCAAGGGGACGGAGTTCGACTCGCGCCAGGTTCCCGGCGGCGATCTTTGGCAGATCTTCGTCACCGATCCCAACGGCGTCATGGTCGAATTGAACTACGAGGCCGCCAAGGAGGGCGGGGTCGTGGCCCCGGCCGAGCGCCGGGACGACGTCGGAGCAAGGTAGCCTTTTGGGCTGCAACGCTCTAAGAGGGCCCCGGTTCTGATGCAATCGGAACCGACTAGAGCGTTTTCCAGCGAAGTGGACACCGGTTCGCGTCAAGAAAACGCGTCAAATCGAGAATCTAGAGCCCCGTTCCGATTTTATCGGAACGGAAAAGGCTCTAGGCTCCAGGAGACGTGCCGTGAGCGTAACGCAGCAACAGGTTCTCGATGCTCTGGCCAAGGTGGCCTCGCCGCGCGGCGTCGCCTTGACCAATGCCAATGTGCTGTCGGCGATCACCGCCACTGACGGCAAAGTGTTCTTCTCCATCAACGTCGACGCTGCGGAGGCGCGCGCGTGGGAAAGCGTGCGGGCGCAGGCGGAAGCCGCGGTTCGCGCCATTCCCGGCGTCAGCGTGGCGATGATCGCGCTGACCGCCGAGCGCAAGCCCGGTGCGGCGCCTTCGCCGTCACCCGGCGCGGCGCCGCCGCCGCCACCTCAGCCGCATCGCCATGCGCACGGCGTGCAGCCGGTGTCGGCGCATAAGCCGCCGCAAAGCCCGGCGTCGCCGATGTCCAGGCAAGCAGAAATTCCTGGCGTCGCCGCCGTGATTGCGGTGGCCTCCGGCAAGGGCGGCGTCGGCAAGTCGACGACGGCGCTCAATCTCGCGCTGGGCTTGCGCGATCTCGGCCTGCGCGTCGGCCTGCTCGACGCTGATATTTACGGCCCCTCGGTGCCGCGGCTGACCGGCATTCACGAGAAGCCGAAACTGAACGACGACCGCAAGATGATTCCGATCGAACGCTTCGGTCTTGCCATCATGTCGATCGGCTTCCTGGTCGAGGAAGAAACCGCGATGATCTGGCGCGGACCGATGGTGATGTCGGCGATCACCCAGATGCTGCGCGACGTGGCATGGGGCACGCTCGACATTCTCGTGGTCGACATGCCGCCCGGCACCGGCGACGCGCAGCTGACGCTGGCGCAGAACGTGCCGCTGAAGGGGGCGGTCATCATCTCGACCCCGCAGGATCTCTCCCTGATCGACGCGCGGCGCGGCCTTGCCATGTTCAAGAAGGTCAACGTGCCCGTGCTCGGCATCGTCGAGAACATGAGCTATTTCCAGTGCCCGCATTGCGGCACCCGGTCGGACATTTTCGGTCATGGCGGGGCGCGGCACGAGGCCGAGCGGCTGGGTGTGCCGTTTCTGGGCGAGGTCCCGCTGCACATGTCGATTCGCACCACCTCGGACTCCGGTAACCCGGTGGTGGCGAGCGAGCCGGATGGTCCGCACGCCGCGATCTACCGCGAGATCGGTACCAAGGTCCGCGACCAGCTTCAGGGCGCAAATGCAGCCGCCTGAGGGCCTTATTCTGCTTCCCTGAGACTTTCGTTTAATCAGTGCAGTCATGCCTTTGTCGCGTTTTCGTTAGCCAACTTCCATGTTAAAGCGCCCCCGCCAGAGCGCCCCGGATGACGTGGAATTCGCCCCGCCGGAGGATCGCTCGCGGAAATTGGGAAACGCCCCGACTTTAAGGAGATGCCTGAATGAAGCGTCGTGATTTTTTGAAAGTTTCAGCGGCCGGTGCTGCCGCGACCGCCGTTGCCTCGCCGGCGATCGCGCAATCCTCGCCTGAAATCAAATGGCGCTTGACGTCGAGCTTCCCGAAGTCGCTCGACACGATTTACGGCGGTGCCGACCAGCTGTCGAAATACGTCGCCGAAATGACCGACAACAAATTCCAGATCCAGGTCTTCGCCGCGGGCGAAGTCGTTCCCGGTCTGCAGGCGCTCGACGCCACCTCCAACGGCACGGTCGAGATGTGCCACACCGTCTCCTATTACTACGTCGGCAAGGACCCGACCTTTGCGATCTTTGCGTCGGTTCCGTTCGGCCTCAACGCGCGCCAGCAGAACTCCTGGTGGTCGCAGGGTGGCGGCGGCGAACTCGGCAACGAGTTCTTCAAGAAGTTTGGCGTGATCGGCTTCCCCTGCGGCAACACCGGCACGCAGATGGGTGGCTGGTTCCGCAAGGAGATCAAGACGGTCGCCGACATGTCGGGTCTCAAATTCCGCATCGGCGGCATCGCCGGTCAGGTGTTGCAGAAGGTCGGCGTCGTGCCGCAGCAGATCGCCGGCGGCGACATCTACCCGGCGCTGGAAAAGGGCACCATCGACGCCGCCGAGTGGGTCGGTCCGTATGACGACGAAAAGCTCGGCTTCCAGAAGGTCGCAAAGTTCTATTATTACCCCGGCTTCTGGGAAGGCGGCCCGATGGTCCACGCCTTCACCAATCTGGAGAAGTGGAATTCGCTGCCGAAGAACTACCAGGCGATCCTCACCAACGCTTCGGCGCACGCCAACGCCTGGATGAACGAACGCTATGACATGCTCAATCCGGCAGCCCTGAAGCGCCTGGTTGCCGGCGGCACCCAGCTTCGTCCCTTCACCAACGAAGTGTTGGAAGCCTGCCTGAAGGCGACCAACGAGCTGTGGACCGAACTGTCGGCCAAGAATGCCGACTTCAAGAAGACCATCGATTCGATGCAGGCCTACCGCTCCGACCAGTATCTGTGGTGGCAGGTCGCCGAATACACGTTCGACAGCTTCATGATCCGGTCGCGCACGCGCGGCTGATCTAATTCCTAAGTCGCACAAGCGAGCCCGGTCTCCGCGAGGAGGCCGGGCTTTTTGCGTTACGTCTTGCAGTTCGGGATGGAAATCGGGAACCGGATGTTCCATGGTGCGCCCAAAGCCTCGGCAAGAAGGCTCTCGGACACACAACCACAAGGGTAGGATTCCATGAAAAGAAGAGATTTTCTCAAGGTCACAGGTATTGGCGCCGCGGGTGCCGCAACTCTGGCGGCGCCGGCGATCGCGCAGTCGATGCCGGAAATCAAATGGCGGCTGACGGCGAGCTGGCCGAAATCGCTCGACACGCTGTGGGGCGGGGTCGAGCTGATGGCCAAGCAGGTTGCCGAAGCCACCGACAACAAATTCCAGCTCCAGACGTTTGCCGGCGGTGAAATCGTTCCGGGTCTGCAGGTCCTCGATGCCGTGCAAAACGGTACCGTCGAGATGGGACATACCGCGTCCTACTATTACTTCGGCAAGGACCCGACATTCGCGTTCGGCACGGCGGTGCCGTTCGGACCCAACCAGCGCCTCAACCAGGCCTGGTACATGCAGGGTGGCGGCAGGGAGCTGCTGAACGAGTTCTATAAGAAGTATAACGTCACGTCGTTTCTGGCCGGCAATACCGGTTGCCAGATGGGCGGCTGGTTCCGCAAGGAGATCAACACCGTCGACGACCTGAAGGGACTGAAGATGCGCATCGGCGGCTTCGCCGGCCGCGTCATGCAGAAACTGGGCGTCGTGCCACAGCAGCTGGCCGGCGGCGACATCTATCCTGCGCTCGAAAAAGGTACGATCGACGCGGCGGAATGGGTCGGCCCTTACGACGATGAGAAGCTGGGCTTCAACAAGGTCGCGCCGCATTATTACTATCCCGGTTGGTGGGAAGGCGGTCCGATGCTGCTCGGCATCGTCAATCTCGACAAGTGGAACACGCTGCCGAAATACTATCAAACCGTTCTCGAGCTGGCTGGGCAGTCCGCCAACAGCTGGATGATGGCGAAGTACGACCAGCTCAATCCGCCGTCGCTGAAAAAATTGCTCGCCGGTGGCACCAAGCTGCATAGCTTCTCGCCGCCGATCATGCAGGCCTGCCTGAAGGCGACCAAGGAAATCTATGCCGAGACGTCGGCGACCAATCCGAACTTCAAGAAGGTTCTGGACTCGCTGAACGGTTTCACGAGCAACGGATACCAATGGTTCCAGGTCGCGGAGCTCGGTTACGACAGCTTCATGGCGCGCAACCCGCAGGGCTGATCGTCAAGCAAGCAGCAACTTCAACAAACAAAAACCCCGGAGCGAAGGCTCCGGGGTTTTTCGTTACAGGAATCTTGGAGGATTCTTGGCGGGAATCGCGCCCGCTATTGTTTCGGTTGCCCGAAATCCAGCGGTGGCAGTTCGATCTGCGGCACCTCGATCCTGACCTTGCTGAGATCGACGTCGAGCGGCTTGTCGAGGAACACGGTCACTATGGTCGGGAAAGCGACCACGAGCGCCACCATGATCGCCTGCAGGCCGATCCAGGGCAGGGCGCCCCAATAGATGTCGGAGCTCTTCACTTCCTTCGGCGCGACGCCACGCAGATAGAACAGCGCAAAGCCGAACGGCGGATGCAGGAACGAGGTCTGCATGTTGACGCAGAGCATGACACCGAACCAGATCAGCGCCGCGTCCGGTCCCACGACCGGCGCCAGCACCTTCTGCGCAATCGGCGCGACCATCGGCAGGATGATGAAGGCGATCTCGAAGAAGTCGAGGAAGAACGCCAGGAAGAAGATGAAGACATTGATGAAGATCAGGAAGCCCCAGACGCCGCCGGGGATCGAGGTCAGATGATGCTCGAGCCAGACGCCGCCGGAGACGCCGAGGAACACCACCGAGAAGCAGGTCGAGCCGATCAGGATGAACACCACCATGGTGGAGAGGCGCATCGTCGACTCGTAGCCTTGCTTGATCAGGCCGCGCAGGTCCGGGATGCGGACGGCTTCGAGGCAAAGCCAGACGACGGCGAGATAGACCACCGCGAAGGTGAGCTTCAACATCTTGCCTTCACCGAGCAGGATGCCGACGATCACGGCGACACCGGTGGCGGCGATGCCGAGCAGGAGCATCTTTTGCCCCTTGCTGCTCAGATCCTTGTGGTGGATCGCGGCGAGGACGATGGCGCCGACGGCGCCCATCGCGCCGGCTTCGGTCGGCGTTGCGAGGCCGAGCATCATGGTACCCAGCACCACGAAGATCAGAACGGCTGACGGAATGATGCCCATCAGGCATTTCTTCCAGAGCGGCCAGCCCGTCAGCGTGAGCGCGTCTCTCGGAACCGGAGGGACGTGATCCGGTTTGATGAGGCCGAGCATGAACGTATAGCCGGCGAACAGGGCGATCTGGAGGATGGATGGCCCCCAGGCGCCGAGATACATGTCGCCGACCGACTTGCCGAGCTGGTCGGCCATCACGATCAGCACCAGCGAGGGCGGCACCAATTGGGTGATCGTGCCGGACGCGGCGAGCACGCCGGTGATGTAGCGAATGTTGTAGCCGTAGCGCATCATCACCGGCATCGAGATCAGCGCCATGGCGATGACCTGCGCCGCCACCGTGCCGGTGATCGCGCCGAGGATGAAGCCGACGATGATGACGGAATAGCCGAGGCCGCCGCGGACCGGTCCGAACAGCTGCCCCATCGAGTCCAGCATGTCTTCCGCAAGCCCGCACCGTTCCAGGATCGAGCCCATGAAGGTGAAGAAGGGGATCGCCAGCAGCAATTCGTTGGAGAGCACGCTGCCGAAGATGCGGCCCGGAATGGCCTGCAGGAAGTTCATGTCGAAGAAGCCGAGATAGATCGACAGGAATCCGAACGACAGCCCGAGCGCGGCCAGCGTGAAGGCCACCGGGAAGCCGATCAGCATGGCCAGAATCAAGCCGCCGAACATCAGCGGCGGCATCATTTCCAGCGTAATCATTGCACTGGCCTCTCGTATTTGGCGTCGATCATCACATAGCCCTTCAACGCCGCGATACGCTTGATCACTTCGGAGACACCTTGCAGAGCGAGAAAAACGAAGCCTACGGGAACGACGGCCTTGATCGGCCACCGCACCAGGCCGCCGGCGTTGCTCGAAATCTCGCTGACGGCGTAGGATTGCATGAAGAATGGCCACGACAGGTAGGCCAGCAGCAGGCAGGACGGGATCAGGAAAAACAGCGTTCCGATCATGTCGAGCCAGAGCTGTCCGCGTTCGGACAGCATGAGATAGAGAAGTTCGACGCGAACATGCTCGTTCTTCTTGAAGGTATAGGAGGCGCCGAACATCACGAAGACGGCGAACATGTACCACTGCAATTCGAGCCAGCTGTTGGAGCTGTAGCCGAACGCGTAGCGGATCATCGCGTTGGCGGCGCTGACCAGGCAGGCGGCGAGCACGAGCCAGTTGCAGATGCCGCCCAGTTGCTCGTTGATCCAGTCGATGCCGTTACTGATTGCCAACAATGGACGCATTACGTTCTCCTCGGGCACGTCATCGACATGCGCCGGATTTCTTCATTGATATTGCGTCGCCACCCCGCGTCAGGCGCGCACAGCCGCTGCCGCGCGGCAAACGCGCAGCTTCGTTCCGGCGCGAAAAACGCGCAGGTTCGCAGCTCATTCGCTGGAGCGATTGCAACGATAGTCCTCCCCCGTTCGCACGCTTTCGCCGTCTTGGCTGCTCCATGAGGGAGCAGCGGCCCATCCGGCCGTGCTGGCGTAAAGCAGGCGCACCATTTCAGTGCGTTGTGGCGGCGTCAATCGGAAAATGGACAAATTGACGCGGGCTTTCAGTTGCGTGGGGAGGACGCGCTTGGTTGCGCGGGACGGCGAAAATACACGCTGAAATTTCAACCGCCGGTAACGCTCATGTGGCGGCTGACGCTGGGGCGGTTATGGCGGCGGTCGATGATGAAGTCGTGGCCCTTCGGCTTCAGGCCGATGGCGCGATCGATCGCGGCGGAGAGCAGGTCGTTGTCGGCAGATGCCCGCAAGGGTTTGCGCAAATCGGAGGCATCCTCGTGACCGAGGCAGGTGTGCAGCGTGCCGGTGCAGGTGATCCGTACCCGGTTACAGGACTCGCAGAAATTATGGGTCATCGGCGTGATGAAGCCGAGCTTGCCGCCGGTCTCGCTGACGCGGACATAGCGGGCAGGGCCGCCGGTGTCGTCGTCGAGGTCGGTTAGCGTGTAGTGCTGGGCGAGTCGCGCGCGCAACAACGACAGCGGCACGTATTGATCGATCCGGCCTTCTCCGATGTCGCCCATCGGCATCACTTCGATCAGCGTCAGCGCCATGCCCTTGTCGTGCGCCCATTGCATCAGCGAGGGGATCTCCTCCTCGTTCATGTTCTTGAGCGCCACCGCGTTGATCTTCACCGCAAGGCCCGCCGCGCGCGCAGCTTCAATGCCGGCCAGCACCTTGTCGATGTCGCCCCAGCGCGTGATGGCGCGGAACTTGGCGGGATCGAGCGTGTCCAGCGAGACGTTGATCCGGCGCACGCCGGCGTCGCGCAACTCGCCGGCAAAGCGCGCCAGCTGCGAGCCATTGGTGGTCAGCGTCAACTCATCGAGCGCGCCGCTCGAAAGATGCCGCGACAGCGAGCGCACCAGCGACATCACGTTGCGCCGGACCAGCGGCTCACCGCCGGTGAGGCGGATTTTGCGCACGCCCTTGGCGACGAAGGCCGAGCACAGCCGGTCGAGTTCTTCCAGCGTCAGCAGATCGGCTTTCGGCAGGAACGTCATGTCCTCGGACATGCAATAGAAGCAGCGCAGGTCGCAGCGATCGGTGACGGAGACCCGCAGATAACGGATGGTCCGCCCGAACGGATCGGTCATCGGAGAGAACAGCTGATCGGGAGAAGTCGACAATCCGCTCATCCAAACTGCCTTGCAAACCCTGCCTGCGCGCCGCGTGCGGCGGAACCGCCGCTACGCCTGTCACCCATCATCCTATAGCGCTTTTGAGCGAAGTGGATACCGGTTGGCGTGAAGAAAGCGCGTTAAAACGAAAGACTTATATCCCGGTTCTGATTTCGATCAGGGCCGGGATATAGGCACGAAGCAGGACGGCTACAATCCACAGCTTTCGGGTGCGGTGCCGATCAGCGGGCCGGCTGCGCCGCCGGCGCGGCGGGGCTCGGGAACGGCGAGGCGGCGGCGGGCGCAGCTGCTGCAGGCTTCGGCTTCTTCTTCGGCCGCATTTTGCGCGGCGGCGGCCCAGCGGGCTTCAGCTCGGCGACCACGGGATTGGGATCGACCGTGATGGAGGCAGGCGTCGTGAAGTCGCCGGGGTCGCGGACCACCTGTACCGGAACCGTGACCGGTTGGAACCTCGGCATCGCGAAGGTGACGGTGAAGCCGGCGTCGGGGGCGGCGACCGCAACCGAGCAGGGGGTCTTGCAGCCCGGTCCGACCGAGGTGGTGGCATCCGCCCCCGGTGGCACCGAGTCCAGCTGGACCTGGATCGGCGGCGGCGTCGGCTTGAAGGAATCCATGGAAAAGGTGGAACAGCCGGCCAGAGAAGCTCCGGCGACGGCAATCGCGAACACACGACTTATGATCATCACTCACCTGCGGCGATCAGCCACAATCCCCGAGCCGGACCATAGGAGCGTGGGAACAGGGCCGCAACCACGCCGTGTAGATTCGCTAAAGGATGGTTAATGCCGGCAAGGAACGATCAATATACTGTATATAAATCAATATGTTATGTGGATGAAGCGGCGCCAATCAGGCTGTTCACCGCCGCCGGCAGCTCGCGAAAATGGCCGATCAGCCGGTCCGGCTTCAGCTCGGCGATCGGCACGTCGGTGTAGCCGAATTCGACCCCGATCACAGGAATGCCTGCGCGCCGGGCCACGCCGACGTCGGGACCGGCATCGCCGACCATGATGGCGCCGGCGAGCTGCGCGCCGGCCCGGGCCAGCGTCTGCTGCAGGATCACCGGATCGGGCTTTGAGACGCCAAACGTGTCCGCGCCGCAGATCGCGGCAAACCGCTTGCTGAGGTCGAGCTTGTCGAGCAGCAGTTTTGACAGCCATTCCAGCTTGTTGGTGCAGACCGCAAAGCGAAAGCCTTGCCCTTCCAGTTCATCCAGCGCCGCTTCCAGCCCTTCGAAGGGGCGCGATTCATCGGCGATATGTTCGGCATAATAGGCGACGAAATCCTTGGTCAGCCGGTTGAGCTCATCCACGCTCACGGAGCGGTCCTCGAGTTCGAGGCCGCGCTCGATCAGCTTGCGCGCGCCGGCGCCGATCATGTTGCGCGCCTTCGCGAGTGGAACAGGCGCCAGGCCTTCGCGGTCCAGCACGAAGTTGAGCGCACCAATCAGGTCGGGCGCGGTTTCGACGAGCGTGCCGTCGAGATCGAATACGAGGGTGCGGGGAGCTGTCATTTGCCATTCGCTACCGGCCCGGGCGTGATGATGCAAGTGGGTCGATAGGGCCGATTTAGCCCTCGTTTGCGCTATTCCTGCCCGCCAAACGACGCTAGATATGCGCCGCCAGACCGGCGGATCTTCAAAGGGCATATCCACGTGGACATGGACGCATTGAAACGGCAGGCGGCGGCGCGCGCGCTGGAGCATGTACAGGACGGCATGAAGCTCGGGCTCGGCACCGGTTCGACCGCCAAACACTTTGTCGAACTGCTCGGCGAGAAAGTCGCGAAGGGCATGCGCGTGATCGGCGTGCCGACCTCCGAGGCGACCCGCGCACAGGCGCAGGCCTGCGGCGTGCCGCTGACCACGCTCGACGAGATCGACCACCTCGATCTCACCGTCGACGGCGCCGACGAGTGCGATGGCGCGCTCAATCTCATCAAGGGCGGCGGCGGTGCGCTGCTGCGGGAGAAGATCGTGGCGGCGGCCTCCGATCGCATGATCGTGATCGCCGACGACAGCAAATGGGTCGATGTTCTCGGCCGCTTCCCCCTGCCGATCGAGGTGATCCCGTTCGGGCTTGCGGCGACGCAGCGGGCGATCGTGCAAGCCTTTCTAGAATGTGGGGCATTTGCGCAAAGCGGCGTTTCCGGGCAAATGGAGGTCCGGAAGACCAAGGACGGCCACGTTTTTGTCACCGATGGCGGCCACTGGATTGTGGATGCCCATCTCGGGGAAATACCGGATGCGCCGCGACTGGCAGGCTTGTTGAGCGTGATCCCGGGCGTCGTCGAACACGGTCTGTTCATTGGTCTGGCGCGCACGGCCGTGCTGGCCGGCGCACAGGGAATTCGCGTAGTTGAGCGGCGATAGCGCCGAATCTTTGAGGAGAATTGGAATGAAGAGTTTTTCGGGAAGTTTGTCGGCTGCGGGTCTCGCGGTGGCGCTGGCGCTGATCGGAGCGCCGGCCATGGCGCAGCAGAAAAACGCTCCTGCGGCCACCGTGGCTGTACCCGGCAAGCCGGCGTCGCCCGCCGCAATCGCCGCGGCCAAGGAAATCCTGACCATGAAGAACGCGAGCGCGATGTACGCCAACGCCGTTCCGGGTCTCGTCGAGAAGACCAAGAACGTGCTGCTCGGGGCCAACCTCAACTACCAGAAAGACCTCAACGAGGTCGCCGTGATCGTCGCCAAGAGTCTGGCCGGCCGCGAAAAGGAAATCGGCGACGGCATGGCGCAGATCTACGCCAACGAATTCACCGAGCAGGAATTGAAGGACCTGGCGACGTTCTACAAATCGCCGCTCGGCCAGAAACTGATCCTGAACGAACCGAGGGCGATCTCGGGCAGCATGGCCTATATGAACGATTGGGCGCAGTCCTTTGCCGAGGTGATCAACGGCCAGTTCCGCACCGAGATGAGGAAGCGCGGCAAGGAAATCTGAGCTGGTAGAGGGCGAATGGCGAAGCTGGCGGAATAGCGAGTAGCGAATGGAGGCGAGCGGCAAGGTCGGCTTACCATTCGCCATTCACTACTCGCCACTCGCGGAAAGTAGACATGGCTGAATACGACGTCGATCTGTTTGTCATCGGTGGCGGTTCGGGCGGCGTCCGCGCCGCGCGCATCGCGGCCGGCTACGGCGCCAAGGTGATGGTGGCCGAAGAATACCGGATGGGCGGCACCTGCGTGATCCGCGGCTGCGTGCCGAAAAAACTGTTCGTGATCGGCTCGCACGTCCGTCACGAGATCGAGGACGCCGCGGGCTTCGGCTGGACCATCCCCGAAATCTCCTTCGACTGGAAGACGCTGGTCGCCAACAAGGACAAGGAGATCGCCCGGCTCGAGGGCATCTACACGACCAATGTCGAGAAATCCGGCGCGCAGGTGGTGAAGGCCCGTGCGGTGCTGGAAGACGCCCACACGCTGCGTCTGTCCGACGGCAAGAAAATCACCGCGCAAACCATTCTGATCGCGACCGGCGGCCGGCCCAACCATGGCGCGGAAATTCCCGGCATCGAGCACGTGATCTCGTCGGACGAAGCGTTCCACCTCACCGAACTGCCTGAGCGTATCGTGATCCAGGGCGGCGGCTATATCGCGCTCGAATTCGCCGGCATCTTCAAAGGCTACGGCGCCGATGTCACCGTGATCTATCGCGGCGACAACATCCTTCGCGGTTTTGACGAGGACGTGCGCAAGCATGTGCGCGCGGAGATGGAGAAGCAGGGCATCAACATCATCACCGGCTGCACCATCAGCAAGGTCGACAAGCACGGCAAGGAATTCACCACGCATCTGTCGAGCGGGTCGAGCATCGCCTCCGACCAGGTGATGTTCGCGATCGGCCGCCATCCCAACGTCGCCAATCTCGGGCTGGAGACGGCTGATGTCGCGATCAATCCGAAGAACGGCGGCATCGCCGTCGACGCCTGGTCGAAAACGTCGACGCCGAACATCTACGCCATCGGCGACGTCACCCACCGCACCAATCTGACGCCGGTGGCGATCCGCGAGGGCCATGCCTTCGCCGACACAGTGTTCGGCAAGCGCCCGGTGCAGGTCGATCATGCCACCATCCCGACCGCGGTGTTCTCGCAGCCCGAAGTCGGCACCGTGGGCCTCACCGAAGCCGAAGCCCGCGCGCAGTTCAGCCACGTCGATATCTACAAGACCGATTTCCGGCCCATCAAGGCGACGATGTCCGGCCGCGACACCCGCGTCCTGATGAAGCTCGTGGTCGACGGCACGAGCGACCGCGTGCTCGGCTGCCACATCGTCGGCGAAGGCGCCGCCGAGATCACGCAAGCCGTCGGCATCGCCGTGAAGATGAAAGCGACCAAGGCCGATTTCGACGCCACCATCGCGCTGCACCCGACCGCGGCGGAAGAACTGGTGACGATGCGGACGCCGACGGCGCGCTATGTGCGGGAAGCGGCGGCGGAGTAGGGCGCGCGTAGCCTGGATGGGCGCAGGGAGATGTGCTCAGTATCGCGGTCGATTGTCGCCGCGCCGCTGGAGTGCGAAAGCGTAGTGGGGATTGATCCCGCAAAAGGCGTCGGTACCGTTAGCGGTGGCCATGCACTGGGCGTAGCTGGAGAATTGGCAATTGCCCGGATAGCCCCATACGCGCCCTTGCAGGCAGTAGCTATTCCGAACGTTCTCATAAGCCTGGGGACCGTAAAAACTTGGGCCATATGCCTGAGCCCGGGCTTGCCCGCCTGTGAGGGCTACACTCATCGTCAAGATCGTCAAAGCCAAAGTGCGCATCGGACCTTCCTCGAAGTCGGACCAGCGTCGGCACAACACCGGTGCACCTGGACCGCAGGAGATATTGATCCAAGTCAATGTACTCGGGAAAGGTTCACACGCGCACCAGCGGCAACGACACCCGGACATGCGGCCCCGGCATAGCCGGTGAGTTCGACCACCTTGGGCGGCCATGACGCGGGCCGACCCCCACCGCCTGTCATTGACCGGCCGCGCCCGACTGCAAGTAAGCAATGATCTTCGCCCGCTCCTCCGCCGATGCGAGACCGCCATACGGCTTCATGGTGTTGCCGGGCACGACCGCATCGGCGTTAGCCATGAAACGCTCGAGCTTGTCGGCGTCCCAGGCGAAGCCCGCCTCCTTCATGGCGCTGGAATAGCCGTAGTCCGGCAGCGACCCTGCCTTCCGCCCGATAATTTTGTGCAGATTTGGGCCTTGCCGGTTATCGCCCTCCTTGACGGTGTGGCAGGTCCGGCACGCATTGTTGAACGCCTGTTGGCCGGCGGCAGCATCCGCGCCTTGCGCCGGCGTTTGCGATGCGGCTGACGAAGACAACGTCAGGCACGCCATCCCGCTCAGGGCCAAGGCTTGAACAAGGGCTCGCATCGGCCGTCCTCCGTATTCCCCTGTCCAACAAAACGCACGAGGCAGCGAAGGTTTCCCCTGGTTCCCGCAAGCTGTAGGGCGGATTGAGCCGAAGGCGTAATCCGCCGTTCATCGATTACTATGCGGCGGGTTACGCCTTCGGCTAAAACCCGGCCTACGATCTGAGGTCGAAGCCATGACCAAGAAGCTTCCGAAGCGTGGTTTGCCGCCGATGCATCCCGGTGAACTTCTTCGCGAGGAGATTTTGCCCGCTCTCGACCGGACCAAGACAGAGATCGCCAGGCTGCTCGGCGTGTCGCGTCAGACGTTGTATGATCTCCTGAAGGAGAAGCAGCCGGTTACTCCGGTGATGGCGTTGCGGCTTGGTAAGCTGTGCGGCAACGGTCCCGATCTCTGGCTCAATCTGCAAAGGCGGTACGATTTGGATCAGGCGGAGCGGGAGCTTGGCGAAGAGATCAAGAGCATCCCGACGCTGGCCGTTGCCTGACTAGTCTGCGAGCTACTTCGTATCCTGCCGCGACCTCTTCCGGAAAGCCAAGGCCTCCGGGCCCCACATCCTGATCATCACAATCGCGCAGGAGGCAATGCCGACGAAGGCGAGCATGACGGTGAGGGCGATTTCCATGATGTGTGCATAGATGATTTGCGGGTGATTTGTCTTCCGTATCACTACGGTGTCATCGCGTTTCCCTGCACCGAGGTTTCAGCGTTGACGGCCTGCAATCCTTGAGCGCATTCAGGCCTTCGGGACGTTCATGCAGTCTTCCGGCCGAACCTTGGCCCAAGCATCCGGCGCTTGGCTGTTTCGGTCGCGGCACGCGCGTTCGGAATTTCGCGGGGAGCGAAGCTGCTGCTTTTTTGGCAGCGCCTATTTTAGGCGCTACCGGACAGGTGGCTTGGGAGGATGGCGATCCACGACCACGGAGTCGGGATGCGAGACGATGGTCATGAACCAGATCGAGCTTACGACCAGCGACCAGAACGTATTCCAGTAAACCCAATTCATTGGTGCTTCCAATCCATCTAGGGCTTCCGGGTCCGAACGTCGCTCAGGCTCTTTGCAACAAAGTCTTCGAGATGCGCCGGCACCGGAGCTCCCTCAATATCACAGCGACATTGGATTTCCTCTGCGACATTTTTGGAGATGTCGGCGGTCCAGTGTTCGAGCGTGTTGAAGGCGTAGATTCCGACCGGGTTGTTGAAACGCGCCAGCATCAGATCGTTGATCACGGTATCGAGATCGGGGCGCTCGATCGGATTCTGAAGCTGCAAATCCCTCGGACCAAACGTGTCCATCACCAGATAAAGCGTTTGGTCGGCGCCATAGGGCACAGTTAACGGCATTCCAGTCATGGCCTGGGCACTCCGTGGAACGCAGATTCAAGTTTGAATCGAAGCGTTGGTTCCAGCGGCGGCGTGTGCACCTTCGTCTATTTTTCGCTGACATAGTTGATGCAACGACGATACCCGGCCGGGCGCCGGCTCAGCACCAGAAATGAGAGGCAGCATTAGCCTGGATGAGCAACGCGACATCGGGTCTTGGCCCCCGCATGCCGCGGTGCTCATGCGGGCTAACGTCGGCAGGTGGGCTCAAGATACCAGCGACAACAGGCGCTCGGCTTTGAATCGCTTGTAGGCGTCGATCGCCCGGTTCGCGAGCATCAGCTTTCGCGTTTCGCCACGCCGGATCAGGGTCTCGACGGCATCCGTCAGGAAGCGCGCCGCGACTTCGGCATCGCCGAGTTCGCCGGTCCCCTCGAGATAATCCCAGGCGATCTGGATCGAATTTTCCATCAGCAATGGCAATGGTTCGGTCATGGAAATAAAACTCCTTAAGGCAACATCAGTTCCTCAAGGCGGCGGCAGCGTGGGGCATCCACGCCGCCCCGCGCCGGGTTACGGCCTCGGACCGTAGCTGCTGACCTTGCCGTTGATGTCGAAGGTGAAGGTCAATCCGAGGAACGACAATTGACCGCCGCGGGCGTCGATCACGTCGGGGTTCTTGGTACCGGGCGTCCACTTCATGCCGCCACTCACGGCGTCGAGTTCGATTGCGTTGAGTTCGCGATTGTCGGTGGTCATGTCAGTCTCCATTCATTGGTGGCAAAAGCCACTTGCGATGGTGATGGAGTAACCACAGCAGCCGGTCAGCGACTGTGACCGACGTCACAATGCCGGCCGCCCCGATGGCGCGCGCCGCAAATCCGTAAAGTTCGATTCAATGCGCCGTTAACGCGCTAAGGGAACCTTACGGCCTCACCTTCAAGTTGGTGATCTGCTGATCCAACGGATGTCACCCGTGACGATGGATGCTCTTAAGCCAAAGGTGGTGCGCGAACCGCGCCGGCAACTGCACAAGCAGCCGGCCTGGATGACGGTCGACGATGGCCGGACCAACCGCGAATGCTTCGTGCTCGACGTATCGCCGGGCGGCGCCAGGATCGTGACCGATGTCGCGATTGACGTCAGGGACAAGTTTGGATTGGCGCTGGTGCGCGATCGCCCAAAACACCAGTCCTGCGAAGTCGTCTGGCGCCGCGGCAAGACCTACGGCGTCAAGTTTTTGATCGCCGGCAAAGCAGGTGCAGGGCCGATCAACGATCTTTCTGCCGTAGAGCCCCACGCGCAGGCGGAGCTGTTCGATGCAGCTCAGCGCGTGAAGGCGGAAGCCTGACCCGCCTTGCGGACCTTCGTCATTCCCCGATGCGCAATTGCGCATCGGGGAATGACGGAAGCTGATTTCCGGCCCAAGGTGCGAAATCCTGCCACGCGCAAAACGAAGGCCCGACACTTTGGTTGCCGGGCCTCCGCGTCGCGTCGCTCTCGCGAGCGAGCCTATTTTTTCTTGGTGGCGCTGCCCGTGGTCTGCTGACCCGGCGCCTGTTCCGATGCGCCCGGTGCCGTCGATTTCTTGGCAGCCTTCATCTTGTGACCGGGCGCGTATTCCGATGCGCCCGGTGCCGTCGATTTCTTGGCAGCCTTCATCTTGTGACCCGGCGCGTATTCCGACGCACCCGGAGCCGTTGATTTCTTGGCACCCTGCATCTGATGGCCCGGTGAGCTATCCGATGCGCCAGGTGATTTGGTTCCGGATTGCGCAAAGGCGGACGAAGCTAACGCGAGCGACGCCGCGACGATCAGGGATTTCTTGAACATCGTGTTTCTCCTGCTGGCTATCGGCAATAAATGCGCGGTGCGCGCGCACGTTCCACTTTTTCCCGAATGAATGTTTCCGGGATGAAGAAATAATTTTCCGGCAAGGTTGATGAACGGATGTTTATCTCTTGCGCAAACGCTTAGCGTTTGTCGCAATCCATAGACGGAGAACTCCTGAAAGCGTAGTCCGGATGAGCTGCCGGGTCGCGGCAACGCGCGCCCGATGGCAGGCACATCCGTGACGTCAGCCAGCTTCAGCAAATGTTCCTGGTGGAGGTCTTCATCATCCAGGGAAAGTAATTTTCCTTGAGCCATTCGATGGTGGCCCGATCGATACGCGGCTTGCCGCCCGACACGGCGTCCAATTCCGCAGCCGTGAATTCTACGGCGTTGATTTCCTGCGTCTGCTTTCTTCCCATTTTCAGAGCGCTCATGTTTCCCTCCTTGGTGAGCAGGGGACCATCCCCTCGGGGGCTCGGTCGTGGAAATAGGCGGCCAGAGCGGTGTTTGGCTGTGACTGGCATCACATTGCATCGACAAATCAGCCTGACGGCCGCACCCGGCGTAGCCGAGGAGCAAGTCACTTCTGATTTACGGAAGTCGTGTCAAGCCCCGAAATAAAAAATATTTCTGTTTACCAGAAGGAAAATCAGGTGCATATCTTTGCCCATCCCGTCCTGGTCAGAAGGGCGTCGGCCGTCGTCACGGACGTTGGGCGGGTTGCGGTGGACGCTGGTTTACGCTGAGACGATGGCGTGGATCGAGCGTACGGCAAAACCGTGTGGTCCTGGCGCCCGTTGCAGGTGTCAAGCTGTCGGGTAGGCGAGAGCCGAACGGCAGCGACGGAGTCAACC
>NZ_JAFCMC010000056.1:0-28587 GCF_018130085.1 Bradyrhizobium sp. AUGA SZCCT0169 | reverse complement strand
CCTTGTCTGAGATCTCAACAACCTCATTCTGGCACAACTGATGCCGTAGGGGGCCGTCCACACCATCACTCCGCGGCGGTTGTTGTTGCAGAAGGTCTCCAACGCCGGCGTTCTCACCGATGGGCCGCGGCGTATGGGTCCCCCGATGCGCAATTGCGCATCTGAGGTCAAGCCCGGGACGACGTGGATAGAATCATCCCAAACACACCTCCGCGTTCCCGCGGCAGGTTTCGCCCGGGTTGTTCAAATCGTTTGCCCCCAAAATCCAGAGGGCGCAGGGAATGCCGGATGCGCGCTGCACCCGCGGTCTCATGTGCGTTCTGTGCTAAAAAAGCTGCACATGAGCATACAGGGCAGCGGAGAACATCCGACATTCCCTGCGCGATGGCTTTACGGCTTATAGCGCGCTCTCCCCGGTGAGACGGCCTCTATTGCCACCGTCACCCCTCCGAAGCGTTAGCTTCTTCAGAGCTTGACGCCGTTACGGGCGCCAGGACCACACGCTTTCGCCGTACGCATCAGCCGCGACCGTCAATCGCAACATCAGCGTCCACCGCATCCCCGCCCCTCGTCATGACGACGGCCGACGCCCCTCTGAGTGGGACGGGATGGCTATTGATGTGCAGGTGATTTGGGGGCGATGGAAAGCGAAATATTTTTTGATTTACAGAAATTTTAGGCTTGACATGGTTTCCGTAAATCGGAACTGATTTTCCCGTCGGGTTGTTTTGTCGCAGCCTAGCCGTCATTGCGAGCGGAGCGAAGCAATCCATGCCTCGGCTTGGCGCAATGTGGATTGCTTCGCTTCGCTCGCAATGACGGCGGTTGCACCCACACGAACGGTCGCTCCCTCCCCCCTTGCGGGGGAGGGCGGGGGAGAGGGGTGGCGTCATCGGTGGTGTGTGATGGGATTGCTGTCTTATCATTACCGCGTGCGCGGATCGGGCAACGGTTACACCGGCAGTCCCGCTGCCGCCACCCCTCTCCCTAGCCCTCCCCCGCAAGGGGGGAGGGAACGCACCGTTCGCTTGGCGCGCGCTTGCCTCACACCTCCGCCGGCATCTCCACCGCTTCCGCTTTCACCGGCATCGGCCACGTCTCGTATTTCTCCGGCAAATTCACCGGCCGATAATCCTTCACCTCGGCCATCCGCTTCACCACCGACTCATGCACAACCGCGCCTTCCGGAATCACCCTTGGCTCCGCATCCGGAATGTAGAATCCAAAATACACCTGCCGCTTCGGCCACTCCCGGTACTTCGCGCTCTTCGGCAGGAATTCGAGAATCCACCACGCGCCAACAAGCGAATTATGCACCTCGCCGCGCACATCAGGCGCGACATAGGAGAACGGGCTGTTCTTGCGCGGAATGCCCCAGGCGAGCTGGTTGACGTTGGCGTGGTTGAACTTGAGGCCGGCTTTCTCGGCCTCGTCGATCATCCAGAGCAGCGGATATTTGGAGAGGCCGGATTGCTTTTCGGGATAGCCGCCGCCGATATCGGCATGCACGCCTGAAAACCACACCTGCAAAATATCCTGCGGCGCGTTCTTGATGTCGTTGAAGCGGACCGGCTTGTAGGTCTGCGGCGCGTCCCACTTTTTCAGGCGGAACATGCAGCGCCGCTCGTCGATCGAGATCGCCTGGCGGAAAATCTGCACGCTCGGGTTCTGCAGCGTCCAGGCCAGTTCCTCCAGACTCGGGAGATAGAACCGGTCGGGCCGCGGCACGATCACGCTTGCCACCGTATCCCAGACGCCGACGAAGCGGATGGTGGGCCAGCGCGCCGAGGTGATGCGCGCGAACTGCGCGGCGTTGTCGAACGGCGAGGGCGGCTCGGCATCCTCGGCGGCGGCGGCGTCGACGCGCCCCCTGAATTTTTCGCGCAGCTTCGGCGCCTCGTCGCTGGAGAACGCCTTGTAGGCGATCAGGCCGCTGCCTGCGAGATTGGCCTGCTCTTCCGTGATCAGGCCGATCTTGTGGATCAGCCCCGCCAGCACCCGCACGGTGTAGGCGCCGCGGGAAAAGCCGAACAGATAGATCTGGTCGCCCTCGCGCCAGTTCTGCACCAGGAAGCAATAGGCCGCCAGCACGTTGTCATCGAGCCCATAGCCGGTGGCGAGCCCCAGGATGGCGTTGAAATTCTGCCTGAGCCGGTGCCACGTATTCGGCCGCGCCAGCGTGCCGACGCCGGGATCGTAAAACACCAGCTGCCGCGGCTCGGTCTTCTCGGTCTTGCGCAGGCAGCGATAGAGCTTCAGCACATTGGAGATGTTCTCGGAAATCTCGTTGCCGGTGCCGTCGCAGCAGATGACGATGTTTCTGGATTCCATGGGGAGTGTCCCGGAGATGATGCAGCCGGAAGTTTAGCGGGGGTTTCGCTGGGTGGCGAGGGGGAAGGCCAGCTTTGGTCTGTCAGATCAAGTTGCGCGAATCAGGACTGAATAATTTCAGCCAGCAACTCAACGGGGGGTAAGCAGCAATATCAGCTCATGAGCATTCAACCGAGCGTCCCTACCGGCCTGGTCGCCGCGCTGATCACTTGTGCCGCCAAGGCTGCTGAACCGACTCGAAACTACTTTGCGCTTTGTATTGAAGTATTGCGAAGCAATGCTTTGAACTTGATCTCCGGATAAACCGTTTGAACACTCGTGGTCCGGGAAGGTGAGGACTACTTTCGCGCCTTTATTGGCCGTCGTGCGCAAAAGATGTTCGATCGCATTACTGGCCTGCGTTTGGATGCTATAGCGAGAGCGTGGTCGCTTGTTATTCTCCGGATATCGACCGATGCCTGAAACGGTACCTGGTTTACCAGACGCTATCGATTCAAGGACATGGTAGAATCTACTATAGTGCACGCCGGAATAAGGTGGATCGATGAACACAAGATCGCCCGGCGACAAATCGTCGGCAAGTAGATTCGCGTCAGCTCTTAGCGCCCTACCCTTTTGCTTCGCCGCCAAACCCGCCAACAAAATCAGGTTTCGCTTGGTATGAAAGAGAACGTCCTTGTGCCAAGATTCAAAGAGAAATTTTCTAGCAGTAAGGGTAGGTTGAAACGGCTGAGCAGTGTGACCAGGACTTGCAGCGCACTGACTAGCGGCCTGTATAAGCGAGGCTAAGGCTAATTGCCTCGTCTCCAAATTGCGTGGCAGCGTTGACCGCAATGCGTCAAACCAAATTGCCTGTCTCGCACTGAAGTAGTGGCCACCATACGCCGCTGTTATTGGGAGGTCCGACCGCTCCGCTGACCACATGCGGTCCGCGGCGACAGTTGCCTTGGTCATAGCCTTCAGTGTGGGTGGCTTAGGTCTGTGCCCGTCGAGATGCTTCGTAGCTGCGACGAGCCATCTCTGCCAAATTTTTTCTGCGTCCAATTGTCTAACACGGCAGATTACGGATCCGGCCAATGCCACGCTGTATTCTTGCAGGTCGGCAGCTAGAACGGGGACTTCGTATGACTGAGCTACGTGTCGAGCAACAGCTCCGGACCCTGTGAACAAGTCAACGAACCGAGTCACCTTTGGAACTTCTCGAGCCAGCAACGTGCCCAATCCATTGAGCAACATTGCTCTCTTTGAGCCCATATATTTCATCAGGTTAGACTTTTGTCGCCGCGATCAAGGGGTCATAGCCCAAATTGCGACTCGCTCGGGGCTACCTAAATTTACCAGCGCGTCGCTTAGCTCAGAACGAATTTTAAAGAAAGTTTGGTCAACTTGAGCGTATTGCTGTTGAAAAGCTTCGACCTCGGCTAGGGCGTCCAGCACATCTGCCCACATATCCATAGGGGAGCTCAGTGCATTCTCCCAAAGCCCCCGGCTTCTGCCAAGCGAGTCTGACCAAAATGCAATCGAAGCTGCATTGAGGGATGCTGCGCGGAGCAGCAACAATGAGGCCCCGGATGCTAGTCGGAGCAAAAGTGCCGCTCTAGAGATTACAGCGTGTGCGCCTGTTGCTGCGTCTGTAGCAGGTCCCTTGGAGTGCTCAAATATCGTCGGGTTATGTGGCGAGCTGCCTCGCATGAGAAACCGAAGCAGTTGAGTTTCAGTAGGTCCGGATAGATTGTGCGGCTTGATTATGCTTTCCGCAAACGGTCGAAACTTATTTGGCCGTTGCTGAGCAGTATCGCCGGTTAGAGATTTGAACAGCGCTTCTGTCGCAATACGAAGGATGCTTCGATCGATCACGTCAAATCTAGTAAGAGGTGAGGGCTCCAAAGAAGCCCAGAGGTCACGCGCGAACTCGAGCGCATCAGGCCCTTGGATTTGCCAAACGTTTGGAATGCCATCTGGCTGGTAGCTGGATATATTGCGGGCGTCCCGGTCGTCGGCAAAATTCCTTAGATCTACGCCCCATTGCCTTAACCAAGCTTGGGCCTGAGGTGCTATCGCGGTCGTTCCGCCTACGGGCAAAAACCAATCCTCCAACGCAATTCCTTGTGGCCTAATCATCCTCACAAATAACTGTGTTGCTTTTGGCAAAGTCGCCCAATGATCTAGGCAGCTCCAAGCAAAACGATGTGTTCCTAGTGTCGAACTAAACTTCCGGATAGTGTCTTTTCGAGTTATGGCGAAGTGATTGGTTGAGAATATTCCAATGCCTTCGGTTGCTAAGAGGGACACCGCCGCGCGCAATTCTGCATAGTATGCCAGATGAATGGCTCGGTGCGGATCGCCGCGAAGGAGCGCGACAAGGGATTTTCCCAGATAACTCCAGCCATCCGTCGCGTGGAGCACAGGGCTTGCAGCAATGTACTGCGCAAGCTCGGTCGGTTGTTGGCCGCTGCCGTTGTCAATTTCGCCAGCTAATACGGCAACTGGATCTACAGAATACCGGTTCGCCGCAGTAACCCATCGTGAACTAGCAATTGTGCCTTTCAGTGCAGAGAAAGTCTCCTCGACATGTCTACGCGCTAGACGCGCTACAATCTGCTTGTCGCTGGCGAAAAGGGTCATTTCTAGAGCCGCTTCGCTGCATCCGCGACATCGCCTTCGCTAGTTCTTAGTGTGTCTATGAGCTGTGCCCGCAACTCGCGATACCCGCTGCTTCCCCTAAACACCAGTTTAGCCCTACGTTCGACGTCAGTTAGATTTGGCGTTGAGCTTACGCGCCAATCAAATTTCGCTAGCGCTTCCGCGTAGGATGTTACAAATTTGCTCATCGGGTGTTCTCGCAACGTAGCTAATGCGAGAGTTACTGCGTCTGTGTCACTCGCGCCTGCACGCCTTTCGACTTGCCACGATCGTAGCTGTAGGCGAGTGGCCCAGACGAAACATACATCGTTCAACACGTGCAGAAATCCTCGGACCCCCTGATCAGAGGATATAAGCGAATAGCGACCGTAAAACGCAGGATCATCATCCAGCTGGGGTTCTTTTTCCTTCATCGCTTCAATGCGAAGTTTCTTTGCCCATCCGTCATCGAAATTCTTCACGGAGTCGCGGAATCGTTGCCACGCATAAATCAGGAATGCAGCCTGCTGTGCACGACTCCATCCAAGTACATCCTCCCCTTCCGCCATCCTTGATCCAAACAGTCCGCCTGGGCCGGAAGTCTTGCCTGTCCAACGACGAATAAATGTGTTGGTGAGCGTCTTAATCCATGCTGCTTGAGTGACCCATGGACTTCCTTTTTCTCCGAGCATGTTGATTCGGTCGTGCCATGGGCTTTCCGAATGAGACCACATTGCTTCTGTCAGTTCTTGCGATCTTGTATCGCGATAGATTTCGTGCCCTTCGGCCCTGTCAAGCCAGTCCTCTGCTCGCAATAGCGGATAGAGATCGAAGGCCAAGCTTGGGTTAATGCGTTTTGGTTTGATGTTAATCGTCCAAAACAGATAAGCCTGCCAACTTATGTCCAGACCGTGAAAAGCCACGACTGGAAGTTCGAAGTCGGCCTCCCCATGTTCGAACGCCCAGAGCCGGTGCTGTCCATCGATGACTTCAAAGGGAGGAGTGCCAGACGGACGCCAATGCGGCGTCCATTCCGAGTACGGCAAAGTAATCCGGCACGCAGAATTTTCTTCCGCAATCGTTATGAGATCATCCTTATCCACAGAGCCTGTCGGTCTTACGTCCGGAAGCTCTAGGATGTTGACGACGATGGCAGTGGGCAGCCAGCCTGGCTTCCGAAGATCGTTGTATTCACTGGACTCTCTTTTGCTCTCGCTCAGCGTGGACCACGGAAACCCATATTCAACGAACTGTTTGATTTCTGCAGAGCGTTCTGGCTCGTGTTGACGCTGAATTCCCAAGTCCGCCGCCCTCGGCGTGACTCCACTGATATTTCTCGCGCAATGCCTGAAAGGCTACGAAGCTCGCGGGCTGGCAAAGAGAAAAGGAAGAAATAGGGTTTTGGCTGCTTCCGATGCTCTTTGGGATCGAACGATATCTTGTCCCAACCCTTGAGCCATTGCTGAACTTTCAACGCGGGCACCTGACGATGCGGAGCTTCTGGCGACTTCTTCGACAAGGGGCTTTCCCAAAACTGGAGGATCGAAGTTCTTTATCAGTGGTTGAGAGAATAAGCGTGGTGCCATGAATGGATGAATATAGACTTACTACCTAGGATTGCTCCTTATCGAAACATTTGCAAGTTCGAGCTACGTTGGTAGTCCAAAACAAAAATGGCCGGGTCTTGGACCCAGCCATTCAAAACTCTTTGACTAACCCTTGTTCGGAGAGGGGGAGCGAGAGAGATCGCTAAACCTTCAGCTCGCCTTCTTCTCGTACACCGGCTTGCCGACCTTCTTCTGGATCGCGCGCTTGAGATCGAGCGCGCGGGGCGACAGCACGTCGGCCTTGGCCTTGAGGAGGTAGCCGTCGAGGCCGCCATTGTGGTCGACGCTCTTGAGCGCATTGGTCGAGACGCGCAGGCGCACGTTGCGGCCGAGCGCGTCCGAGATGAAGGTGACATTGACCAGGTTCGGCAGGAAGCGCCGCTTGGTCTTGATGTTCGAGTGGCTCACCTTGTTACCCACCAGCGGGCCCTTGGCCGTCAGTTCGCAGCGCCGAGACATCGCACAAAATCCTCTTCCATCCCCGCAATCAGCAAGCGCATCATGGCGCCGCGCGGGGGTCCAAAATCATGTCCATTTCCAGGAACCGCGGACGTATAGGGCTGTAGGCCCTAGGCGTCAAGGTTTTGCGGGGTTTCGCTTAAGATTTTGCGTACTCCCAAGAAGGCGGCATTGCCGGTTTGGAAGCCATTACAAGGGTTTAAGGATATCAAGACGTTAGGACCATATAAAGGGCGCAATCCCCGCCGACATCTTCAGTTCCCTGCGGATTGAGCCACCGCGAGGGACCGCCACGCGTTGATTGCCGGATATTTCTGATTACATAGACAAGAGCTCGCGCCAGCAGGACCGTCAGTTACGTGACCACACGTGCCATTTCGCATCGTTTCGGCCTGATGGGCAGTCTTGCGGCTGGCGCGCTGCTGTGGCTTGCGCCGCTGGAAGCGTCCGCGCAGGGCCGGCTCGATGCCCATTATGAGGCGTCGCTGGCGGGCATTCCCGTCGGCAAGGGCACCTGGACCATCGAAATCGGCGATGATGCGTTTTCCGCCTCCGCGCAGGGCGGTTCCACCGGCCTGCTGCAGGCGTTTTCCGGCGGCAAGGGTTCCGGCGCCTCGCAGGGCCGCGTCGTGGGTGGCGCGCTGGTCGCCAACGCCTATACCGCGACCACCACCAGTTCGAAGAAATCCGAGACCATCCGCCTTTCGATCGCGAACGGGGGCGTGAAGGATTTCACCATCGATCCGGAACCGCCTGTTGATCCCGACCGCATCGTCGTGACCGAAGCGCATCGCAAAAACGTGCTCGATCCGATGACGGGCGCGATGATCCGCGTGCCTGGAACGGGCGATCCGCTGTCGCCGGAGGCCTGCCGCACCGGCACCGGCATCTTCGACGGCCGGCTGCGCTATGACCTCAAGCTCGATTACAAGCGCATGGAAACGGTGAAGGCCGAGCGCGGCTATCATGGGCCAGCGGTGGTCTGCGCGGTCTATTTCACGCCGATCGCGGGCTATATCCCCGATCGTCCCGTGATCAAGCACCTCGCCAGCCAGCGCAACATCGAGATCGCCTTCGTGCCGATCGCGGGCACCCGGATCCTGGTTCCATTCCGCATGACGATTCCGACCCCGTTCGGGCCTGCGATGCTGGAAGCCACGAGTTTTGTCACAACGGCGGCGCCGCCAAGGGTGGCGAAGACGCAGTGATATAGCAACGCGCTCTATCGCTCCCTCCCCCCTTGCGGGGGAGGGTCGGGGAGAGGGGTTCTCACGGGCAGTCTCGCTTGTGGCTACCCCTCTCCCCCGCCCTCTCCCCCGCAAGGGGGGAGGGAGCGCACTGTCGCTCGCGGCGCGATCGATGCAACTCATGAAGATGAATCCCATTGACTCTTGACCGCTTCTGATTCGACTCCGAGCGCTCTCAATTTTAAGGAAACTCACCTGAAATCACCGCCTTGTGGAGCCCCGGCAAACTTGATCTAGTGCCGCATCATGAGCGCTAACGCTGGATGTTGCGGTGAACGAAGCCAGTTTAAGTAAGAGTCAGCGATTCCTTCGCGATTCGTTCTAGACTCGTTCCAGAGCTTAAGCCGCGACCGCATCACCGTCGCAAAGTGACACACAAAGCAAGCCGCGCGGCGCCGCTGAGAATCAAAGAAACACCTGCAAATTATGGCTTTCTCCTACTCGTCCACGTTTGGACATGAACGCGCTCCCGGCGCCGGCGTTACCGCGGTGCTGGGGCCGACCAACACCGGCAAGACGCACCTGGCGATCGAGCGGATGCTGGGGCATTCGTCCGGCATCATCGGCCTGCCGCTGCGGCTATTGGCGCGCGAGGTCTACAACAAGATCGCGGCGCGCGCGGGCACTGAGGCCGTCGCGCTGATCACCGGCGAGGAGAAGATCAAGCCGAAGAACCCGCGCTACTGGGTGTCGACGGTGGAAGCGATGCCGCGCGACATCGACGTGTCGTTCCTCGCGGTCGATGAAATCCAGATCGCGGCGGATCTCGAACGCGGGCACGTCTTCACCGATCGCATCCTGCACCGCCGCGGCCGCGACGAGACGCTGCTGCTGGGCGCTGCGACGATGCGGCCCATCATCGAGCGGCTGCTGCCGGGCGCATCGATCGTCACACGGCCCAGATTGTCGCAGCTCGAATTTGCCGGCGACCGCAAGATCACGCGCCAACCGCGGCGCACCGCGATCGTCGCGTTCTCCGCCGATGAAGTCTACGCCATCGCCGAATTGATCCGCCGCCAGCATGGCGGTGCGGCCGTGGTGCTGGGCTCGCTGTCGCCGCGCACGCGCAATGCGCAGGTCGAGATGTTCCAGAACGGCGACGTCGATTATCTCGTCGCGACCGACGCGGTGGGGATGGGCCTCAACCTCGACGTCGATCACGTCGCGTTCGCCTCCGACCGCAAATACGACGGCTACCAGTTCCGCCGCCTGAATCCGTCCGAGTTTGCACAGATCGCGGGCCGCGCCGGCCGCGCCACGCGCAATGGCACCTTCGGCACCACGGGCCGCTGCGCGCCGTTCGAGCCGGAACTGGTGAACGCGCTGCAGAACCACACTTTTGATAGCGTCAAAATGCTGCAGTGGCGCAATTCGAAGCTGGATTTCGCCTCGCTCGGCAGCCTGCAGGTCTCGCTGGCGCTCTCGCCGCAGCATGAAGTGCTCACGCGCGCGCCAATTGCGGAGGATCTGCGCGTGCTCGATCATGCGGCCCGCGACGGCGATGTGCGGGAAATGGCCCATGGGCCGGCGGCCGTGGAACGGCTGTGGGACGCCTGCCAGATCCCGGATTACCGGCGCCTGGCGCCGGCCGCCCATGCAGAATTGGTGACCACGCTGTACGGATTCCTGATGAAAAAGGGCCGGATTCCCGACGAATGGTTCGCCGCCCAGGTCGACCTGGCCGACCGCGTCACCGGCGATATCGACACGCTGTCGGGCCGGATCGCGCAAATTCGCACCTGGACCTTCGTCGCCAACCGGCCGGACTGGCTGGGTGACCCCGATCACTGGCAGGGGATCACGCGCGAGGTCGAAAATAAATTGTCCGATGCGCTGCATGAACGGCTAACGGAGCGTTTCGTTGACCGCCGTACCAGTGTATTGATGCGCCGCCTGCGGGAGAACAGTGTTTTGAATACGGAAATCGGCAAGACCGGCGAAGTGATCGTTGAAGGCCATGTGATCGGCCGCCTCGACGGATTCACCTTTGCACCAGATGCGGCGGAGGCCGGAAGCGACGCCAAGGCGTTGCAGGCGGCAGCACAGCAGGTGCTGGCCGGCGAGATCGACACGCGCGCCGAAAAGCTTGCGGCTGCGCCCGACGACGCCTTCGTGCTGACGTCAGATGGCACCATCCGCTGGACCGGCGATGCGGTGGCGAAGCTGGTCGCCGCCGACGACGCGCTGCATCCGCGCCTGCGCATCATCTCCGACGATCGGCTCAATGGCGCGGCGCGCGAAGCCGTGCAGACGCGGCTCGATCTGTGGCTCAAAACGCATATCGAAAAGCTGCTGGGTCCGCTGTTCGGGCTTGCCAAGGCCGAGGACATCACCGGCATTGCGCGCGGCATCGCGTTCCAGTTGATCGAGGCGCTCGGCGTGCTCGAGCGTTCGAAGATTACCGCCGAGATGAAGGATCTCGACCAGCCCTCGCGCGCGACGCTGCGCAAATACGGCGTGCGGTTCGGCGCCTATCACATCTATTTCCCGGGCCTGTTGAAGCCTGCGGCGCGTTCTCTCGCCTCGCTGCTGTGGGCCGAGAAGCAGGACAATGTCGATATGTCGGCGCTGTCGGGCGCGCAGCATCTGGCCTCGAGCGGCCGGACCTCGTTCGCGGTCGACAAGGCGCTGGCGCGCGACGCCTATCGCGTGCTCGGCTATCGCCAGTGCGGCGAGCGCGCGGTGCGCGTCGATATCCTGGAGCGTCTTGCCGATCTGATCCGCCCCGCTTTGGCGTGGCGCGAAAGCTCGCCGGGCGAAAAGCCCGCGGGCGCGTTCGATGGCCGCAGCTTTGTGGTGACGCAGGCGATGACCTCGCTGACGGGATCGGCCGGCGAGGATTTCGCCTCGATCCTGCGCGCGCTCGGCTATCGCTCCGAGCGCCGGGCGCCGCTGCCGCCGAAGCCGGTCGCGGCGACTGAGCCGGTGGTGGTGGAAGCCGCGCCGGTTGAGGTCACGGATGCTGTAACCGATGCGGCCGCGCCGACCGAAGCCACGGCAGCAGACGCGCCGCTGGAAGCTGCGGCAGAAGCGTCGTCCGAGGCGCCCGCGCAAACCGCTGACGAGACCATCGCCCAGCCGGTCTCCGGCGACCCCGCACCATCGGCCGCCTTGCTGCCCGAGGTCACCCTCGCGCCGGCGCCGGCCGAAGAGCCCGCGGTGGAAGCCGCGCCGGAGGTGGTCGAAGCCGAGGCCGTGGAGACACCGGTCGAGGAAGCCCAGGTGCTGACCGCATCGGAGGAGCCGGCCGCGCCTGACGTGACTGCCGCTGTTGAGGCGGCCACGGCTCCCGACGCGGTTGCCGTTGAAGCGACGACCGAGACGGTCGCCAGCGACGCGGCCCCGGCGGACGCTGCACCAACAGAAGCCGCCACCGAAGCCAAGCCCGATGCGCCTGTCGTGCCCGAAATGGTGGAAGTCTGGCGGCCCGGTGGCCGTTCGGAAGAACGCCGTCCGCACCACGACCGCAACCGCCAGCGTCGTCACGGCCATCAGCACGATCGCGCGCAGGCCTCGCAGGACGGTGCTGCGGCCGCTGCCGGCGAAGGTGGCGAGGCTGCGGGACGCGAGCAGCGTCATCGCCGCGGCCGCCGTCACAACGAGTTCCGCAAGCCGCGCGAGGGCGCGCCTGTTGACGCCAACGCCACGCCGCCCGCCGAGGGCGCACCGCAAGAGGCGCGTGCCGACAACCGTCCGCCGCGCGAGCGCTTCGAAGGCAAGGGCCGCGACAATGACAACCGCCGCGACAACAAGGGCGGTGGTCGTCCGGAGAAATTCGGCGGCGATCGCAACAAGGGTGACCGCAGCAAGGGTGGCGGGCGCGATAAAGGCGGCCGCGATTTCGGCGGGCGTGACAAGGGCGGCCGTGACAAGCGCGACTCCGGTCCGTCGCATCGGCAATACGCCACCAGCGCCGCGCCGCGCGAGCGTGACCGGCCAATCGATCCCAATTCGCCATTCGCCAAACTCGCGGCGCTGAAGGAACAGCTCGCCGGCAACAAGGATCGCTGATCCCTAAAAGGGTCCTCATTGGATCGACAGCGTCTCGATAAATGGCTGTGGCATGCGCGGGTGGTGAAGGCCCGCACGAGTGCTGCCGCATTGGTCGAGGCCGGCCACGTCCGCATCAACGGCGTGCGCGAGAAAGCGCCGGGACATGCCGTGAAGCTCGGCGACGTCGTCACCATCGGGCTCGACAATTCGGTGCGGGTGCTGAAAGTCGCAGGCTTCTCCGAGCGGCGGGGCGATGCCGCGGCCGCGCGCGTAACCTACGAGGATTTGCAGAACCGCAGGGAATGACTATCTGCAAACGAGCCCGTCAGGCGCTTGAAGACCCAAGCTTTCCGGCGCTGTGGCCTGCGTGTTGTTGCCTTGCTCTTCCCTTGCGGCTGCGCAGTTCATGCGCTACGCAAACCCCGGAAAAAGTTGACCGTTTCGGAGCCCTGGATGACTTACGTCGTCACTGATGCCTGCATCAAATGCAAATATACCGACTGCGTTGAAGTCTGCCCCGTGGACTGCTTCTACGAGGGCGAGAACATGCTGGTCATCCATCCCGACGAGTGCATCGACTGCGGCGTCTGTGAACCCGAATGTCCCGCCGACGCCATCAAGCCGGACACCGAGCCGGGCCTGGAGAAGTGGCTCGAGGTCAATACCGAATACGCCAAGGCCTGGCCCAACATCACCCAGAAGAAGGACCAGCCGCCCGACGCGAAAGAATTCGAGGGTGTGGAAGGCAAGTTCGAGAAATATTTTTCCAAGGAACCCGGTAGCGGGGACTGATTCGCCGGATCGCCCTTTCCAGACCAGTTGAGACCGCTCCGGACCTAATTTGAACCTAATTCGGAGCCACCAGACCCATACACAGCCTGCCGATTTAACCTTGTTGACGGACTTATGACCGAAAGGTCCCTGCAAAGGTCCGAAACGGGGCGTAAATCATTGATTTTTGCGGAAAATGTGCTATATTGGGCACATTACAAGCCGGATCCGGCCTTGCGTAACTTTGGCCCTCCCGGTGGTTCCGTAAAAAACATCGAACAGGGGCGTGGCAGTTCCGCGCGCAGGCTGTGTCACAGAAAACGCGTAAAAAGAGTGTTTCAAAGACTTCGAAAAAAGCCGCCGCGGCCAGCCGCAGCGCAACCAAAGGCCGTGCCAAGGCGTCCGTAAAGGAAGCCAAGAAGGCTGCAGCCACAAAGTCCTCGAAAAACAAAAGAAGCTCAATGCCTGACAAGACTGCAAAAACTGCCGCGAAAGCGACGGCTTCGAAGACCACTGCTTCGAAGGCCGCTCCGAAGACTGCCCCTAAAGCCGCTGTTGCTCCGAAGGCTGCCGTTGCTGCGCCCAAGGCCGCTGTCGTGGCGCCGAAGGCTGCCGCCCCGCGCGTGGAGGAGCCGAAGAAGGTCGTGACCCAGCGTCAGGGCTTCAAGGCCAATGAATTCGTGGTCTATCCCGCTCACGGTGTAGGCCAGATCCTGGCGATCGAGGAGCAGGAGATCGCGGGCGCCAAACTTGAGCTGTTCGTGATCAATTTCATGAAGGACAAGATGACGCTGCGGGTGCCGACCGCCAAGGTCGCCAATGTCGGCATGCGCAAGCTGTCCGATCCGGCGCTGGTCAAGAAGGCCCTCGAGACGCTCAAAGGCCGCGCGCGCGTCAAACGCACGATGTGGTCGCGCCGGGCGCAGGAATACGAAGCAAAGATCAATTCGGGCGACATCGTTGCGATCGCCGAAGTGGTGCGCGATCTCTATCGCTCGGAATCGCAGCCCGAACAGTCCTACAGCGAACGCCAGCTCTATGAAGCGGCGCTCGATCGCCTGTCGCGCGAAATCGCCGTCGTCCAGCATTCGACGGAGACCGAAGCGGTCAAGGAAATCGAAAGCCAGCTCGCCAAGAGCCCGCGCCGCGGCGCCAAGGCCGAAGCCGGTAGCGAAGCCGACGGTGAAGGCGATGACGCCGACGCCGACGGTGACGACGCGGCCGTTGCGGACGAGGCGGCGTAAGCTACGCTTCACAGTTTGAATTGCGAGAGGCCCGGTCGAGAGACCGGGCTTTTTGTTTGGGACAACCACCGTCATTGCGAGGAGCCAACGGGTCGCGCAAATGCGCGCCCGATGACAGGCTCCGCGACGAAGCAATCCACGCTTGCTTTGCGGCTCGATGGATTGCTTCGCTTCGCTCGCAATGACGGAGCACAATGGCGTGCATTTGCGGCGATGGCAGCGACGCCGGCCTCTCTTTGCGGAAACCTATCTTGGCTCCGGCGTTGTCAATCAACGCAACTGATTGGAGCAAGAATGGCCACGGAACCCGCAACCTATGTTCCCCATAACGCGCTTATCCTCGTCGGCGATGGTCAAAAGGCGCTCTTCCTGCGCAACAAAGGCACCGCGCATCGGGTCCAGCTTGTTGTCGAACGCATTATCGAGCGCGACAATCCGCCGACCCGCGAGCAGGGTACCGATCGTCCGGGGCGATCCATTGCAAGTGTTGGTGCGGCCCGGAGCGCCATGGAAGAAACAGACTGGCACCACATTGCCGAGGAGCGATTTGCCGGCGAGCTTGCCGACGCGCTGTATCGCCATGCCCATGCCAATCTTTTCAAGAAGCTTGTCATTATCGCCCCGCCGAAAGTGCTGGGTAATCTTCGCAAGGCCCTCCACGCGGAGGTCATCGCGTGTGTGACCGCGGAGATTCCAAAGGAACTGACGTCGCATCCGGTTGCCGAAATCGAGCGGCTTGTCGCGGCTTGAGCCGCTTGTCCGGATTCTTCGCAAACCCGACTCACGGCGAAACGAGCGCCGCGCCGGGTCCGATCGAAGCCAGATAAAGTTTACCGCGATGATCGGGAACGTTTCCTGAGCGCAATCATTCGGAGCATGTGGTGGCCGCAATGCAGTGGCCGGCAAGCAGGGCTCCGGCTGCATCAATCCATGATTGGTGGTTGGCTTTTGCCATCGGATCCGCTTGCCACAAATGCGGCAACGGACAAACCCTCTAGCAAGAACGGTTCAACAAGCACGGAAGGTGTGTCGATGAGAGTGAGCGAAGCAATGACGCGCGACGTCTACGTCGCCAGTCCGGACGAAACCATCCAGCAGGCAGCGATCGCCATGGCGGGGCTTGATTCGGGAGTCCTGCCCGTCGGTGACGCCGACCGGCTCATTGGCATGGTTACCGATCGTGACATCGCCATTCGCGGTGTTGCAGACGGCAAGGGCCCGGATGCGAGAGTCCGTGACGTCATGACGACGGACGTCAAATACTGCTTTGACGACCAGGATATCGGGGAGGTGACCCTCAATATGGGTGAGATCCAGGTCCGGCGCATGCCGGTCCTCGATCGCGACAAGCGCCTCGTCGGCATTCTGTCGCTGGGAGACGTCGCCGTTGTCGACGGCGATGGCGTGGCCGGGAAGCGTTGAGCCTGGTTTCGCGTCCGGGAGGCGAGCACACGCAGACCGGCTAGCACCGAAGACGTGCTTAACATCGAAAGTGGAGCAGATCATGAAGCTGAATTCGACACAGGTTAAACAAACCCTGAGCCAGTTCCAGGCCGAGGTTCTTCCCGACGATCATCCGGCGGTCGCCCAACTGAACAATCTGTTCGGCAACCACACGTTCTTTCTGGATACCCGCGGCCTCAAGGTTCTCGAACCTACCGGGGCGCCGGAGACGGAAGCCCAAAGCGGCGAAGTCGTCAGTCTCGCCGACTGGAGCGATGCAACGCTCACAAGCCTGAGGCCGCATGAACCGGAAATGACGGGTGTAGTCGTGGTGCTTGAGCCGAGCAGGCATTGATCTGCATCGTCATTGCAAGGAGCGAAGCGACGAAGCAATCCATGCTTGCTTTGCGGCTATGGATTGCTGCGCTTCGCTCGCAATGACGGTGGCTGATCGCCCCTCCGCCCAAGCAATTTCGCGCGTCAATCCACCACGATCTTGACGCGGTCGCGGGTCTTGACCTGGGCGTTGGCGTCGAGACCGTTGAGGATGCGGAAGCGCTGGGCCGGGCGGTCGACGCCGGACATGCGGTGCGAGAGCGATTCCACGGTGTCGCCGGGCTGCACGGTGATGACTTTTATGCGCAACGGACGTGCCGCCTGAATCTCCTCGAGCGTCAGGCGGCGGAACGAGTTGACGGTCTCGCGCGCGTTGCGCTCGCTTTCGGTGGTCTTCTGCTTGGCGGCAAAAATGAAGCGGTAGACGTCGCTGCCGAAGCGCAGCGCGTAGACCTTGAACTGCCACTGGTCGCCACTCGCCGAGGCCGACGCCGCCGGGAAGCCGTTGATGGTGAGGTCCTCGGTCGAGGCCTTCTCGACGCCTTCCATCCAGCCGGAATTGAGGTAGTCGCCGAGCGTCTGCTCGGCCGGCACCCGGACCACGTCGAAGCGCATCGCCTGCGTGCCGCCTTCGCGGACGCCGATCACGGCCTGCGCGGTGTTGTCGAGCGTGAACGTGTCGGGGGCGGCAAACGTGAAACCGAGCTTGGGATGCAGGAAGCGCCGGCCGCGCACAAAACCTTCGCTGGGGTCTTCGCCATAGACGATGTTGTCGATCGCGGCGAGATAAGTCTCGCGGTCGCGCTCGCCGCCTTCCGGCGACGAGAACTGCCGGGCCGAGTTCTGCGCATTCTGCACGCGCTCCGGGGTTGCCGGGTGCGACGACAGAAAGTCCTGCGCGCGGGGATCAAGCGAGGTCTTGCCGGCCTTCAGCGCTGCGTTGCGCTCCATCGCGCTCAGGAAGCGCGAGGCGCCATAGGGATCGAAATGCGCGCGCGCCGAAATACCGACGCCGATGCCGTCGGCCTCGAATTCCTGGGCGCGCGAGAAGCTCGCCATCGTCAGTTTTGTTTTCGCAAGCGCCAGCGCGGTCAGATCCGGATCGTTGCTCATATCGGTGACGACGCGGGTGACGACGGCCGCCTGCCTTGCCTTGTCGTCGCGGATCGAGGCGTGCTTGGCCAGCACATGCGCCATTTCGTGGCTCAGCACCGAAGACAATTCCGAGGTGTCGCTGGCGAGCGCGATCAGGCCGCGCGTCACATAGAGCTGGCCGGTCGGCAGTGCGAACGCGTTGACCGCGCCGGAATTCAGGATTGTCACCCGATAGGCCTGGTCGGGACGGTCGGAGGCCGCGACCAGCCGGTCGACGGTCTTGCCGATCAGCGCCTCCAGCTTCGGATCGTCATAGGCGCCGCCATAGGAGGAGAGGATGCGCTCATGCTCGCGCTCGCTCGCCGGCGTCTGCGCCACGGTGCGGTTCGGTTTGGCGGGCGAAGTGGCCGTCGTCGGCGCTGCGGTCTCGAACCGGCCGCCGACACTGCCGCAGGCCGACAGCGTCAAAGCAGCGCACAGCACGGCCGGCGCAGCCAAAAGGCGGCGGCCTGTACTTCCCTCGCGCCGTCCTGAACGCTTCGTCACGTCAGCCCACTCTTCTCTTCCGAACGAGCTAATTCCCGCCGAGTACTTCAATCTGTCCCACCCGAAGCACGTCGATCCGTGGCCCACCCCGCGCCTCGACATAGCCGCGGACACGAATCCGTCGATTTTCGAAGGACTTAGGCGACAGCCCGGCCGCCTCGAACGCCGGTATCATGCGCCTTGAAATAGTCACAGCAAAGTCCCGTGTCCAGTTCCGGCCAAAATTCAGATAGGTCGTTGCCCCTGCCTGCCGCACGGACAAAACCCTGCCCTCGACCACCGTAAAGTGCCCAATCCCGGCCAAAATATCGCCGGGACTTTCCGCGTTTTTTATGGCCGCCGGATCGGCCCAGGTTCCCCTTTTGGCCCGGCGCGCCTCGGCCTCGGCGACCGCCAGTTCCGCGGCGCAGTCCTTGTCGGCCATTTCGGTCGAAACTAGCGCCTCGCCACGGCGCAGCAGCTCGCTCTGCACCGAGGTTTCGGAACCCGGCAGGAACACGAAGGCGGACTGGCGGCCGTAACGGTCCGGCGCGTCGTCGTCGCCGCGCAGTATCACACCGCGCCCGGTAACGATCGAAGACAGGGCTGCTGCGCCCGCCGTTTTGGTTTTGTCCGAGGCGGCGGACACGATGCCGGCGAGACGGACTTCGCGGCCGTCGTCGAGGCGAAAACTGCGCGCGTCGATCACGGCACCGACGCGGCCTTCGCCTTGCGGTTCGAAGATGCAGCCGGCGGCGCTGGCGGGAGTGGTGGTCATGACGACAAAGCCACATGTCAGCATGGCTGCGATGCGCGCACTGTGACGGTTTTGGTCCACGCGTCTCATAACGTGGTGACGGCTCCTTGTGATATCATCATACCGCATCATCAATCCTCATGGTGAGGAGGCGCGCATGCGCCGTCTCGAACAATGAGGCCACAGTGGTCGCTCCTGGCCTTCGTCCTTTGAGACGCTTGCTTTGCAAACCCTCAGAATCTCGCAAAAAGAGATCAATGAATTAGCGCCTGGTACCAACGCCGTCATGCCCGGCCTTGTGCCGGGCATCCACGTCTTTGCTTTCGTTGTGCGCGAAGGAAGACGTGGATGGCCGGGACAAGCCCGGCCATGACGAACTCTACATGAGACTCCATTCCGTTTAACGGAAAAACGCATGCGAGACGCGCTTCGCGCGCGCCTTGCCGCTGTGGGAGCCATGCGGCATGATCGCGCCGAGTGAAATTCGAAGCCGCTGGCAATGCGGCAGCCAAGAAAAGGGAGGCCTTCATGAAACGGTTTGTCACGGGCATTTTCGCCGCTTTCTCGGCGATCAGCCTGGCGATGTCGAGCACGGCTGCGCTGGCGCAGGCCAAACCGTCGCTCAAGCTCGGCGGCATCCTCGACATGTCGAGCCTGTATGCTGACATTACCGGCCCCGGCAGCGAGTATGCGGCCAAGATGGCGGTGGAGGATTTCGGCGGCGAGGTGCTCGGCCGCAAGATCGAGATCATCGCGGCCGATCATCAGAACAAGGCCGACCTTTCGGCCAACATCGCCCGCGACATGTTCGACAATCAGGGCGTCGAAATGCTGTTCGACGTCGCGGCGTCCGCCACCGCGCTGGCCGCCGGCGAAATCGCCAAGGCGCGCAACAAGATCGTGATCTTCAACGGCCCCGGCTCGATCCGCCTCACCAACGAAGCCTGCGGTCCCCTGACTGTCCATTACGTGTTCGACACCTACGGTCAGGCCAATGTGACCGGCCTGGCTTCCGTCAAGCAGGGTCTGGACAGCTGGTACTTCCTGACCGCGGACTATGCGTTCGGACATGATCTGGAAAAGGATACCGCCAATGTGGTGGCGAAGTCCGGCGGCAAGGTGCTCGGCAGCGTGCGGCATCCGCTCAACACGTCCGACTTCTCCTCGTTCCTGCTGCAGGCGCAGAGCTCCAAGGCCAAGGTGATCGGCCTCGCCAATGCCGGCGGTGACACCATCAACGCCATCAAGCAGGCAGCCGAGTTTGGATTGATGAAGAGCGGCCAGAAGGTCGCGCCGCTGCTCGCCTTCGTCACCGATATCGACAGCATCGGGCTGGAGACCGCGCAGGGCCTGCTGCTCGCCGAAGCGTTTTACTGGGACCTCAACGACGATACCCGCGCGTTCTCAAAACGCTTCATGGATCGCATCAAGCGCGTGCCGACGTCGGCGCAGGCCGGCGTCTATTCCTCCGTCACGCATTATCTGAAGGCGGTCAAGGTCGCGGGCACCACCGATTCGGCGGCCGTCATGAAAATCATGAAGGAGACGCCGATCAACGACATGTTCGCCAAGAACGGCAAGATCCGTGAAGACGGCCGCATGGTGCACGACATGTACCTGTTCGAAGTCAAGAAGCCGTCGGAATCGAAAGGCCGCTGGGACGACTACAAGCTGCTGGCGACCATTCCCGGTAACGAGGCGTTCCAGTCGCTGGAATTGTCGCGCTGCCCGCTGGTGAAGAAATAGAAATTGGGACCTCGTCATTGCGAGCGAAGCGAAGCAATCGATAGCGCGGCAAGAAGATAGAATGGATTGCTTCGTCGCTACGCTCCTCGCAATGACGTTGAGAGATTCAACCAACAATAACCACGAAAGAACCCGCACATGAGCCAGAACGAAATGGTCCTCCAGCAGCTCGACCAGGGCTTGCTCACCATCATCATGAACCGTCCCGACCGGCGCAACGCGCTCAATCCGGACATGACGCGTGGTCTTGTCGAGGCGGCGCGGCGCGCGGCCGAGGATCACGAGGTGCGCGCGGTGCTGCTGAAGGGCGCCGGCGGCACGTTCTGCGTCGGCGGCGACGTCAAGTCGATGGCGGAGGGGCGGGCGCCGCTGTCGTTCGAAGCCAAGATGGTCAATCTCCGCCGCGGCATGGAAGTCTCGCGCATCCTGCACCAGATGCAAAAGCCCGTGGTGGCGCAGGTCGATGGCGCCGCGGCCGGCGCCGGGCTCTCGATCGCGCTCGCCTGCGATCTGCGGATCGCCAGCGCGTCCTGCAAGATCACGACGGCGTTTGCAAAGGTCGGACTGTCCGGCGACTACGGCGGCACGTATTTTCTCACCCAAATGCTCGGCAGCGCCAAGGCGCGCGAATTGTATCTGACCTCGCCGGTGCTCAGCGCGCAGGAGGCCTACAATCTCGGCATGGTGACCAAGGTGGTGCCCGACGCGGAAGTCGAGGCGGTCGCGTATGATCTGGCGCTGTCGCTGGCGCAGGGCCCGTCGATCACGCTCGGCTACATCAAGCGCAACATCAACAACGCCGAGACGATGTCGCTGGAAGAATGTTTTGACGCCGAGGCGATCCACCATTCGCGCTCCGGCGAGACCCTCGATCACAAGGAAGCGGCAAAGGCGTTTGTCGAGAAGCGCAAGCCCGTGTTCCAGAACCATTGAGGTAGTGACATGGCCGGGTATATGAGGTTGCGGCAGATCTGCCTGGTGGCGCCGAAGCTGGAGCCCGTGATTTCGGACATTGCCGCGATCATGGGGCTGAACGAGTGCTTCCGTGACGGCAACGTCGCCAAATACGGCCTGGAGAACGCGCTGCTGCCGGTCGACACCATGCTGCTCGAAGTGGTAGCGCCGTTCCAGCCGGGCACCGCGGCGGGGCGCTTCATCGACAAGAATGGCGGCCGCGGCGGTTATATGGCGATCTTCTGCTGCGATGACCCGGATGCCTACGGCAGGCGCGCCAACGAGATGGGCGTGCGCACCGCGAACGTGATCACGCACGCGCCCTATCACGGCGTGCAACTGCACCCGCGCGATTGCCGCGCCGCCTTCATCGAGTTCAACCACACCGAAGGCAGCGACGACATTCTGGGACCCTATCCGCCGGCCGGCCCCGACTGGCAGAAGTCGATCGCCAAGGATGTAACGCTGGCGCTGACCGACGTCGAGATGGAAAGCCCGGAACCGGAGGTGCTGGCCGCGCATTGGGGCCAGATCATCGGCGTCGCCGTGAGCAAGAACGCGAAGGGCGAGCCGGAGCTGAAACTGCCCAATGCCAGCTTCCATTTCGTCAAGGGTCCGGCCGATCTGATGAGCGGGCTGACGTTCAAGGTCGCCGATATCGCCAAGGTGCGGGATGCGGCCAGGGCGAAGGGCTGCAAGGTGACCGGGGACGGGTTTGATCTGTGCGGGGTGAGGTTTAATCTCACGGCGTGATTGACGCGCGTTCACCCAGTCGTCATGCCCGGGCTTGTCCCGGGCATCCACGTCTTTAAAGTCCAGCGGAAAGCAAGACGTGGATGGCCGGGTCAAGCCCGGCCATGACGGAGATAGGCGCATCCCCCATGCCGCATCCGCTCGACAGTTTCTTCGCGCCCGACAGCATCGCGCTGATCGGCGCCTCGCGCGATCATGAGAAGATTCCGGGGCGGCTGCTGTCGATGCTGCGCAAGAACGAGTATCCGGGCAGGATCTATCCGATCAATCCGAACTATCCCGATATCGACGGGCTGCGATGCTACAAGACAATCGCCGAGGTCGGCGCGCCGGTCGATCTCGCCATCATCATCATTCCCGCCCCCGCCGTGGTGGGCGCGCTGGAGCAGTGTGCCGCGGTCGGCGTCAAGAATGCCGTCATCATTTCCTCCGGCTTTGCGGAGGAAGGCGGCGACAGCGTTGTCATGCAGGACAAGATCGTCGCGATTGCGAAGCGCACCGGCATGCGGATTTCAGGTCCCAATGCCGAAGGTTTCCTGAGCGAAGTGCAGAAGGTCGCGGCGACCTTCAGCCCGACTGTCGACGTCAAGCCGGGTCATGTGCCTGTTGTCGCGACCACACGGCGGATCGCCATTGTCGCGCAAAGCGGCGGCATCGGTTTTGCCATCAAGCATCGCGCCAAGGCGCTCGGCGTTGCGATCAGCTATTGCGTCAGCGCCGGCAATGAAAGCGATCTCGGCGCAGGCGAATTTCTGGATTACATGGTGCAGGATGCTTCCACCGACGTGATCCTGCTGTTCATCGAGGGCATCCGCGACGTCGACAAATTCCTCGCCGCGGCCCGCCGCGCCGCGGAAATGCGAAAGCCCGTCATCGTGACAAAAGTCGGCCGTTCCGGCGCGGGCGAGCGCGCCGCGGCCTCGCACACCGCCAGCATGGCCGGATGGTCGGCGGCCTATGACGCGGTGTTCGCCAAGTATGGCTTTATCGTCTCCAACGATCTCGACGAAGCGGTGACGATCGCCGCCGTGCTGACGACGAACCCGCTGCCGAAGGGCGACCGTGTCGCGGTGCTGACCGTGTCCGGTGGCGGCGGGATCTGGGGCGCCGACACGGTCTCGATGCAGGGGCTGAAGGTTCCGGAACTGTCGCAGGCCGTCCAGAATCAGATCAAGCAGTGGATGCCGTCCTATGGCGCCGCGGGCAATCCGATCGATGTTACCGCACAAGGCGTCAGCAGCGGCGGCCTGCAGAAGACCATCGATCTGCTCGCCGTCTCCGACGAAGTCGACGCCATCCTGGTGGTGCTGTCGCTGTCGAGCGAGGTGCGGATGTGGTTCAAGGAGGCCGAGCTGAAGCCGGTGATCTCGGCGCAGAACAAGCCGATCGTGTTCTATTCCTACACGCTGCCGTCGGCATTCGCGCGCGGAGAACTCGCAAAATCCGGCGTCGTGGTGCTGTCGGGCCTCACGCATGTCGGCGTCGCGATGCGGGCTCTGGTGGAGTATTCCAATTTCAAGCTGGCGGCGCTTGCGGATATGGCGACAGTGCCGTCACGCGATCTATCCGCGCATCTGACATCACCGGCGCTGTCGGAGTTCGACAGCAAGTCGCTGCTGCGGGATGCCGGCATTGCATTGCCGGACGAAATGCTGGTGACCGATCGGGGCGAACTCGACGCCGCAATCGCCCGCGCGGGCTTTCCGCTGGTCATGAAGATCCAGTCGCGCGACATCCCGCACAAGAGCGAGGTCGGCGGCGTCCGCGTCAATATCACGACCAAGGGCGAAGCGTTTACGGCCTACGGCATGCTGCTCGACAGCGCGCGAAAACACCGGCCGGACGCCGCGATCCAGGGCGTGCTGGTCGGGCCGATGGCCAAAAAGGGCGTCGAGATCATCGTCGGAACGCTGACGGACAAGGTTTTCGGGCCGGTCATCATGGTCGGCCTCGGCGGCATCACCACGGAATTGTTTCGCGACGTGATCTACCGGCCGGCGCCGGTGAGTGCGGAAGAGGCGACGGTGATGCTGGGGGCTCTGAAGGCCGCGCCGCTGCTCAACGGGTTTCGTGGCGTGGCGAAGGCCGATATCGCCGCGCTGTCGCGGTTGATTTCAGAACTGTCGGTGCTGGCGGCGCAACACGCCAGTGAGATTTCGGAGATCGAGATCAATCCGGTGCTGGTCCACCCGGAGGGGCAGGGCGCGACGGTTGTCGATGCGTTAGTCGTACGCAAGAACTAACAACACGTCGTCCCTGCGCTTGCTTCCCTCTCCCCATGAGGGAGAGGGTGGACGCGATGCGCAGCATCGCGGACGGGTGAGGGGTTCTCTCCTCACGGTAAGATGCGGGTGAGGATAGAGACCCCTCATCCGGCGCTTCGCGCCACCTTCTCCCACAAGGGGAGAAGGAAGAAGAGACTACCGCCCCTTGAAGTTCGCGACCCTTCGCTCGGCCGTGGCCTTGACGCCTTCCTTGAAGTCTTCGGTGGCGCGCAGGCGGGATTGTTCGGCGAGTTCGTGGTTGGTCGCGGCCAGCACGCGGTCGGCGAGGCCGGCGCGCATGGTGGCGCGGGTCGAGAGCAGGCCGAGCGGTGAGCATTCGGCGATTTCAGCTGCGAGCTTCATGGCCTCAGTGCGCACCTGATCCTGCGGCACGCAGATATTGGCGAGGCCCATTTTGGTGGCCTCCTCGCCGGTGATGCGGCGGCTGGTGTAGAAGATCAGTTCCGCGTTGTTCTTGCCGACGAGTTCGGGAAGCGTCGTGGTCAGCCCGAAGCCCGGATGAAAACCGAGTTTGGTGAAGTTGGCGGCAAAGCGCGCCTCCGGGCAGGTGACGCGGAAGTCAGCCGATACCGCCAGACCAAGGCCGCCGCCGATGGCTGCGCCCTGGACCGCCGCGACGACCGGCTTCTTGGCGCGGAAGATGCGCACCGCGTGCAGATAAAGACTGTTGATCGAACCGAGGCTGTCGGCGGGATCGCCCTTTTTGGCTGCTGCCGCCTCGGCGGCTTCCTGCTCCTGCCGCTTTGGATCGCTGAAATTGGCGCCGGCGCAGAACGCCTTGCCCTGGGCTGCGAGAACCGACGCGCGGATGTCGATATCCTGATCGAATTCCTCCAGCGCATCCGCGATCTGGTTGATCAGCGAAATGTCGAAGAAGTTCAGCGGCGGCCGCTGGATTTCGATCAGGCCGACGTGGCCGTGCTTCTCGACGCCGATATCCGTGTATTTTGCCATTTTGTTTCCTCGTTGAATGAACGCAAGCCAGGCCGCGCGCTAGCGCAAACCAAGCCCGCGGGCGATGATGCCGCGCAGCACTTCGGTGGTGCCGCCCTGGATCGTCAGTTTTGGTGCGGTCTTGATCGCGAACGAGAGCTGGTTCTCCAGCGTCTCGCGGTTGGTGGCGGTTTCCTCGACGAACGCCGCAAGGTCGCGCACCCGGTGCGGCAGCGCCTGTTCCCACACCGTGCCGATGTCTTTGACGATGGAGGCTTCCACCACCGGCTCCTTGCCGGCCTGCAGCATGCCCGCTACCGACACCGACATGCGCCGCATCGTGTGCAGCTGCGCCACCAGTCGGCCGATGCCTTCGGCGCTGCGGGTATCCGGGTTGTTGCCGACGGCGCGGACCAGTTCGGTCAGCACGTAATAGGTCTCGAGAAAACGTTCCGGGCCGCTCCGTTCATAGGCGAGCTCCGAGGTTGCCTGCTTCCAGGCGCCGTCGACTTCGCCGAGCACGTGATCTTCGGGGACGAAGAAGTCGGTGAAAACAACCTCGTTGAATTCGTACTGGCCGGTGATCTGCTGGATCGGGTTCACCTCGATGCCCGGCTGCTTCATCTTGACCAGAAACTGGGTCAGGCCGTGGCGGCGGTTTTCCTTGGTCGGTGGCGAGGTGCGGAAGATCGCGATCATGTAGTCGGCGATATGCGCCGACGAAGTCCAGATCTTGGTGCCGTTGATCAGGTAGCCGCCGTCGGTCTTGGTGGCGCGGGTTTTGGCCGCGAACAAATCGGAGCCGGAGTTGGGCTCGCTCATCCCGATCGCAAAGCAGACCTCGCCGCGGCAGATGCGCGGCAGGATGTCCATCTTGATGTTCTCGGGCGCGTATTTCAGCAGCACGGGCCCGCTCTGACGGTCGGCGACGAAGAAGCGCCGCGTCGGCGCGTTGGCGACGCGCATCTCTTCGGTGACCACATAGCGTTCGAGGAACGAGCGCTCATGGCCGCCATATTTCTTCGGCCAGGTCATGCCGAGCCAGCCCTTGGCGCCGACCCGGCGGGAAAATTCCGGCGCGTCGGTGTCTTCGCGGTTGGGCTGGTGCGGATCGAAGGTGCCGGCGGCGATCTCCTCGGCGAGGAAGGCGCGCACTTCCTTGCGAAGCTGTTCGCATTCGGGCGGCAGGCGGATCGGATCGAAACGGAGGGCTGCGGTCATGGGGCGTCTCTATGCAGGCAAACGGTTGAGAAAATCAGCGCGAGGCCACCAGCGGCCACAATTCATCGGCGCCGCGGTTGGCCACCAGTCTGCCAAGCTCGACCGCCCAGTAGCTTTCCGAGCCGAAATCGTCGCGCCATCCCAGCGCCCGCAGCGAGTAGCGATGCAGAATGTGCTCGCTGGTGAAGCCGATCGCGCCATGCACCTGATGGGCGATGCCGCCGCCCTTCTCGGCCGCTTCCGAGCAGCGGATTTTGGCCGATACCGCTTCGAGGAACACTTCGTCGTTGAATGAAGTGGCGTTGGCGATGGCATCTGCGGCCGAAGTCGCTGCAGCCAGCGCCGCGGCCGACTCGCCCGCGAGCCGCGCCAAATTGTGCTGCACCGCCTGGAATTTCGAAATCTTCTTCTCGAAGGCGACACGCTCGTTGGAATAGCGGACGGAAATTTCCAGCATCGATTCCAGCGCGCCGGCGATCTGCAGGGAGCGGGCGACGCCGCCCATCAGCATCAGATGGGTCTGCTCAAAACCTTTCGGCGCCGGCTTGGTCGTCACCGGCTGCACCTTGTCGAAGGTCACGGTGTCGCTGTGATCGCCACCGAGGCCGAGGCCGGAATCGATCCGGCACTTGGCGGCTTCAACGAGCGCGATCGAGAGACCCTTGGCATCGCCGGCGACAACCGCGATGTGCTTGGCGGCTTTCGCAAACGGCACGCCGCGGGCCTTGCCCGACAGGCTGCCATCGGCATTGAGCGTGATGCGGTCCTTCGGGCTTGCGGGCGCGACCGTCATTTCGCCGTCGGGCGAGGAGATTTTCGCCTGCGCCAGCAGCCATCCCGCCAGCATGGTTTCGGCCAGCGGTACCGCGACCGCAAAACGTCCGGCGGCGCTGAGAACGGAAAAGCCCTCGGCAAGGCTCGCGCCCGAACCGCCGCAATCCTCCGGCAGCCAGGACAGCGGCAGGCCGGATTCGCTCAGCGCCTGCCAGAGCGGGGCCTTCCACGCGCCGTTCTTGTCGCGATTGATGGTTTGGGCGTCGGCGAGATCGGCGAAGATCTTCTCCGCGGTCTCGGCAACGATGTTCTCACTCTCCGCCACAGCGTTCCTCATCTTGATTGGCTCAGTCTATTGGCACTGGGCCCGGCTGTTCCGCCGGCTTCAGGTGCGGTCTTTTCTTGCGCTTTATGATGCGGAAAAGCCATAGCCCTGACAAGCGTTGCCCGCAGGGCCGCCTGCGGCGGCGGCATACAGAGCGACAGGCGAAGAATAAATTCCGCGCGACGGATTTCCTCGATTTGCAGGGACTTTGCCCCGCGATATGGTAGACGCGGAAATAGGCTCGAACAAAGTTTCAAAACAAAAAGAGGAAATGCGGATGTCGAAGGATGGTTTGTGCGCGATCGTAACGGGTTCGGCATCCGGCCTTGGGGCTGCGACCGCGGCCATTCTGGCCAAGGGCGGTGCGCGTATCGTCGTCAATTACTCCAACAGCAAGACCGAGGCCGAAGCGACCGCTGACCTCTGCCGCACGGCGGGCGCCGAAGTCATCGTGGTGCAGGGCGATGTTTCGCGCGACGAGGACTGCAAGAAGATCGCCGCGGCTGCCGCATCCTGGGGACGGCTTGACGTCCTCGTCAATAATGCCGGCACCACCAAGCATGTGCCGCACGACAAGATGGATGATCTGACGGCGGAAGATTTCCAGCGCATCTATGCCGTCAACACCATCGGCCCGTTCCAGATGATCCGCGCCGCGCGCGCGCAGCTCGAAGCGGGCGCCAAGGCCGCCGGGCGGGCGTCCGCCGTGGTCAACGTGTCGTCGGTGGCCGGCATTTCCGGTGGCGGCTCGTCGGTCGCCTATGCCGCGAGCAAGGGCGCGCTCAACACCATGACGCAATCGCTGGGGCGCGCATTGGCGCCGTTGATCCGCGTCAATACGGTATGCCCGGGCTACATCGATACGCCCTGGTTCACCAAGGGCCGCGGCGAGGCCGGCGCCAAGGCGGTGCGGGATTCGGTGATTGCGAAGGTGCCGCTGAAGACGGCCTCGACGGCCGAGGATATCGCGCAACTGGTCTGCTTCCTCGCCTCGCCGGCGTCGGGACAGATGACCGGCGAATTCGTGCGCATGGACGCGGGGATGCATTTGGTTTTGTGAGGATGCAATCATTTGTCGTCCCGGCCTTCGCCCTAGGGCATGCACACATGTCTGAGGCTCCATCCTGCGGCGGCGGCGTGGAAGTATTCGAGGCCGTGCTTCATGG
>NZ_JAFCMC010000055.1:0-35485 GCF_018130085.1 Bradyrhizobium sp. AUGA SZCCT0169 | reverse complement strand
CATTGCGCAGGGAAGGCCGGGTGTTCACCGCTGCCCTGTATGCTCGTGTGCAGCCTACTTAGTGCAAACCGCACACGGGACCGCGGGTGCAGCGCGCACCCGGTCTTCCCTGCGCCCTTTGTATGGAGGGCGGGAAGTTTCTGGCAAACCTCGGGCGCAATGCGTCGCGAGAATGCGGCACATATTCAGTTGTCATCGCCCGGCCTTGACCGGGCGACCCAGTATTCCAGAGGCGCCGATGATAGAACCGAGAAGCCGCGGCGTACTGGATCCCCGCATCCGCGGGGATGACAGTGGTGCGTGGAGCAGCCGGGCTCACAACGACGCCAAGCCAAAGCCTGCCCCCTCACGAGTTCACATGAACAAAATCCCGCAGCAGCGGATAGATCTCGTTGTTCCAGCGTTTGCCGGAGAACACGCCGTAATGGCCGACGCCGGCCTGCATGTGATGGACGCGGCGATAGGCGCGCACGCCGGTGCAGAGATCTTGGGCGGCCAGCGTCTGGCCGATCGAACAGATGTCGTCCTTCTCGCCTTCGACCGTCATCAGGCCCATGCGCTTGATCGCGGCCGGGTTCACCGCCTTGCCGCGATGCATCAGCTTGCCGAGCGGCAGTAGATGCTCCTGAAACACGTCGCGCACGGTCTCGATGTAAAATTCCGCGGGCAGGTCCATTACGGCGAAATATTCGTCGTAGAAGGTCTTGATGACTTCCGCCTTCTCCTTCTCGCCCTTGGCCAGATGCTGGGCAAGGTCGATGTGCTGCTTGATGTGGCGTTCGAGGTTCATCGAGACGAACGCCGTGAGCTGCACGAAGCCCGGATAGACCTGGCGGAACGCGCCCTTGCATTGAACGGGCACGTAGTTGATCAAATTCTCCTTGAACCATTTGATCGGTTTGCTCTTGGCGAAGTCATTGACCTTGGTCGGCTGGATGCGGGTGTCGATCGGCCCCGCCATCAGCGTCAGCGTCGCAGGCCGAGCCGGGTGATTTTGCTCCGACATCACGGCCGCCGCCGCCAGCGCCGAGACCGAGGGCTGGCAGATCGCCACCATGTGCGAGCGCGGGCCCATCTTGTCCAGGAAAGTGATCAGATGGTCGGTGTAATCCTCGAGGCCGAAGCGGCCGGCGTTGAGCGGGATCTCGCGCGGGTTGTGCCAGTCGGTGATGTAGACGTCGTGGTCCTGCAGCAAGGTCTTCACGGTGCCGCGCAGCAGCGTCGCGAAATGGCCGGACATCGGCGCCACCAGCAGCAACTTCGGTTGCTCCGGCGCGTGCTCCTTCTTGAACCGCAGCAGCGATCCGAACGGCGTGGCAAAGGCGACTTCCTCGGTTACCTCCAGTTCCTGATTGCCGACCATGACCTTGTCGATGCCGTAGGCCGGGCGGGTGTAGGTCAGCGAGGTGCGCGAGATCAGTTCGAGCGCCGCAGCCAGCCGCCCGAACGCCTTGTCGGACACGCCTTGCGGCACGAGGTTGAGGTATTTCAGCGCCGCTCCGGCCCCGGTCCGCCACGGCGCCGTGAGGTCCATATGGTTCTGATAAGCTTGGTACATCAATGACATCATACGCATCCGCCCTTGCCCGATGATGCCATGCAATATCGAAGCCAAAGCGGAGCGAACCGCCCGAAAAACTGGCACGTGGCTTGCTGCGGAACGTGACCGGCGCAAGTGACCGGCGTAAGCTATCGGCGGCGCGCTGGTGCGGCCGGCTCAGCCTTGCGGAAGACGTTCAGGCGTGAGGGAAGGCCCTATGGCGAAAACGACACTGACCATCAGCAGCAAGAACTATTCGTCCTGGTCGCTGCGCGGCTGGCTGCTCGCGAAATTCTCAGGTCTTCCCTTCGAAGAGGTCGTGACCGCACCTGACGACGCGTCGGCGCGGGCCGAAATCCTGCTGCTGTCGTCGTCGATCCTGGTGCCGTGCCTGCGGCACGAAGGCGCCACCGTCTGGGACACGCTGGCGATCGCCGAATATCTCAACGAGGTGATGCCGGACGCCGGCCTGCTGCCGGCGGACCGGGTGCGGCGGGCGCACTGCCGATCGATCTGCGGTGAAATCCATTCCGGCTTCACCACGCTGCGGGCCTCACTGCCGGTCAATCTCAAGGGCCATTTCCCGAACTTCAAGATCTGGTCGCGCGCACAGTCCGATATCGACCGCGTCTGTACCATCTGGCGCGAGTGCCTTGCCCAGTCCGGGGGGCCGTTCCTGTTCGGCGAACGCACCATGGCGGACGCGATGTACGCGCCGGTCGTGACCCGCTTTATGACCTATGACGTCAAGCTCGACCCGAAGCTTGCGGCCTACGCAAAAACCATCATGGCGATGCCCGAGATGGTCGAGTGGATCGAAGCCGCCAAGGCCGAGCCCGCCGACATCGAGGAGCTCGAGGTGGAATATTAGGCAGCGCGCGCCAGGCGCTGCCCGTTTGACGGGCTCAAGCTTCGGGCAGGGTTTGCTTAAAGCCGGTGCCATCGCGGTGTATCGCCGCTGACATCCGCGATGCAGCAACGCTGCGGCAGAAATCGCCGGGCGCGGATTCCAGTCTCCCGTCAAGCGCTTCGGCCGGTCACTGGTGTGATCGCCGCAGTGCAACGCGACTGGCGCAGATTTCGCATAGCAGCATGCAGCCGTGAACGCGACGATGCGACGCTGCCGAAAATTTGGACGCCTTGCGTGATCGCGATCTCGCGAACGAGAACCGTGGAGGCTTCAATGAATCAGACTGCCATCGTCAGCAAATTCTCCCACGTCAAACCCGGCGATACCGACTTCGAAGGCGGGGGACTGCGCGACTTCTTCCTCTACCGCGACCTCGGCATCGCCGACGCCACCGGCGGCCAGGTGATCTGCCATCTGGTCAAGGCCAATCCCGATCTGCCGCCCGAAGAAGGCACCGGCTGGCACAAGCATCTGTGCGAATTCCAGATCGTGATCATGACCAAGGGCTGGGCACGCTTCATGTACGAGGACAAGTCGACGCTGGTGCAAGCCGGCGACGTCGTGCATCAGCGCCCGGGCATCACGCACTACCTCTACGACTACTCGCAAGACATGGAGTACCTGGAGATCGTCAGCCCGGCCGACTTCAAGACCGTCGATGTGGACCCGGCCGTCGATCACGTGCCGCCGCCGACACCCTGGAAGTGACCGCCAAGGAGATCGTCATGTCATCCCCGGAGGAATTAACCCTTGTCGTCGGCCGCTGGTTGCGGCCGATCGTGGCGGTGCTGCATGTGGTGCGCCGCATCACGTTCCAGCCGATATCTAGCCGTGAACAGGGGAGTACAGCCGCCAAGCAGTGATTCGGGCGCGATTCGTTCCGTCCGCGTTCCAAAACTTAAGAGCGGTTTCGGACAACGCGCGACATCGTCGCATTCTGACACAATGCGCCGCGCGCGCGGCTGCGCCTGCAACCGCCTAGCCCCGGAAAAAAACTGTCAAACCTGACTGCTGACCCGCGGCAGCCGCCAGCCGACCACGGTCGCCTCAAGGGCGCCACCGGTCCGCTCGTTGCGCCATTGGCCCTCGATCCAGCGGCAGGCGAACGGTAACTGATATGTGCCGCTGTGATCCTCGCAAAGCACCTCCACCGGCCGGTCCGGCGGCGGTTCCCCGTTGCCATCGAACTGTGCCAGCCGCTTCTCGCGCGTTGCCATATGTTCAATCTCCATTGCCGGGGCGTGCAAACCTTACGTTTGGGTTCCCCGGCGAAAGTCCATCCACACCCATAAAGGGGAAGCTCACCGCCTGAATGCGGTATCAGTGTGGTATCGCTGCAGCCTGCGGCCTGATACGAGCAAATTGATGTGATTGACCGAATGAAGTCTAAGTGAGGATTGGATGATCGCCCGGATTGCAACGACTGCTGCCGCCGTCGCAGCGCTGCTGATGCCATGCGCAAGCTACGCGCAGGATGTTCCCGGCATCGAGATCTGCACCGTCGAAAAAACCATGGAGCGGCGCACCTCCTGCCTGCAGAGCAATGTCGACTTCCTGCAAAAGACCATCAACAAGATGACGCAGGACAATCAGCAGAAGCTCGATGCCGCCAACCGGCAGATCGAGGCGTTGAAGGGAAGCGTCATCGCCTTGCAGAAGTTCGTGGACGATCTGCAGAAGAAGACGGTGGAAGAATTGAAGAAGAAGTCCGATGCGCCGGCGAAGGATGCGGCGCCGGCTGCGGCGAAGTAACGCCGTCATTCCGGGCGATGCGCAGCACACCCGCGGTTCCCGCGACGCTGTGGCGACCACGAGAGCAACGCCGGTCAAATGCGGCGCGTTGCAAGCGTTCATGATGCGGCCGCTTCAAACGAAAGCTGTCACCGATGAATCCAGCCCAGAAGGCGCTCTGGTACATCGAAAGTCATCTCGCCGGGCCGTTGACCCTCGACGAGATATCCGCGATCGCCGGCGTCTCGCGCTTCCATCTGGTGCGGGCGTTCGCGGCCGCGACCGGATATTCGGTCATGCGCTATGTGCGTGCGCGTCGCCTCAGCAATGCGGCGCGTGCGCTTGGCGCCGGCGCGCCTGACATTCTCAGCCTCGCGCTGGATGCGGATTACAGCTCTCACGAAGCCTTCACCCGCGCGTTCCGCGACCATTTCGGCATCACGCCTGAGATGGTTCGATCAGGAACGTGCCTCGATCGTCTCAAGCTTCAGGAGCCCATCGTCATGATTTCAACCGCGCTCGATCATCTCAAGCCCCCGCGTTTCGAGACCGGCAAGGCCTTGCTGGTCGCCGGTATCGGCGAACGCTGCACCCACGAAAACGAAGGCGCCTTCATTCCGAGCCTGGGGCAGCGTTTCAATCAGGCCATCGACAATGTCCCCGGTCGGGTCGGCAAGGTGGCCTATGGCGTCTGTTGCAACGCCGACGATGCTGGCAATTTCGACTATGTCGCCGCCGTCGAAGTGACCGATTTCTCCGACCTGCCGCGCGAATTCCAGCGGGTGCGGATTCCCGAGCAGAAATACGCCGTGTTTACCCACGTCGAGCACATCTCGACCATTCGCCGTACCGTCAACACGATTTGGAATCACTGGCTGCCGGCGTCCGGCATGAATGCCGCCGACGCGCCGAATTTCGAGCGCTATGACGAGAAGTTCGATCCCGCGACCGGCAATGGCGGACTGGAAATATGGATACCGGTTCGCGAGTAGGGGCAGACGCAATCTCCCGCAGGGCAGCCCTGCGTATCCCAATGGCCTGCGGTTGCTTGGCAAGCGTGATCTGCTTTGCCATAACATGACGCAACGTCAGCGTTGCGCGTGCGGAAATGAGCTTGGAGTCCGCCTGCAGCCATAAAAAGCCGGGAGGATTTCATGGGAAATGTCCGCGTTCTCGCCACCGATCTGGAGTTTCCGGAAGGCCCGGTAGTCATGCCGGACGGATCGGTCGTGCTGGTCGAAATCCGCGGGAAACGGCTGACACGGATCTGGCCGGACGGCCGCAAGGAGGTGGTCGCGGAAGTCCCCGGTGGCCCCAATGGCGCAGCGCTTGGCCCCGACGGCAAAATGTATTTCTGCAACAATGGCGGCTTTAGCTGGATTCCGACGGGGAAGGTGATCATGCCGGGTCCGCAGCCCGATGACTATCTCGGTGGCTCGATCCAGCGCGTCGACCTCTCGAACGGCAAGGTCGAGACGGTGGTCGACAAATGCGGCGAGTATCCGCTGCGGGGTCCCAACGACCTCGTGTTCGACAAGCACGGCGGCCTGTGGTTCTCCGAACTGGGCAAGCGCCGGGCCCGCGACATGGATGTCGGCGGCGTCTACTACGTCAAGCCCGGCATGAAGGAGATCGTCGAAATCGTGCACGGCGTACTGCCGGCCAACGGCATCGGGCTGTCGCCGGACGAAAACACTGTCTACATCGCCGAAACGCCGACCGCGCGGCTTTGGGCCTACGAACTTTCCGCGCCCGGCACGTTGAAGCCGCGTGAGCCGATCTATCGCGGTGAACGCGGCAAGCCGATCACAGGCCTCGGCGGCTACCAGATGTTCGACTCGCTCGCGGTCGAAGCGTCAGGCAATGTCTGCGTGGCGACGCTGATCTCGGGCTGCATCTCCGTGATCGCCCCCGACGGCACCCTGGTCGAGCAGGTGCCGACCGGCGACCGCATGACCACCAATATCGCCTTCGGCGGGCCCGACCTGAAGACCGCGTACATCACGCTGTCAGGCAAGGGCGAGCTGGTCGCGATGGACTGGCCGCGCCCCGGCCTGCCGCTGAATTTCTTGAATAAGTGATATAGGTACGAGCCCATCAACGTCATTGCGAGCGTAGCGAAGCAATCCATGTCGCCACGCAAAGAAAGAATGGATTGCTTCGTCGCTGCGCTCCTCGCAATGACGGAATAGAGAGCGGAGTCCTGAATGCCCTGGCTTGAACCGGTTACCCTTCGCGGCGCTTACGCGCGGCTCGAACCGCTGTCGCACGATCAGCGCGACGGCCTGACCGAAGCGGTGCGGGACGGGGAGCTGTGGAATCTCTGGTACACCTTCGTGCCGGCGCCGGAAGACATGACCAAGGAGATCGATCGCCGGCTCGGCTTGCAGGCATCAGGCTCGATGCTGCCGTTCACGGTGTTCGATGCCGACGGCAAGATCGCGGGAATGACGACCTATATGAATGTCGATGCCGCCAACCGGCGCGTCGAGATCGGCTCCACCTGGTACGCCAAGCGCGTGCAGCGCAGCGCCCTCAATACGCAGTGCAAATTGCTGTTGCTGACGCACGCCTTCGAGACGCTCGATTGCATCGCGGTAGAATTCCGCACGCACTTCTTCAACCAGCAGAGCCGCCGCGGCATCGAACGCCTGGGCGCCAAGCAGGATGGCATCTTGCGCAACCATGTGATCGCGCCGAATGGCACGTTGCGCGATACCGTGGTGTTCAGCATTATCGCCAGCGAGTGGCCGACGGTGAAGGCGCATCTCAATTATCAACTCAACGATAGACTGCGGTAGTTTTTCAGCCCGCGGCAGAAAAAAGCGTGATGGAAACGTTCGATTATGTGATCATTGGCGCGGGCTCCGCAGGCAGCGTGCTCGCCAATCGCCTGAGCGAAGATGCAGGCACCCGCGTGTGTGTGCTCGAAGCTGGGGGCAAGGACTGGCATCCCTACATTCATCTGCCGGCCGGCTTCATCAAGACGTTCCATATGAAGAGCGTCAACTGGGCGTATCAGCAGGAGCCGGGGCCGTGGACCGGCGGCCGCAGCATCTACGCGCCGCGCGGCAAGACGCTCGGCGGCTCGTCGTCGATCAACGGCCATATCTATAACCGCGGCCAGCGCCAGGACTTCGATACCTGGGCGCAACTCGGCAATCGGAGCTGGGGCTACCCGGACATTCTGCCCTACTTCAGGCGGCTGGAGCGGCGCGTCGGCGAGGGCGATGAAACCTATCGCGGGCGCGACGGCAGCCTGACCGTCACGACCATGGATTGGCGCGATCCGCTGTGCGAGGCATTCATGGCAGGCGCCATGAGTCTGGGCATTCCGCGCAACCCCGATTACAACGGCGCGATCCAGGAAGGCGTCTCCTACGCCCAGCGCACCATTCAAAACGGCCTGCGCGTCAGCGCCGCGACCGCGTTCCTGCATCCGGCGGTAAAACGCGGGAATGTCGATGTGCGGACGCATGCACATGTCACCAACATCATCTTCGAAGGCAAGCGCGCCGTCGGCGTCCGTTACCTCAAGGGCGGCAAGGGCGGCACGCCCACCGAAGTGCGCGCCAACAAGGAAGTCATCCTCTCCGGCGGTACCTACAATTCACCTCAAGTGTTGCAATTGTCAGGCGTCGGCTCGCCGGAGCTGTTGCAGTCGCACGGCATCGAGGTGCGTCACGCGCTATCAGGCGTCGGCGAGGGCCTGCAGGATCATTACGCGCCGCGCTCGGTCGCGCGCGTCAAGAACATCAAGACCATTAACGAGCTTCGGCGCGGCCTCAGCCTCTGGGTCGAGGCGCTGAAATGGGCGACGACGCGACGCGGGCTGCTGTCGCTGTCGCCGACCATGGTCTATTGCTTCTGGCATTCCGGCGAGACCACCGAAAGCTCCGACCTGCAGCTAACATTCACGCCCGCAAGCTACAAGGAGGGCGTGCAGGGCCAGCTCGAGGACGAGCCTGGCATGACCATCGCCTCATGGCAGCAGCGGCCGGAAAGCCGCGGCTATGTCCGTATCCGGTCGGCCGATCCTTTTGCGCCGCCGATCATCCAGACCAATTACCTGGTCGAGGAGCTCGATCGCCGCGTGGTCGTCGCCGGCATGAAGCTGGCGCGCCGGCTGCTCGCCTCCGCGCCGCTGTCGCAATATTACGCCTATGAGGATTTCCCCGGGCCCAAGGTGCAGAGCGACGACGAGTTTCTCGCCGCGGCCACCGAGCGCGGCACCACCACGTTCCATCCCGGCTGCACCTGCCGGATGGGACCGGCCGATACCAAATGGGCTGTCGTCGACGACCAGCTGCGCGTCCACGGGCTGCAGGGCCTGCGGGTGGTAGACGCGTCGATCATGCCGCGGATGATCTCGGCCAATCTCAACGCCTCGACCATGATGATCGCCGACAAGGCCTCCGACATGATCCGCGGCAAGGCCGCGCCTGAGGCAGCGCGGGTTTAGCCGCGCAGAGGTGCCTCTGCCCGGTACAGCGTGTCGATCGTGACCACGCCCACGGCGCGTGACACGCATGGGCAGATCTTGCGGTTGCCCTGCTTCTGCGCGTCGCTGAAGAACACGTCGCGGTGGTCGATCTCGCCATCGACGGCGATGACATCGACCGCGCAGACGCCGCATTCGCCGCGCTGGCAGTCCGAGATCACCTCGAAGCCGGCGTCGTTGAGCGCGTCGAGCATCGAACTGTTGGGCGAGACCACAAGCTCGGCGCCGGTGTCCTTCAGACGTACGCGGAATTCCGCCGTCGGCAGCAGGCCGCTGGAGCCGAAGGTTTCGTAACGCAGATCGGCGGGCGCTCGACCCGCCTCGTTCCAGGCGCGCCGCGCCGCCTCCAGCATCCGCATCGGCCCGCACATGATGGCCATCGCGTCCGATGGCAGTGCGCGGAAGGTGGCACCGAGATCGATCCGTGCGCCCTCGTCGCTGGCGTGGACGACCAGCCGGTCAGCGAGCACGGCGGACAATTCGTCGAGATAGGCGGCGTCGCCGCGCGACCTCACCGCGTAGTGCAGGGTGAGGTCGATATTCCGCCGGTGCAGGGCGCTGGCGATACCTGACATCGGGGTGATGCCGATGCCGCCCGCGATCAAGCAATAATTTTGTCTGTTCCAGTCGATATCGAGCAGCGATGTTGGATTGGAGATTTCGATCCGCGCGCCCGGCTTCAGACTCCACATCGCGCGCGAGCCGCCGCGGCTGTCCGGCGCCAGCCGCACCGCGATGCGATACACTTGCGGATCGCGATCGCCGACCAGCGAATAGGACCGCCGTGCGGGCTGCCCGTCGATCAGCACCGCGACGTTGAGATGGCTGCCGGCCGGGTAGGGCGCCACGCCGCCGTCCGGGCGCAGGCGGAATTCGCGGATGCCAGGCGTGACGTCACGGATCGCGTCGACCGTGCACCAGCTCCATTGTTCGACGAAGCGCATGACAATCCCTATTCGGCTGGGGATTGGAGCCGAGCGAGCGCCGGCAGCAAATCGAGATGCGTGCGATTGCGCAGCGCCAGCCGCAGATTGCGTGCGGCGAGCCGCGAATGCTCGCGCATGATCGCTTCGGCGCGCGCGCCCTCGCGGTTCTCGATCGCGTCCACCACGATGCGGTGATGGTCCTGTCCGATCAAAAGGATCTGGTGCGCTTCCGGCAGCGCCGACTGCGCCATCACGAAGCCGCTCGGCGACGCGAACGGCAATGCCGAGACGCGGTCGATCTGCCGGATCAGCGGCGGGCTGGCGGAAAGTTCGGTGAGCAGCGCGTGAAAGCGCGCGTTCATGGTCACATAGGCGGAGAATGCTTCGACCGAGACCGGATCCTGGCGAACCAGCTGATCGAGGTCGGCGAGGCATTCCTTCAGCGGCTCGAGGCTGCGCGCGCTCGCGCCGCGTTCGGCGGCGAAGCGGGCGGCGAGGCCTTCCAGCGTACCGCGCAGCTCGATCGAATCCAAAATGTCGCGCTCGGTGAACGCCTTGACCATGAAACCGCCGGAGGGGATCGCCTGCAGCAGGCCTTCGTCTTCGAGCCGGACCAGCGCCAGCCGCACCGGCGTCCGCGACACGCCTGTGATCTCGACCGCCTGCAATTCGCTGATGCGCTCGCCCGGCCGCAATTGCCCGGACAGGATCATGTCACGCAGCGCGAGCTGGGCGCGTACCGTCTGCGAGATCGAGCGTTCGGAATCGCGTTCGCTCATGGCCTCACTCCGCGGCTTGCGCGGTCGGCGGCGAATTTTCGTGCGCCACCATGCGGTCGATCACGCGCCGCGCCCACATCGCGCCGGCGTCGATGTTGAGGTTGTAGAAGGTGCGGTCCGGGTTCTCATCCATGGCGCGCTGCTGCGCTTCCAGGATGATCTCGTCCTCGCGGAAAATATTGGAGACGCCTTCGCGGATCTCGGTGGTCAGCTTCTGTTCGGTCAGGCGGTGGTTGCGGACGAAGGCCCAGAAATAGTGGCAGGTCGTGTCGGTCTCCGGAGTCATGGTGTTAAGGACAAAACCGTTGACGCCCTGCGAGCGGTCGCCTTCCGGCGCGCCGGTGCCGGCGGGCGCCACCCCGACGTCGATATTGACGGTGCCGGGCGCCTGGAAATGGATGATCTGCCAGCGGTCGACCGGGCCGGGCTTGCCCAGCTGCGCGGCCCAGAACGGAGGCGCCTCGATGCCGCGCATCCAGCGCGTCACCGTCACGGTGCGCTCGCCATGGGTGACGTCGAACGGGGCCTCGGCGACGTGGTCGTTGCCGATGCTGGAGCCGTGCACGAAGGTCTCGTGGGTGAGGTCCATCAGATTGTCGACCACGAGCCGATAATCGCACTTCACGTGAATGGTCTTGCCGTCGCCGGCCCAGGCCGGATCGTCGTTCCAGTGCATGTCAGGCACCAGCGCCGGATCGGCCAGCGCCGGGTCGCCCATCCACAGCCAGATGAAGCGATGCCGCTCGACCACGGGATAGGAGCGCACGCAGGCGGACGGGTTGATGGTCTCCTGCGAGGGCATGTAGGTGCAGCGGCCCTGCGCATTGTATTTCAGCCCGTGATAGCCGCAGACGACGGTGTCGCCGTCGAGCCGGCCTTTCGACAGTGGCACCAGCCGGTGCCAGCAGGCGTCTTCCAGCGCGGCCACCTGGCCGTCGGAGCGGCGGTACATCACCACATGCTTGCCGCAGATCGTACGGGGGAAGAGCGCGTGCTTGAGATCGACGTCCCAGGCGGCGGCGTACCAGGCATTGAGCGGGAATGACGACGGCATGGCTGCACTCCAATACTATGGCCTGAGTGCAGTCTGTATACATTAATGGCCGTAAGTCGAGATATTTTATGAGTTATGCCAAAAAAATGTCCATTCCGGTATACAGTATTGGCTTTAGTTGCTCTGAGAAAGGTAATAAGAAACCGCTCCCGAGCGGGGGAGCGGTTCAGTAGCCTCAACCCAATCCGGGTTGGTCAGCCGTAAACGAACACGTGGTCCTTCAGGTCGATGGCCGGAAATTCATCCTTCTCCGCCCAGTAGTCCTGGTTGTGCTGCCACTCCGGCTTGTCGCCGCGCTTGGGCAACAAGTGCATGCCGCGCATCATGTAGCCGGGGTTGAAATTTTCCGGATCGATCCACGGCAATAGCGGCATGTTGTGGTCTTCCGGCCGCAGCTGGGGCACCACTTTCTTCGCGCCGGTGTCCTTCATGTGGTTGAGCAACCGGCACACGAAATCCGCGACGAGATCGACGCGCAGGGTCCAGCTGGCGCGAAAATAGCCGAACACCCAGACCAGGTTCGGCACGCCGGTGAACATCATGCCGCGATAGGTCACGGTATCGGCGAAATCCAGCTTCTTGCCATCGACCGCGAATTCGATGTCGCCATTGGCCGAGAGGTTGAAGCCGGTCGCGGTGATGACGATGTCGGCTTCCAGTTCCTTGCCGGATTTCAGCAGGATGCCCTTCTCGGTGAAGCACTCGATCTCGTCGGTGACGACCGAAGCCTTGCCCGACTTGATGCCCTGGAACAAATCGCCATCGGGAATGAAGGCGATGCGCTGCCGCCACGGCCGATATTTTGGCGTGAAGTGGGTCGCAATGTCGTAGTCCTTGCCGAGATAGGCTTCCACCGCCGACAACAAATCCTTCTTCGCCGCTTCCGGTTCCTCGAAGGTCTTGCGGGTGAATGCATCCTGATCGAACAGGATCTTTCGGCGGGTGATTTCGTGGATCCACTTCTCGTCGACCTGCAACTGCCGCAGTTGCTCGGCGATTTCGATCGCGTTGCGGCCGGTGCGGAAATAAGTCGGCGAACGCTGCAGCATGGTGACATGCGCGACGTCATTGGCCAGCGCCGGGATCAGCGTTGCGGCCGTGGCGCCGGAGCCGATCACGATGACGCGCTTGTTCTTGTAGTCGAGATCTTCAGGCCATTTCTGCGGATGGACGATTTGGCCCTGGAACCTGGCCATATCCTTCCACTCTGGTGTGTAGCCTTCGGTGTGGCGGTAATAGCCCTGGCACATCCAGAAGAAATTGGTGGTGAAGCGACGCTTTTCGCCGGTGTCGCTCCGCGTGGCCTCGATGGTCCAGAGGTTCTGTTCGCTCGACCAGGTCGCCGAAGTGATGGTGTGCTGGTAGCGGATATGGCGGGCGAGGTCATTCTCCTCGATCACATCGCCCATATATTTGAGGATCTCAGCCGCGCTTGCGATCGGCGCCGTGGTCCACGGCTTGAAGCGATAGCCGAACGTATGCAGGTCGCTGTCCGAGCGGATGCCCGGATAGCGGTGCGTGCTCCAGGTGCCGCCGAACGTCTTCTGGGTTTCGAGGGCAACGAAACTGGTGCCCGGACATTGCGTGGTGAGGTGGTAGGCCGCGCCGACGCCGGAGATGCCGGCGCCCGCGATCAGGACGTCGAAATGCTCGGTATGGCCGGGCGAGGCGGCGTGAATCTGGCTTTGAACGTTCATCTTCCCTGTTCTTCTTTTCGTTGATTTTGTCGTTTCAAAAGCGAAGCGCCAGAACCGAGGTTCTGGCGCTGTCGTCTTGCGATTACACTTCGCGGCGGCTCAGGAACGCCAGTCGTTCGAACAGATGCACGTCCTGCTCGTTCTTCAGGAGCGCGCCGTGCAGCGGCGGGATCAGCTTGCGCGGATCGCGCTCCCGCAGCATTTCCGGGGTGATGTCCTCGTTGAGCAGCAGCTTGAGCCAGTCCAGCAGCTCCGACGTCGAGGGCTTCTTCTTCAGGCCCGGCACTTCGCGCACCTCGAAGAAGATCCGCAGCGCTTCCTCGACCAGGCGTTTCTTGATGTTGGGGAAGTGCACGTCGACGATCCGGCCCATGGTGTCGGCGTCGGGGAACTTGATGTAGTGGAAGAAGCAGCGGCGCAGGAACGCGTCCGGCAGTTCCTTCTCGTTGTTCGAGGTGATCATCACGATCGGGCGCAGGCTCGCCTTGATGTTCTCGCCGGTCTCATAAACGAAGAACTCCATGCGATCGAGTTCGAGCAGGAGGTCGTTGGGGAATTCGATGTCGGCCTTGTCGATTTCGTCGATCAGCAGCACCGGGCGCTTGTCGTGGGTGAAGGCTTCCCACAGCTTGCCGCGCTTGATGTAGTTGGAGATGTCGGAGACCCTGCTGTCGCCGAGCTGGCTGTCGCGCAGCCGCGATACCGCGTCATATTCGTAGAGGCCCTGCTGCGCCTTGGTGGTGGACTTGATGTGCCAGGTCAACAGCGGCGCGCCGAGCGCCTTGGCGACTTCCTCGGCCAGCACGGTCTTGCCGGTACCGGGCTCGCCCTTGATCAGCAGCGGGCGCTCGAGCACGATCGAGGCGTTGACCGCGACCTTGAGGTCTTCGGTGGCGACGTAGTCCTTGGTGCCGGTAAATTTCATCTATCTTTTTGCCTTGTTGTTCGTTCTTGCGCCGTTTTCGGCCTGAACAGTAAACGACCGCCGGCTCGGCGGTCGCGATTGAAGGTGATGCGCGCCTGTCAGCGTTTGACCAGCGAGAGGATCACCAGGATGATCACGCCGCCGATGGTGGCGTTGATGATCTCGCGGATCCAGCCGCCGCCGAGGTTGACGCCCAGTTGCGGCAACAGCCAGCCCGCAAGAAGCGCGCCGATGATGCCGATCACGATGTTGCCGATCAGCCCAAAACCCGCGCCGCGCACGATCTTTCCGGCCAGCCAGCCCGCAATCGCGCCGATGATCAGCGCAGCTATGATCCCCATTGAATTTCCCCTGCCGGAATAAGCCCTTTATGGCTCAATTCTAGAGGAAAAACCCTCCCGGTCTAGGTCTGTCTGGTATGCGCTGGCCTTCCCTGTCGGGAATCCGCCAGCCCTTGACGTCAGCGGCCCGGCGGGCAATCTGTATTCCATGTTCTTGCAATTCTTCACATCGCTGCGCGACGCACAGGTCCCGGTGACCTTGCGCGAATATTTGACGCTGATGGAGGCGCTCGACGCCGACCTCGCCGATCAGACGGTGGAGAATTTCTATTACCTCTCCCGCGCCGCTTTGGTGAAGGACGAACGCAACCTCGACAAGTTCGACCGCGTGTTCGGCTCCGTGTTCAAGGGGCTGGAGAACCTGCTCGACGCCATGGAGAAGGCGGACATTCCCGCCGAATGGCTGAAGAAGCTCGCGGAGAAATACCTCACCGAGGAAGAGAAGAAGCAGATCGAGGCGATGGGCTGGGACAAGCTCATGGAGACGCTTCGCAAGCGGCTAGAGGAACAGAAAGGCCGCCACCAGGGCGGCAGCAAGTGGATCGGCACGGCAGGCACCTCGCCGTTCGGCGCCCACGGCTACAATCCCGAAGGCGTGCGGATCGGCCAGGAAAAGAACCGCAACAACCGCGCCGTGAAGGTGTGGGACAAGCGCGAGTTCAAGGATCTCGACGGCAATGTCGAGCTTGGCATCCGCAACATCAAGATCGCGCTGCGGCGGTTGCGCAAATTCGCCCGCACCGGCGCGCCTGACGAACTCGACCTCGACACCACGATCAAGGAGACCGCCAACCACGGCTATCTCGACGTGCATATGCGCCCCGAGCGGCGCAACGCGGTCAAGGTATTGGTCTTCTTCGACATCGGTGGGTCCATGGATTCGCATATCGAGCAGGTCGAGGAGTTGTTCTCGGCGGCGAAGACCGAATTCAAGCACATGGAATATTTCTACTTCCACAACTGCCTTTATGAAGGCGTCTGGAAGCAGAACAAGCGGCGCTTCACCGACCGCACGCCGACCTGGGACGTGCTGCATAAGTACCCGCACGACTACAAGGTGGTGTTCGTCGGCGACGCCTCGATGTCGCCTTACGAAATCATGGTCCCCGGCGGCTCGGTCGAGCACGTCAACGAGGAGGCCGGTTCGGTCTGGCTCGATCGCATCATTCGCACCTATCCGCACGCGGTGTGGCTCAATCCGGTGGCGAAGAAGCACTGGGACTATTCGGAATCCACCACCATCATTCGCCGGCTGTTCTCGGAGCGGATGTACCCGATCACGATCGAAGGCCTCGAAGGCGCGATGAAGGAATTGGTGCGGTAGGCTTTCACCGTCGTTCCGGGGCGCGAAGCGAACCCGGAACCTCGAGGTTGTTTTACTGGATCGAGATTCCGGGTTCGATGCTTTCGCATCGCCCCGGAATGACGGCAACAAAAACAACAGCGGACAACAATAAAGGTGCAATCAATGCCCCAGACCATCCACCGCGGTATCAAATCCCTGATCGACGAAGCCAATGCCGAGGTCGAAACCCTCAGCGCTGTGGATTCGATCAAGGCGGCTGCCGGCGACGATGTCGTGATCGTCGATATCCGCGATCCCCGCGAGATCGAGCGCGACGGTAGAATTCCAGGCGCGTTCTCCTGCACGCGCGGCATGCTGGAATTCTGGATCGATCCGGAAAGCCCCTACGCCAAGCCGATCTTCCAGCAGGACAAGAAGTTCATCTTCCACTGCGCCGGCGGCATGCGTTCGGCGCTGGCGGCCAAGACCGCGAAAGACATGGGCCTGAAGCCGGTCGCGCACATGGCCGGCGGTTTCGCCGCCTGGCGCGACGCCGGCGGCCCGGTCGAGAAGTGGGAGCCGAAGAAGAAGGGGTGACAGCCGGGCTGTCATCCTTCGAGGCTCGCAAGCGCTCGCACCTCAGGATGACAAATTTCGATTCCCGTCACCCTGAGGTGCGTGCTCTTGCGCGCCTCGAAGGGCGACGGCCCCACTACCGAAGAATTGGAATCAAACATGACCACCACCGACGATCCGCTTGTCTCCACCGATTGGCTCGCCGCGCATTACGACGATCCCAAGATCAAGATCATCGACGCGTCGTTCAAGATGCCGGGCATTCTGCCGCTGCCGAAGGACGACTATCTCGCCTCCCACCTGCCGGGCGCGGTGTTCTTCGACGTCGATGCGGTGTCCGATCATTCCAATCCGCTGCCGCATATGTTCCCGAGCGCCGAGCAGTTCGGCCGCGATGTCGGCGGGCTTGGAATAGGCAACGGCGATACGGTCGTGCTGTACGATTCCGGCGGATGGGTCGCAGCCCCCCGCGTGTGGTGGATGTTCCTGTCGTTCGGACACCAGAACGTCCGGATCCTGAATGGCGGCCTGAAGAAGTGGCGTGCCGAAGGCCGCAAGATTGACAGCGGTGAGGTCACGGCGAAGCCGGCGACGTTCAAGGCGACGTTCGATCCGCGGTACACGCGCAATCTCCAGCAGATGGTCGACAATCTCGAAAGCCGCACCGAGCAGGTGCTCGATGCGCGCGCCAACGAGCGCTATCAGGGCAAGGTGCCCGAGCCGCGGCCGGGCCTGCGTTCGGGTCATATTCCGGGCAGCCTCAGCGTGCCCTACAACCAGCTGTTCGACGCCTCGACCGGTGCGATGAAGTCGCTCGAGGAGCTGCGCGCGGTGTTTGTCGGCGCCGGCGTCAAGCTCGACGCGCCGATCGTGACGAGTTGCGGCTCCGGCGTCTCCGCTCTGGTGCTGACGCTGGCGCTTTATCGCCTCGGCGTGCGCGGCAGTGCGCTGTATGACGGCTCATGGACCGAATGGGGTGTGCAGGGCGGGCCGCCGGTTGCGACCGGCCCGACCTGAGCGGTGCGCGTTTTATTATCTGCTGCGCGGGGTTAGTTGCGCAAACGGGTCGGCCGTTTGCTGAACCACCTGCCGCGCCTGCAGCGCGCGTCGCGCCGCTGCGATGCGCCGGCGCTCTTTGGCGCGCTGCGCCCGCTTCCGGTTGACGCTGCGCTCTGATTTTGCGGCCGCCGGTTTCACCGAAGCCGTTTCCTGGATAGCGACGGCAGGACCGCCCAGCGTGGCGATCTTCATCGCGGCGAGGTTGTCTGCCAGGGAGGGCGCTTCCGCCACCGGCGCAGGCTCGGTCGATACGGCTGATGTTGCCGGCGGCGGCGTTTCCGCGATCGCCGCGAGCTTCACTTCCTCATTGGCCGCAGGCGTCTCGGCAGCAGGAGTCTCGGCGGCAGGCATCTCCGCCGGCGCAGCCTGAACAGCCGGTATTGTTTCTGCCGCCGGGATTTCCGCTTTCACCGTCTCGTCCGGCACGGCCTCGTTCAGCTTCACGGGTTCGTCCAGCTTCAGCGCAGCCGTCTTTTCCGGTTCAGCCGGCGGCGCTTCCGGAGCTGGCGCGGAAGGGGTCACGGTCTCGATGATGGTCGCCGGCACATTGTCCGGCACCTTCTCTGCGACATCGGGCTCGACGCGCAGCAGGGCCAGGGTCGGCTGGGGCGGTTCGTTCTGCCTGACAAATACGGGTTCGGGCGGCGGCCGCCGCGACGGGATGCTGGCAAATTGCTCATGCGAGGCACGCAGCAGCGCCGCCGCACCCAGCCCAAAGACCAGAACCGACATCGACAGCACGATCGCGGCGAACAGAAAGCGAAAACCGGGGAGCATGGACGCGAGTTCCGCCTTGCCGGGAACATGCAGGGCTGTTGATGCCAAGGGAACGCGGTGACCACTGGGAAGCGGCTGGATTCGCACCGCGAATCAGGCCGATTCGAGAGTATCTCAACGTCTCGAACCTGTTTGTTACAAAATTGGCGGCCAATGGCGGCGAGGGGCTGGTAGACGATGTTTTTCGCGCCGTGCGGCATCTTTGCCGCAGCGTTCACGGTCCATCACAAAATGACCGATTTGGGCCGAATTTGACGGATTTGTCTTGAATGCGCCGCTATCTTCCGTCATCTGCCGTTAACGGTCCGGTGTGGCTTGGGGACTATACAAGAGCGATGATGATTAACCGTATTCTGACGATCAGCGCTGCCATCGCTGCTGCAATGGCAGGAACCTCGCTTGCCCAGGCCCAAGGCTACCAGGGCCAAGGCTACCAAGGCCAAAGCTACCAGGGTCAAGGCTACCAGGCCGGACAGTATGTTCCCGGTGGTTATGGCGTCGATGAACGCCGCAGACCCGCGCCCGATTTCGATGCCTTGGACGATGACGACGACGACGCGCCGAACGCCCAGAGTTCGACCGCGCTCCCGCCGCCTGGTCCGGTGCTGTCGCCGAACGACCCCCGCTACGGCCGCCCGGTTTATAGCGACCGCGGCCCGCCGATGCCCACAGGCCCCGTCCTTTCGCCGGATGATCCGCGTTACGGTCGTCCTGCCGGCGCGCCGGTTTATTCGGACCGCGGCCAGCCGATGCCTACGGGCCCGATTCTTTCGCCAGATGATCCGCGTTACGGGCGGCCCGCCGGTCCGCCACCCGTGATCTATTCGGATCGTGGTGATGATCGTCGCGTTCTGGGTGACGACCGCATGCGTCCGCCGGAAGCGGTCGGCGGCGGACCCGCCGTCACCGGCGCCGTGCAACCGCAGCAGCCGGCTGTCGGCGCCGACGGCAAGCCGTTGGTGCTGTCAGCCCTGCCGCCCGAAGAACAGCCGGAAGCCGCGCCCGCGCAGCTGCCGCCGCATCTGCGCCGTCAGGAAGTTTCGTTCGCGACCAAGGAGCCCGCCGGCACGCTGGTCGTCGATACGCCGAACACCTACCTCTATTATGTGCTCGGCGGTGGCCGCGCGATCCGCTACGGCGTCCGCGTCGGCCGCGATGGTTTCACCTGGACCGGAGTGCAGAAGGTTACCCGCAAGGCCGAGTGGCCGGATTGGCATCCGCCGTCCGAGATGATCGAACGCCAGCCCTATCTGCCGCGCTTCATGGCCGGCGGCCCCGGCAACCCGATGGGTGCCCGCGCGATGTATCTGGGTACGACCGTCTACCGCATCCACGGCACCAACCAGCCTTCGACGATCGGCAAGTTCGTCTCGTCGGGTTGCATCGGCATGCTGAACGAGGACGTGTCCGACCTGTTCGAACGCGTCAAAGTCGGCACCCGCGTCGTCGTGATGCCCGGTGGCCCGCCGCCGGGAACCGCGACCGCTTCGGCCGCGCCTGCCCAGGGCTTGGCCCCTGCTCAAGGCTTGCCACCTGCCCAAGGCTTGCCGCCTGCAACCGCCCAGGGCGGGCCGACTCAGGCGCAACTCGCCCCGGTTCCCGGCATGCAGCCGACCGTGGTGCCCCCGCTGCCCGCGCCGGTGACGGTGCGCTAGGCACTGGTTCGGACCGACATCATTTAAAAAAGGCACGCGAAAGCGTGCCTTTTTTATTGGGCGCGAGGTGGGCGCGCGCTTGAATTCACATTCCTTCCGACTATTTGCCGCCGACAACGAGGCTGGGCGGCAAAGGAAGGATCTCAGCATGCGAATTTTCGTTGCGGGCGCCACCGGCGCCGTTGGCCGCGAACTCGTTCCTGCATTGGTTGCGGCCGGTCATTCCGTCACCGGCATGACGCGGACGGCGGCGAAGGCCGAGGCCATCAAACGGCTGGGGGCCGAACCGGTCGTGGCCGACGGCCTCGACGCACCGGCCGTTCATGCCGCCGTGATGTCGGCGAATCCCGATGTCGTCATCGACGAGATGACCGATCTTGCCGCGGTGACGGATCTGCGCCGTTTCGATCGCGCCTTCAGCGCCACCAATCAGCTGCGGACGCGCGGAACCGATTTTCTGCTGGTTGCCGCGCGCGATGCCGGCGCGAAGCGTTTCATCGCCCAGAGCTTTTGCGGCTGGACCTATGGCAGCGGTGGCGGACCGGTCAAGACCGAGGCCGACGAACTCGATCCTGATCCGCCGCAGGAGTTGCGCCCTACGCTCGAAGCGATCCAGCATCTGGAGCGTGCCGTGACCGCCTCAGTCGCGCCCGAAGGCATCGTGTTGCGCTATGGATCGTTCTATGGACCCGATACCGGCATGCTGTCGCCGGCCATGATCGGCCAGCTGCGCCATCGCCGCGTGCCGCTGATCGGCGACGGCGGCGGCTGGTGGTCTTTCGTGCATGTCGAGGACGCGGCTTCCGCGACGGTAGCCGCCGTCGAGCATGGCAGGCCCGGCAGCATCTACAACATCGTCGACGACGAACCGGCGCAAGTCAGGGATTGGCTGCCCGCGCTGTCAGGCATTCTCGGCGCCAAACGGCCGTTTCACGTACCGGCCTGGCTCGGCCGGCTCCTGGCGGGTGAGCACATGGTCTCGATGATGACCAAGGTGCGCGGAGGATCGAACGCCAAGGCCCGGCAGGAACTGGGCTGGCGGCCGGCCTATGCATCCTGGCGCAACGGATTTGCAATGGTCGCGAGGCAAGCGGCGGAGAAGGCGGCGGCCTGACTGAGACCTGCGGCCTCAGGCCAGCTTCCTTGGCGCCTCGCCCTTGAACCAGCCGTCGATGCCTTCGACCATCTGGCGGTAGTGGTTGCGAAAGCTGTCCTCGGTGACGTAGCCGAGATGCGGCGTCAGCACGAGGTTGTCGAGCTTGCGGAAGGGATGGTCGACCGGCAGCGGCTCGACCGAAAACACATCGATGCCGGCGCCCGCGATCTTTCGCTCGGTCAGCACCTCCAGCAGCGCGCCTTCATCGACGATTGGCCCTCGCGCCGTGTTGACGAGGTAGGCGGTCGGCTTCATGCGGGCGAGATCTTCCCGTCCGACCAGCCCGCGTGAGCGCGGGCCCAGCACGACATGGATGGTGACGATGTCTGATGTGGCGAACAGCTCTTCCTTGGTAGCGTAGCCGACGCCAGCTTCCGCGCACTTTTCGGGCGTGAGATTCGGGCTCCAGGCGATCACGTTCATGCCGAAGGCCTGCGCTAGTTTTGACACTTTGGTGCCGAGCTTGCCGAGGCCGATCACGCCGAGTGTCCGACCCTCGATCTCCATGCCGACGAATTTCTGCAAGGGCTCGCCGGCATGCATGCGCGCATTCTCGCGGCCGATATTGCGGGTCAATTCCAGGATCAGGCCCATGGTCAGCGGCGCGGTGGGATCGCGGCCCCATTGCGTGCCGCACAGCAGCACGCCGTGGTCCTTGGCGGCTTCCATGTCGATCGCGGCGTTGCGCATGCCGGAGGTGATCAGCAGTTTCAGTTTCGGCAGCGCCGCAAACATCGTGCGCGGAAACGGCGTGCGCTCGCGCATCGCGCAGATGATCTCGAAATCCTTCAGCGCACTGGCGGCGGTTTCCGCGTTCGCAAACGGCTGGTTGAAGACGGTGACATCGACCCGGTCGGCGATTTCGGACCAGTCCGCGACCTTCAAGGCTACATCGAGATAGTCGTCGAGGATTGCACAGCGCAGCCGCGTCATTGGAAAGTCCGATCATGGCGAGGGTGACGGCGGAATGGGCCGTCAGGGGAGATAACCATGGTCGCGCGCAATCGACAGGCGCGCAAGCGGCCTAAAAGCAGGGCCAGGTCAAAATTCCGGGAAGCTCAGTTCGAGCGGGCGAGGTGCTTGGCGCGCCAGGCGGGGCCGGGGCCGCGCATATAGTGCAGTTCCGGACGGTAGGTGTTGAAGGCCTTGGCCACGAACTGGCGCCAGAAGTTGCGGAGTTCGGCGAGCGGCTTGGCAAGGCCGTGGCCGTGCGCCGGGGTGGAAAGGGATGCTGAGTTGGTCGTCGCCATGACGAGGGTCTCTGGTTGCCATTCGCGGTTTCGCCGCGGAGACGCCGTTTTTCGGCGTCTTGAACGACTTTTGGCCTGATTTATTAAAAGTTGGTTTCAATTGTCGTGATCCGGCGCACACATGGGCGCACATGGTGACCATCCCGTATTCATCCGTGGTGAACGAACAGAAAACGCGTTCCCGCGGTTGCCCTTTGGGGGCCGCGCCGCTACATCAGCGGCAGCAAAATTTCCATAAATCCTCTGGTTTCAAGGGATCGCGATGGCTCGCCAGTTCGTCTATTTCATGCAGGGTCTGACCAAGAGCTACCCGACCCGCAAGGTGCTCGATAACGTTCATTTGTCGTTCTACCCGGACGCCAAGATCGGCGTGCTCGGCGTCAACGGTTCCGGCAAATCGACCTTGCTGCGGATCATGGCCGGCCTCGACAAGGAATATAACGGCGAGGCCTGGGTCGCCGAGGGCGCCCGGGTCGGCTACCTCGAGCAGGAGCCGCATCTCGATGAGACCAAGACGGTCCGCGAGAACGTCATGCTGGGCGTCGCCAAGCAGAAGGCGATCCTCGATCGCTATAACGAACTGGCGATGAACTACTCGGAAGAGACCGCCGACGAGATGACCAAGCTGCAGGACGAGATCGAGGCTGCCGGCCTCTGGGATCTCGACAGCAAGGTCGACCAGGCGATGGACGCGCTGCGCTGCCCGCCCGACGATGCCGACGTCACCAAGCTGTCGGGCGGTGAGCGCCGCCGCGTCGCACTATGCAAGCTGCTGCTCGACCAGCCGGACCTGCTGCTGCTGGACGAACCGACCAACCATCTCGACGCCGAGTCGGTGTCGTGGCTGGAAGGCCACTTGCGCAACTATCCCGGCGCGATCCTGATCGTGACCCATGACCGCTACTTCCTCGACAACGTCACGAGCTGGATCCTCGAGCTCGATCGCGGCAAGGGCATTCCCTACGAGGGCAATTATTCGTCCTGGCTGGTGCAGAAGCAGAAGCGCCTCGAGCAGGAAGGCCGCGAGGACGTCGCGCATCAGAAGACGCTCGCCCGTGAGCAGGAATGGATCGCATCCTCGCCCAAGGCGCGCCAGGCCAAGTCCAAGGCGCGTTACCAGCGTTACGAGGACCTGTTGAAACAGGCCAGCGAGAAGCAGACCCAGACCGCGCAAATCACGATTCCCGTGGCCGAGCGGCTCGGCCAGAACGTCGTCGATTTCGAAGGCCTCAGCAAAGGCTTTGGCGACCGCATGCTGATCGACGATCTCACCTTCAAGCTGCCGCCAGGCGGCATCGTCGGCGTGATCGGCCCCAACGGCGCCGGCAAGACCACGCTGTTCCGCATGATCACCCAGCAGGAAATCCCGGACAAGGGCACGATCACCGTCGGTGAAAGCGTGCATCTCGGTTACGTCGACCAGTCGCGCGACGACCTCGACGGCAAGAAGAACGTGTGGGAGGAAATCTCCGGCGGCAATGAACTGATCCTCCTGGGCAAGCGTGAGGTCAACTCGCGCGGCTATTGCTCGTCGTTCAACTTCAAGGGCGCCGACCAGCAGAAGAAGGTCGGCGCGCTGTCGGGCGGTGAGCGCAACCGCGTGCACCTGGCCAAGATGCTCAAGTCCGGCGCCAACCTGCTGCTGCTTGACGAACCGACCAACGATCTCGACGTCGACACGCTGCGCGCGCTGGAAGAGGCGCTGGAGAATTTCGCCGGCTGCGCCGTCATCATCAGCCATGATCGCTGGTTCCTCGACCGTATCGCCACCCACATCCTGGCCTTCGAAGGCGACAGCCATGTCGAATGGTTCGAAGGCAATTTCCAGGATTACGAAAAGGACAAGATGCGTCGACTGGGCCAGGATTCCATCATCCCGCATCGCGTGAAGTACAAGAAGCTGACGCGCTGAGTTGTGGTTCGCGTTGAGATGACGAAGCCGTGTCGCAGGCGCTACTCCGCCTGCGCCAAATGGCCGCTCAGTTCCGCTCGTCCGGAATGTGCCATATCCGGCTATTAGATTGGCCGCGATTGCCCACTTGAGTCCCGCACAGAGAGATCCCCGATCATGTCCATGACGCCGGAAACGCCCTTGCCGCCCCCAGCTGAGAGGAAGGCATTACGTCCGATCCCGATGCTGATCTTCAGCTCGCGCTGGCTGCAATTGCCGCTTTATATCGGCCTGATCGTCGCGCAGGGCGTCTATGTCGTGCTGTTTCTGAAGGAATTGTGGCACCTGTTCGCCCACGCCTTCGATTTCAGCGAGCAGCAGATCATGCTGGCGGTCCTCGGCCTCATCGACGTGGTGATGATTTCGAACCTCCTGGTGATGGTCATCGTCGGCGGCTACGAGACGTTCGTCTCCCGGCTCAATCTGCAAGGGCATCCCGACCAGCCGGAATGGCTCAGCCACGTCAATGCCAGCGTGCTCAAGATCAAGCTCGCGATGGCGATCATCGGCATCTCGTCGATCCATCTGTTGCGCACTTTCATCGAGGCCGGTGCATTGGCCTCGGGCAAGAGCGTCTACACCGAAACCGGCGTGATGTGGCAGACCATCATCCACACGGTTTTCATTCTGTCGGCGATCGGCATTGCCTATGTCGACAAGCTGTCGAATGATTCCACGGAGAATGCCAAACACGCCGTCTCGCATTAGGGGCGGTGGGGCGGTGTCAGGACCCAGCGTCGTGGTTCACAATGACGGGGTGCTATGATAGTCTTGCACCATGGCTGACACGGACAACATCGTGCTTGAGCATTTGCGCCATATTCGTGGGGCGATCGATGACGTGCGCGATGAAATTCGCGAGATCAAGCATCGCGTCGGCAATCTCGAGAACCAGTATGCCAATATGTCCAATCGGCTCGACCGGATGGACGTGCGCATCGAGCGTATCGAGCGGCGTCTCGACCTGACCGACGCGTGAGCGAGGCATTACGATTGGCGGTACGCTCGCTGCCTGCCATTGGTCTCCTGTTGGTGGCTCTGCTGCCGCCTTGCCCAGCCCGCGCCGCGGATGCCGGTTTCACGCAGTTCATCGCCTCCCTGTGGCCGGAGGCGCAGGCCGCCGGCGTTTCGCGGGCGACGTTTGACGCCGAAACCCGCGGCCTCGAGCCGGATTACAAATTGCCCGATTTGATCCTGCCGGGACGGCCCGCTACGGGCGCGCCGTCGCAGGCCGAGTTCGTGCAGGTGCCGGCCGATTACGTGAAGGAGGCGTCGATCGCGCGGCTGGCGGCGGAGGGGCAGAGGCTGATGCAAAAGCATCGCACAGCGCTCAGCCAGATCGAGAGCCGCTTCGGCGTGCCCGCGACGGTCGTGCTCGCGATCTGGGGCCGCGAAACCGATTATGGCCGTCATCGATTGCCTTACGACACCGTGCGCGTGGTGGCGACGCAGGCCTATATCGGCCGGCGCAAGGATCAGTACCGCGCCGAATTCATTCTGGCGCTGAAGATCCTCGGCGAGGGCGCGGTGACGCGCAAGGACATGCGCTCGTCCTGGGCCGGCGCCACCGGCCTGACGCAATTCCTGCCGGGCGAATATTACAAGCATGGTGTCGATTTCGATGGCGACGGCCGCATCGACATCTGGAATTCGGTACCCGACGCGCTCGCCTCCGCCGCCCAGCAACTCGTCAACAAAGGCTGGCAGCCGGGCTTGCGCTGGGCCTATGAAGTGCGTGCGCCTGGTAATGCCGACTGCACCATGGGCGTGCCCGAGGTGAGCAAGCCGATCGGCGAATGGCTGCGCGCAGGGTTCGTGCCGGTGCGCGGCGCGAAGCTGAGTGCGGTCGAACAGGCCCAGCCGGCCTCGCTGCTGCAGCCCGAAGGCATCTATGGTCCGGCGTTCCTGACCACCAAGAACTACTTCGTGATCAAGGAATATAACTTTTCTGATTTGTACGTGCTGTTCGTCGGCCATCTCGCCGACCGCATGTCGAACCCGTTGCCGTTCGCGACGCCATGGTCGGCATCGACGCAAATGCGCAGCAAGGACGTCGAAGCCATGCAGCGTCATCTGACGCGGATCGGCCTCTACAAGGACAAGCTCGACGGCAAGGCCGGCATGCAGACCCGCGCGGCGCTGGGGGCCTATCAGAAATCCGCGGGATTGAAGGTCGATTGCTGGCCGAGCGAAGCGGTGCTGCGTTCGATCAGCTCGTCGCGCTGACGCGGTCTATCCTCATGGTGAGGAGGCGCAACGCGCCGTCTCGAACCATGAGGCCACAGACGGGCCTGCATCCTTCGAGACGCGGCCTGACGACCGCTCCTCCCGAGCGAACGCAAGTGCGTTCGTCCGGGGATGAGGAGAAACAAGCGAAAAAACCCGGCCGAGGATCCCGGCCGGGCTTGAACTCGCAAGGCGCGCAGGCGCGCCGGTCGGTCAGATCAGTGGCAGACTTCGACGCGGCGGTAGGCCCAGCCGTAGCCGTCCCAGAAGCGCTCGCGAACCAGGCGGCAGGCCGGGGGGGCGTCTTCCACATAGACCGGCCCGCCGTAGCCGTAAGCGGGGCGGCTGGAGGCGATCGCGCCACCGATGATCGCGCCGCCGATCAGGCCGCCGACCACGCCAGCTGCCACGCCGCGCTGGGCGTTCGCGGGTGCGGGTGCCGCAGCGAGCGAACCGGCAATCGTTGCGGCCGCGACGAAGGCAGCAAATGTCTTCTTCATGTTGGGGGCTCTCCTGGAGGTGGCGCCTGATCAGCCGACGCCGGGTTTAGGGTTAGGCACACACGCCGTACTCGAATTGGCCGTCAGTCAAAAAAGCGCACAACGGTCAACCGAAAGTAAACGTGCAGTCTTGATGGTCGAAAAAAGCGGTTTTTTCTGGCCATGGAATGGCCAAGTCCCGGATAACCCATCGGGTTTCCGGGACTTGGCGTGCGATTTAATGAAGGTGAACGGGTGTTTAGTCGCAAACCCGGACGCTGCGGACCCGCCAGCCATAGCCGTCCCAGAAGCGCTGCTTCTGCCAGATGCAGTCCGGACCGTAGCCGGGTTCGGCAACATAGGCCGGGCCGCCGTAATAGCCCGGGGCCGGCGCATAATAGCCCGGACCACCGTAATAGCCGTGCTGCGAGGCGATCGCGCCGCCGACAATGGCGCCGCCGATCAATCCGGCTGCGACGCCGGCCGCTACGCCACGCTGCGCATGGGCGGGAGCTGGAACAGTTACCGCGGACACAGCCAAAGCGGTGACGGCAGTCAGCGCCATCAATGTCTTCTTCATGGGCCTCACCTTTCTGATGGAGCAAAAGGACGGCGGGGAAAGCGGTCCGTCGCAGCGGAAAGTTCCATATTTTGCTGAAATTATCAATGAACGGCATCGCCTCATTTGGCGACGAAGGGGCGTGCGGTTGGGCTTCATTGCGGTGCAAAAGGCCCCTTTCCCAGCCGCTTTTGAAGAGGATTCCGGGATGAGCGACGTGACAACATTTCTGATCGCGGCCGGCAGCATGTCAGCGATGTGCTATTGGATGATGACCCGGACGCAGGATACCAGCGTATGGCGCAGCATCTCGGCGAGCGACCGCGACCGCAATGATTACAGCGTTGGTTCCAGCAGCGGCGGCGGCAGCGCTGGCTGGAGTATCGCCAACCTGTTCAGCAGCGACAATTCCAGTTCGAACTGCTCGTCCAGCAATTCCAGCCCGACCGACAATTTCACTTCGAACTGTTCGTCCGACAGTTCCAATCCGTCTGAAAATTCCAGCTCGTCGAGCGATTCCTGCAGCAACGATAGCGGGGGAGACGACAGCGGTGGTGATAGCGACAGTGACAGCGATAGCGACAGTGACAGTGACAGTGACAACGGGAGCAGTGATAGCGATTGACGTTACGGAGCTACCTCGGAAATCTGCCATTTGTGCCTGCTAGACAAGGACTTTTTAGACTCGTTCCAAACTGCTCCGGCGTCAGTTTGGAATTGCTTGAAAGTACGGTTTTTCCTTTTGCATCGGGGCCGGCCCTTCAATATCGATGATCACGAGCATCACCGAAGGGCCTGCCGACTTCATGATTGTCTGTTCCTGCAACGTCCTCAGCGACCATGATGTCCGCAATGCCGTCAGTGCAGCTTCGGACCTGCCGCGCAATCCGAAGCAGATCTACGGATGCCTCGGCTGCAGCGCCGAGTGCGGTCGCTGCGCGCGTACCATCAAGGCCATCATCGACGAAGCGCTGGGTCCCTGCGCCAAGGCCTGCTGTTCGGGCTGCCCGCATAGTCACGCCGTGACCGAGGAGCAGGCCCACGAGTTCGCGCTCGCCGCCTCCTGATACCTTCCCAATCCGCTGGATAGATCGGTTCCCCACCGCTTTTTTGCGGGAACCATTGCTCTTGCCTCCAAACTGATTTAGAAACGTTCTAAATACCGTTTCGGGCCGATTTGGCCTCAAAAACCCGGAGTGCACCAATGCAGGGCGACCCAAAAGTCATCGATTATCTCAACAAGGGCCTGCGCAGCGAGCTTACCGCGATCAGCCAGTACTGGCTGCATTACCGGCTCCTGAACAATTGGGGCCTGCTGAATATGGCCAAGGTCTGGCGCAAGGAATCCATCGAGGAGATGGAACACGCCGACAAGTTCACCGACCGGATCCTGTTCCTCGACGGCTTTCCCAACTTGCAGGTTCTCGATCCCTTGCGGATCGGCCAGAACGTCCTGGAAATCATCGAATGCGATCTGGCCTCCGAGATATCCGCGCGCGCGCTCTACCAGGAAGCCGCTACCCACTGCCACGGTGTCAAGGATTACGTCTCACGCGACCTGTTCGAGCAGCTGATGAAGGACGAGGAGCATCACATCGATTTCCTCGAGACCCAGCTCGACCTGATCAAGCGCATCGGGCTTGAGCTCTACACCCAGAAGCATGTCGGCGGGCTCGAGAGCGAGCACTGAGCGGAGGCGCGATGGCGCCCTCTGAGGAAATTGCCCGGCTCGAGCGAGAGCTGGCGGAGCTGAGATCGCATTATGCGCATCTCGAGCGTAATGGGCGGGTGATGAAGCGCGGCAGCATGTTCATGCTCGCCGCGCTTGCCGTTTTCCTTGGCTATCTCTTGTGGGCCGATTTCGTGATGGGCGCGCTCGCTGTGGCCGTGGCGGCGGCTATTGCCGTGCTTGTCTGGTTCTTGCCTGCCAGCAACCGGCGATGGATCGATGCGGGCACGCCGATGGGGGAATTCGAGTTCGGCTCAAGCCAGGCTCAAAAAGTAGAGCAATGGATTGCAGACAGGGAAGTGCGGCTGGCCCAACTTCGCCTGGCCGGTAGCGCAAGCAGCCCTGCGACCGATCGCTGATCCCGGCAACCGCACCAGGTTCGACCTTCCCTTACAGCTGCGTCTTGTAGCGCTCGTAAATCATTTCCTGGCTTTCCCGCTCGCCAAGGCCGGTCTGGTCGTGAATGACTTCGCCGATGCTGGGCATCACGGCGCGTTCCACCCGCGTATCGCCCGCCCACAGCTTTGAGCGCATCAGTGCTTTGCCGCAGTGGAAATAGGCCTCGTGCACGTCGATGTGCAGCACCGCGCGCGGTGGCTTGCCGAACTCCACCATCGACGCCATCAGTTCGGGATCCGCCGATACCTTGCCCTTGCCGCCGACGCGTAGCGTCTCGTCGATCCCGGGCACGAAGAAGATCAGCTGCACGAAGCCGCTTCCCTCGACAATGTTGCGAAAGCTGTCGATCCGGTTGTTGCCGGAGCGGTCCGGCATCAGCAGCGCCTTCGGTCCGGCGACATGGATGAAGCCGGGATTGCCGCCGCGCGGCGAGGCGTCGACGGCGCCGTCCGAGCCCGATGTAGCCAGCACGCAAAACGGCGACATGCCGATGAACTTCTTCGCATGCACGTCGATCTCGGGCCGCGCCTTCGCGATCACGCGCGGCGAGGGGGCAGGATAGATCGCGGCGAGGTCGCTGGCGGCAAAGTCGGTCAAGGCGAATCTCCTGAATGAATGCGGCGCGATAACGTGAAGGTACCATCGCGATATTCCGGCGACCACCCATTATCTTTTGGAACGGTCCTACGGTCCCGGACGCTGCCGATATCTTGCACCGCGTCCGCCGGCACAAAACAGCTGATGATGCTGCCACGATGAAGCACGTAAGCACCACGGCTTCGGCGATCGGATTGCCGCGATCGTGGCGCTGGCACGATAGTGAAGTGGAATTGATGCGGTGCGAAATCGGGACTGCTGGCTGATCGTCCTTACACAGTTTGATGCGAGGCGAGGCTAGCTCATTCGTCGCGCCGAGCTGATTGCTGGCTTGAAATAAGCGCAGCACGAACGTGCTATCGACCGTGCGCGCAGATTCGTGGTGAGCTGTGCGCAGCAAGTTGCCTAATATCCGGCCTGACCCCCCGTGATCGGGGGAAGGAACCGCTCTACGGTCAATCTTCACGATTGGAAACGCGTTGAGCACGAACCCGAAGATTGCGATAGGATTGCTTTCACCCGTGGGATTGCTGTTTGCGCTCCCCGTCTTGCTCTGGGCTTTCAGCTTTACCGAACTCGTCGGGCTGGAGAAATGCGCCGTCGGTTCGATTAGCGTTGCTGAATACGAGCGCATCCTGTCTCGGGCCGGCGCGCAACGCTGGACAGTATGGCCCGGTCTGTCGAATGGGGTGTTTTGGCCGTCGGACAATGGCTTTCGAGGCCCGACAGCAACCTTCAACAGCAATATCAATGATCAGCTTCTCTCACATGTCAGAGAACTTGCCGGGCCCGGCGCGTCCATGAATCGGCTGCTGGCTTCAGGCCATGCCGTTATGCGCAGCATGGGCGCAGAATACGTCCAGACTCAGGAAGTGCCGGACGCGCGAGGGGATCGCTCCGGTTCGCGTGTCCGTTTCACATACTACTTGCCGCAAGTGCGTTTCGCGCCTGTGTGTGTTCTTTGCCTGATATGGTCGCACACAACCATTGACGTGATCTTTTCTCATGACTTTGCCACCGGCCGATACGAGTTGCAGGACGTGAACGTTCTGCATGCCGGGCTGAAAGGTACCCCCGACAAGAATCGCGCGCGCAACGTCCCATGGGGTAGTTGTCCCGAGCTTCGAATACCCCGGCAGGTCGACGGATGATGCAGCAATGGAAAGGAACTATGGGATTGCAGCAATCGCTATTGCGTCATCCCGCGTCGCTTGGCGGATGCCTTCGGCGCGACATTCTGCCAGGCCATTGTCAGCGCGCTTTTTAGCGTCGCCGCATTGGCCTTGGCCAGGCGAACATTGGTGTAGCCCTGTTTGCCCCATCCACCCGGCACCGGGCGGAAGATTTCGGGCTCCGCCTCTACCAGCATCGATTGCTGCTCGTACGTCAGCTTCACCGTGCCCCAGTTTTCGTCGGGATGGCCCAGCGTAGCGAAGATGCGTTTGCCGAAGCGGAAGTCGGCGTGGCCCTGGTGCGAGCCTTCGATCACTCCGGACAGACCAAGTGCAATCAAGCGAAAGCGGTGCGACGACATCGAGCGCTCACATCCAGCACAACGTTGCCTTAGCATCACTTGCGCGGTGCCGTCGACATTGCCGGTCCCGGGCTCTTGTTCGGAGTAGCGCGGGAGGATATTTTCGCTTATAACGGGTATTATTTTATTCCTACTATTTGAAGGAATTGGCCCATGGCAACACAACGTACAAGGCAAGTCGAAACCGCTGGCAGATCACGACGACATGCGGAACTGCGCACTTCCTCCCAGAGCAACCACGTCGCGGGCCAGTTCATTATCCGCTTCAAGACATCTGCCGTCAGACACGTCGCGGCAAGCCCATTGGCCTCGACGGCGACCGCCCGCATGGCGGCGCGTGCCATGCCGGACGAGGTTGCCGGCCCGCTCGAAATGCTCAGGAACGAAGCCGGTCTTCAGTCGATGAAGCCGCTTTTTGTTACCGGCGGGGGACGGAGGTTTCGCGGCCTGGAGTCATGGCGCTCGCATCCGTTCATGGTGCTCTCGCCAGGTCGTCGACCAATTCGAGAAAATCCCTGACCGGATTTCAACTCGTGGAGGTCAAGGAAAAGAAAGCCACCACCGCGCTGCTGAAGCGGCTGCGGGCCTCGAAAGCAATCGATCTGGTCGAGCCCGTTCCAAACCGCTGGCTGAGCAAGGCGGATCCCATGGTCAATCGCCAGTGGGGACTGCGTGCGATCCGGTGGTTCGACGGATCGCATCCCGACGCCAGCAAGATCCATGTCGCGGTGTTGGACAGCGGCATCGACGAGGGGCATCCCGACCTCAAGAAAGCGATCGACGCCTATCACCATGACGGCAACGTCTCCCGGGACTTTCTCGGTCACGGGACGCATGTCAGCGGCACGATCGCCGCCATCGTCAATAATTCGATCGGGGTCGCCGGCGTCGCCAATTGCCGGTTGCATTGCTGGAAGATATTCGACGATCCGAAGCCCGGAAGCGCCGAGCAGAACTTCAACTTCGAGTATTACAGCCAGGCATTGGCGGCCGCGCTCGATTCGGACATCAAGGTCGTCAACCTCAGCATCGGTGGCACCGAAAATTCCAGGGCGGAGGCCGCCATTTTCCAGGAGTTGGCGGATGCCGGCGTGGTCGTCGTGGCTGCCATGGGCAACGAGTTCGAGAAGGGTAATCCGAAGGAGTTCCCGGCCGGTTACCCTGGCGCGCTTGCCGTCGACGCCGACGAAACCGACAGGCGGGCGTCGTTCTCCTGCACCGGCGCGCATATCGGGCTGGTGGCGCCCGGCGTCAACATCCTGTCCACCGTGCCGCGCGTCAAGGCGAGCTTTGCGGACACCACGGACTACGACTCCTGGCCGGGCACATCGATGGCGACGCCGCATGTGGCCGGCGCGGCCGCACTGGTTTATGGCCGTACCGCAAAGTCGAAAGCCGCGGCCGACGCCGTGGTGGAGCGGCTGACCTCGACGGCCAAGAAGGTGGCCGGGATGAAGAAAAAGAAGTTCACGCAGGAATACGGTTCAGGCCTGCTTGATCTCGCGGCTGCGCTGGCGAAGCCGGGTGCGAAGAAGAAAGCAAAAAAGAAGGCTAGGAAGAAAGCAAAAAAGAAGGCGAAAAAGCAGGCATAGCGGATGGAAGTCGGCTTGATTAGGCAACGGGGGTGGCCCAACTAAGGGGAATGTCGGTCCAGTTCAAATTCAGCGATTCCGTCGACCACGACAGGCGTCAGGAGATTGTCGACGCGCTTGAGCGTGCGGGTTTCGTTGCGAAAAGTTTGTATCCCGGCCAGAAGCGTCCGAAGCTCGCGTCGATTTTCACCGTCGCGAAGGCCGACGCCAAGGATGTCAAAGCTCTGAAGGCGGCTTTGACCGGTTTCGGCCGCGATATCGAATATGTCGAGGCTTCCCCCGGGCGCAGTCTCAAGGCGTAAGCCCGGCTGTTACCGGATAGGCTCTGCCACTATCGGGCGATCCGGTTTGTGCGCCGGCTCACATGTTCCGCTGCGGCGCGGCCTGCAGCAACCCCTGCAACTGCTTCTTGTAGAATGCGGCGTTGGCGGTGGTGAGGTGTCCGCGCGTTTCGGTCGAAGCCGGGATCAGGAACAGGCGGCCGTTCTTGACGCGTTTCATCGCGGCATCGGTGACGCCGGTTTCCGGCGGATTGCGCTCATCGTCGGCGGCGTTGATCGCCAGCAGCGTCGCTTCGATCTTGTCGAGGCCCGCGGACGGATTGTAGTCGCGCGAGGCTTCCCACTGATAGATGAAATCGTTGGCATCGGCCGTAATCGGCAGCGCCAGCCGGTCGTCCACCATCTTGTCCGCCTTCGCGCCCGTCGGCGCCAGCATCTGATAGGCCAGCGTGCCGCCGCCGGTGGCGATGCCATAGGCGGCGATGGCGTATTTCATCATGCGCGGCTGGGTGACGTAGTTGCCGCGGTTGTAGTCGGGATCGTTGCGGATGGTTTCCAGCATCATCCGCCGCAGCATCCAGTTGCGCGCCGCCATCTCGGTCGGCTGCGCGGCCATCGGCACCAGCGCGTCCATGTACTGCGGATATTTGCCGCCCCAGATCCATGTGTGCATGCCGCCCATCGAATTACCGATCACCAGCCGCAGGTGCTTCACGCCGAGGCCTTCCTTGAGCAGGCGGTAATGCGCGTCGACCATGTCCTCATAATTGTATTTCGGGAATGCCGTCTTCATGCCGTCGGAGGGCTTTGACGATTTGCCGTGGCCGAGCCCGTCCGGGATGATGATGTAGTACTTCGCCGCGTCGAGCGGCTGGCCGGGGCCGAACAATTCGCCGGCAAAGGTCGGCGTCAGCATGTTGGTGGCGGAGCCGCCCGATCCATGCAGCACCAGCACCGGCTGGCCGGTCGGCTCGCCGATCGTGGTGTAGTGCAGCCGCAGCTCCATGGTTTCGCCGGAGTGGAATTTGAAATCCCTGGCGATCCAGTCGCCCTGTTTGGGCGCCGGATAATCTGCGGCAGATGCGGCGAAGGAGGTCAAGGCGAGTGCGGCCGTCAACGTGATTTGCGAAAAATTCATGCTGATCTCCCCTGATGCGGCGCTCTCTTGGGCCACTTGTTGGGGAGCATATCACAAGGGCGTTTTACCGCACCAGATTGCCGTACAGCGTGTAATTGGCTTTCGGACCCTGCATCACCAGCGTCCAGTGCGTAAAGTCGACCCCGGAGGTGCAGGAGTTGCCGCCGCCCTGCAGGATCAGCGTCAGGATCTGCTGCCTTGCGATACCGGGCTGAAAGACGCCGCTGCCTGAGGCGGGCGCTGACAGTTTCCATTCCTTGTAGAGCGTCGGTCCCTGGCCCCTGTCGGGCCGGTCGCGCGGGTCGACCTCGAACACCGAGATCGTTGGGGAACGCGTCAACGCTAATGTGCCGGTGTGGCCGGCGGCGTCGCGGAATGAAAGCACGAGCCTGTCCTCGCGCCATTGCGCCGAAAGCTTGTAGGTGCCGGCGGGCGTGGCGATGCCCTGGATGCCCTCGACGTCGCCTTCGCCCGTGAACAAGGTCGCCTTGCTGCCGAAACGCAGGCTTTCAATCTCCTGCTGCTTGCCGGAATCCAGCGCCACCGTGGCGACGTTGCGCTGACCTTCATTGGTGCAGCAAGCGCAGGCGAGGGCGGAGGAGACAAGGCCGGGCTGGTTTGGCTCAGGATGAACCATGCGAGCAGGATGCTTAGGCCGCGGCCGAACCGTACGATCATCGGATGCCTTTCACTGGCGCGTGACCGTTGGTCGCCGTTTCTGTCTTGCGCGTTCACCGGATTGTGTGCGTTCGCGGCTAAACCGGGATGGAGTTAGGTTGAATCGATTTGGGATTCCCAAATCAGTAGGTTTCTGATTCACCATGCTGGCTGGACGGAG
>NZ_JAFCMC010000054.1:0-39970 GCF_018130085.1 Bradyrhizobium sp. AUGA SZCCT0169 | reverse complement strand
TTGCCTTGGTCGATTGCGATCCTCAGCTGCTCGGTGGTCTCTATCGGCTTGCCCGTATCGGCCTTGTGACCGGCTTCCGGGGAAGAGCTCGATGCTCGCTTGTCTTGTGTAGTGTCTGTCATGCGGGGCAACGGGCGGGTGCTTTAAAGGTTGCTCCTCATGCCGCCGTCGTCTCGTCAATGAAACGATCGCAGGGGTTATCACGGAACCCGTTCGCTATCTGCCCATCGTATCAAAAGGAAGCCGAGCTTTGCGGAGATGAGTTTGTTAATATTTGCAGTCGGCATCGCGGGTACGTAGTGAAATTCGCGCTGGCAGAATGTGCGCACGGATTGCCAGCGAATACGCCCCTCACGTAAGGGAAGAGCTGCCAGTCTTCATTCTAACCTGAGGAACCATTGTGTATCGCATCGGTAGGGAGCGTGGGCAGTTGTGGAGAAGTGAAATGACAGACAATAATTTAAATCGCGACATTTGACCGGGGGCGAGAACCGCCGGGCCGGAATAGGCCGCGGAATGATCGCCCTCATGCTGGTCTCGCCATTCTCGCCGTTCTGTTTATGTGGGCACCTTGGAACCACAACCGAACGGCTGACAACTCAGCACCCGGAACTACGATCGGATCGAGCACCACGCGCCCGTCGGCGCCGACGGCCCCGACCACTGCTCCGTCACCCGCGGCCCCGGCTGCCCCCACGACCACTCGATAACCGACACAAGAGAACCGCTGGAATTCCAGCGGTTCTTTTACTTTCGTTCGGCCAATTGTTTCTTCAAATCGTCGATGAGGTGCTGCGCGCCTTCAGGCGTGCAACTCGCCCGAATTGTCCGGCACGTCTGCCTCATAAGTTCGCCTTCTCGGGCATCTCGTCGTTCAGCTTGGACGCCTCAGCCTTGCTCGATGGTCCTCGAAATCGACTCACGCGACGCCGGGCGGCAATAGACCAGGGCGTCGCTCGAACAGCATGACAGGCTCTCATCCTGCCCTGCGCCCGTGCGGACGCTCGCCAGCAGGCTTGGCCTCCGGGCGGTGGCTTTGCCCGTGCTGTCCTAATTAGGACATTGCTGCCAATTAGACACCTCGTAAGCCAACGCCGTCCAAGCGGAATATGGTCGCTTGGACGGCGCTGTATTTCCGTGGTCGGGCGCAATCCCGGCCCCCCAAGCGTAGCCAGTGCTGTGACACAGTTATGTGACGCCACCTCCGGTTTAGGAAATGGGGGTGACTCCCGCAGAGGGGAATTAGGGGCCCCCGTCCGGGCCGCTAGCTGGCCGTTTCCGTTGTCTCGAACATTAGATGCTACAGTTCTGACACTCGAAGTCGCGGATGACCTCGGGACCTACCCCCGCTTTAGGCCTCAGCGTAGCGCCCTGGGCATATTGCTCCAGCTATCCGCCCCTTTTTTGCGGCAGGGCCGTCCTGGCTGTCTCTCTCACTAGTTTGGTCCATGGATATCGTTTTTCTTCGGGGGCTCGAGACCAGGCGAGATGAGCCACTCTTCCATATGCGCAGCCGCCTCCTCTCGGATCTTGAACGCGTGCACCCGAACCGCCTCAGTGTCCTTGCCGACGGCAGTACTCGTCGCCGTTGTCGTATTCGATGCAGATCTTCACGTGCCGCCGAGGGCGATCATCGTCGTAGCTTCTTCGGTCATCATCGTAGCTTCGATAGTCGCGGCCTCCGCCCGGGCGGTCCCAACCTCGATGGGCGCGGTCATCTCGATCTCCGTATCGACGACCTCGATCCTCGTCGCGATCACGATATCCGTCGCGGTCGCCGCGCGCGTTAAGGAGCTTACCCGATCGATCAAGCTAGGCTGCGGCGCGACCTCGTCGGCGAGGTCTTGCGACATGCTGCGGATTGCATCTGTCGCGCCCTCGATCCGGCGCTCGGCGCTACCAGTTGCAGAAGGGGGGTCCGCTGTCATTGCAGCCTCCAACTTACTCATCCGGGATGATTGCCTCTAAAGCATCGTCGCCAGCCCCGAGTTCTGCAATAGGTTCAGCCGGCGGGCCGCTCCTTTAGGGCTTATTTCTTGAGAACGCCCGCGTCTGTATTGCCAAAATTTTGCGTGGCTGCTTTTGCTGCGGGGGTATCCACGGCATTGCCGTGAGTGGCGGCGGGTCCAGCGGAGGGGCGGTTTGGCGGCGCGCCGAGGTTATTCCCCGTCGAGTCGCGGTTGAGCGCATTCGAGGTATTCGGGCCAGGCGATCCGCCGGTACCGCTGATGGTGTTTTCCGTTCGAAAGCGTGGAGCCTGCCGTGCCGCCCGCCCCGGTCGATCCGGCTGCGCTGCCGGCCGAACTTTGCGCGCAGGCCAGCGCACAGGTGCCGAGATAAAGGGCCACAACTATCGTAATATCAGCTCCTCCATCGGATGTGCGAGCCCAGCTCCAAAGATCGCTGGAATACCGCACATCCTTGCCAGCCACCGGTGCAATAATTTGCACCAGCGGCCTTCGTTCCTCGGACGGGATCTTTTCCACACCCACTAGGAACTGTACCTTCGTGGCGATCTTGCCCCAAGACATCGATAATTTGCGCTAGGCAGCAGACCGCGCTTTCATACGGCCAATGACCACCAAATCTCGTGAATACTTGTTCGGCTCAAGCGTTCGAGCGAAGTCTGACGAAGCGGCCAGAGCGCGAAAGAGTGCCGACCGCCTCGCCTGCGAGGCGTGGAACGCGCGAATGTTGGGCTTTCGAGGGCCGGCGCAACCATCGCCCTTGATCGGCGACGCTTTGAACGCGGGCTACGGCTACCTCGAAGTGAAGTGCCTCGGATGCAACACCAATCAAACAGTAGCCCTCGACATTATTCGCCGTCCGAAAACGACGCCGGTACACGAGCTTGAGCGTTACATGCGCTGCAAGGAATGCTCTGAGCGGCGCCGATATCCCTACAAGAGAAGTCAGCTGATCGCCCTGCGACCGAACAAGATTTCGGCCGACACGCCCGCCTCCGAAATGTGGCCGGGCGATCGGGACTAAACATAAGCACCGACGAAAAAGCCCCGCCAAGATGGCGAGGCAAAGTCAGAGAGTACCATTGCTCCGGCCCGCGTGAGGGCCGTTTGGAAATCTTCGCAGGCTCCACTTCGTCCATAGATCAGCGCAACGGGCCTTTATCTGGCTGGCCGATCGTCAAGGCAAATTCCTCAGGCGAGTAGATCCGGCCGTCGCCGATAACCCGCACGCCTGTCTTTCCTCTACCTATCCAACCCATGGCGGTAGCCAACGCTTCACCGCGGGTGAGCACTGTCAAACTGGTTGCCGCGTCGTCCGGATTGGAATGGGCCTGGATAATAAACATTGGCAAATCGCGTAGCATGTCGACGAGAGCCCGTGTGTTCACTTTTGTACGTTTGAAAAAGCTGCGGCAATTCGGCAGGTCGTTTCCAAGCGGAGGAACAAACCGAAACTGGCGTCGTTGCCGAACGTAGGCTTGGGAAGAGCGGACGTACCTCTTCTCGTCTCCCAAGGGCCCCGGGCGATCCGGGGCCCTTTGTTCGATCGGATCGATTTACGCGCTGTTTCTATGTTCCGGTTCTGTTGCGTGGAGTTGTATTGATGCGTAGGACGAATTGGACGCCGTCCATCGTGCCGAATGGCAATGATCAGACGGTTTATCTGGTCGCCGATGATTTCGGTAGAAACGGTACCGCCTGGCGCGAGACTGATTGTCAAACCGCCGACCTCGAGACCGTGATCCAAGACCTCCTTTCCGGTCAGTACAACAAGCCTATTCGGGTCATCGCTTTTAACACCGCCGAACGATGGTCGGAAGACGTCTCCGAAGACGTCGCGCACGAGCTCCGCCGTCGTTGCGATCTGCAAATGCGCGACATTCCCCTCCCTCTACAGGATTTCACGGATCGCTATGAAGGTCGTTACCGTGACGTCCAGCTGCCCTTGCCGATGCGCCTGGTGTGACCGATGCCTTTCCAGCGCAAGAAGCCTCTCGCTATCGGCGTCAAGGCGCCCAACCCGGGCTTTATTGAGCCTGCGCTGGCGACCTCGATCGAAAAAGTGCCCACGGGCGAACGTTGGATCCACGAGATCAAATTTGACGGTTACCGGGTCCAGGTGCACCTCGCCAACGAAGCGATCAAGGTCTTCACTCGCCGCGGACACGATTGGACTGAACGGTTTAAGAAAATCGCCGATGACGCTTGGCACATCAGCGCGGGTTCAGCGATCATCGATGGCGAAGTCGTGGTACCGGCTGCCAACGGGACCACCGATTTTGCCGTCCTGCAAAACGAACTAAAGGGGACGTCGACGAAAATAGTAATGGTCGCTTTTGACCTCCTCTATCTCAACGGCTTTGATCTGCGGAAGTTGCCGCTCATTGAGCGTAAGGCGCACCTAAGAAAACTGATCGCGAACAGCGCGATCCAGTTTTCCGACAGCTTTGAGACCGAAGGTATAGATGTCTTCAAACACGCCTGCTCGATCGGCCTCGAAGGCATCGTATCGAAAGTGCGAGACAGTAAATACAATTCCGGCCGCGGCAATGATTGGGTGAAGAAGACATGCGCGCAGCGTGAGACGCTGACGATCGCCGGTTTTGCACTCGATGGCAAAGATTGGGATGGCATCTATCTCGGCCGCCGCAAAGGCAACGACCTGGTCTATGCCGGCAAGGTAGATCGCGGTTTCGATAAAGCGTCGGCGACTCGCTTGCGCCAGCTGCTCACGCCACTGATCCGCAAAACCCAACCCTACGCTAAGCGATCGCGCACAAGGGCATCTGGGTTGAACCTCAGCTGATGGCTGAAATCGAGTACCGAGCAAAATCGGCCGAGGGCAAAGTGCGACACCCCTTCTTCAAAGGCATCAGGGAGGACGTATGAATTACAAGCCCAGCGACCTCGACACTAGATCACGCGAACTGCGGACCCTTCGCCGGCTTGATCCTGACGGCTTCCTTCGCAAGACATTCACGCTTCCTGTCGAGGAAGCTCGCGCGACGGCGCGCGCTTCTCCGCGAGTTTCCGGCGGGCGGTTACATGACTATCGTCGAGGTGGCGGCAGCTGCCGAGCGGGCGAGATTGAGTTTACGATGCGACGGTTGCCGACGGCGGATTAGCCACTGCGTGGCGTTGGAGGCTCACCGTGACTTCATTGACATGGAAGCTAGAAGTTCACAGCGTGAAGAGCAGGCCCAATTCGTTGATCGCAACGCGCGAATTCACCGATCTTCCGGCCCTAAGACTTGCGATGATTGAATTACCGAGGAAAGCGCTTCGTGGTTACAACGCCCTCGGTGATGACCGCTGCGGACAGGACGACGTTGTTGGACTTGCGGTCTCAGGGCTTCGCTATTGAAATCAGCCAGAATGGGTCACTTCGCGGTGGAAAATAGAAAGAGAAGTTGGAGCGTTGAAGACGACCGTCGGCTGCTTGAATTACGTGCGGCCGGACGCTCTACCCTTTCGATTGCCGTTGCCCTCAAGCGGCGTGCCTCATCCCAAATATTTCATGTGGGTCGACGATGTAAAAGTCGAAGTTTCGCAGCTCGTTGGCGCATCCGTGCGATTGGTTTGAGTCCCTGCAAAGAGTTCAGAGCGGCTTTACCATTTTTCTCAAAGGCATTGCTTTCGATGTTCGATCCGTCAGCCGATTTGCCAGACGAAACACCCGTAGACAGTGTGCGCTTTCCAACTCGGATTTCAAACGCACTATCGCACCCTGGCATACTCACCCTAGGCGAAATCCGGGAATCCAGCGACGAAACGCTGAGGAGTCTTCCGGACCTAGGCACCAGCTCGGTCAAGTGGCTTCGAGACAAGGTGTGAGAGCGTCTTAGTTGCCGCCATTACAATGCACGGGCCGTTAACAATGACGGCGGCAACGACGATGAATGCCGCCATGACGAATGGCTTGCGTCTGAGGAGTTGCATTCGCCGAACCGAATGGGCGGCCATGCTCGCGGTTGTCGCAACACTCAGCGGCCCGGTGGCCCTTGCCGCAATCATAGTGGTGATGCACTTGGCCGACATCTGGTCGCGGCCCGAAAAAGCGGCCCCGGCGTTTTGGGGAAGAAGTGCGCCGAGGCCTGAAAGTTTGCCGTATCCACCATACATGTCGTCCTTTCGGACATCCCATCAATTCCAGTCATTGCCACCTTGTTCCCGAAATTCCCCGCTGGTGCTCGGGTTTTAGAGGGTCATCTTCCATTGGTCATTCCCCATTGAAGGTCGATACGAACGGCCGCAGATACTATACCTGAGACCGTTCGCCGCTCAACCTATCGGTCCTTGGGCAACGGACCTGTTCCGGGTGCACGCGGCGCGCCGGGGGTTGCTCTGTCCAGCGCCGGATCGCCGCCACCACCACCACCAGCCGAACCGCTACCGGCTCCGCTACTGCCTGCGCCACCGGCCCCGCCAGCACCAGCGCCAGCACCGCCGGCTCCACCACCGCCTGCCCCGGCTCCAGCACCGCCAGCGCCTGCTCCACCAGCGCCACCTGCACCAGAGCCGCCAGCACCCTGCGCAAGTGCTAGTGAACTACCGAGAGCAAAAAACAAACCTAACGCAATGATTGGTAGCTTCTTCATGATTGCTTCCTCCGTTGTTGGAGACGAATCAAGTCAGAGGATTTTTGATCGTTCCTATTCAGAAAGGGCAATGCAGATCCGGCGGCCATCATGTTGGAGCTAACGGCACAGCGACGTTCAATTGCGCTGTCGATCCGCCCCTGGTGAGAGCAGCGGCCGAAGATGAGACCGCCGGCGGGCCTAGATGCATGCTGAGGCGCACCTCTGCCGACGCGTGAGATACGCTCGCCGACGTCAAACGCTTTGAGTTGTGGGAATTAAATGATCGTAATGTTGCTAGGTTCACTTTTGAACATTACAGGCGAGGCCTTGGCGACCGAGCCTGCCGGTGCGCCCGTCAGTGGACATCGGGCATAACCTGCCTTCGGACAAGGCGCCGGGTGTTATATTACTGCTCATAGTTTGATTCGAGGAATGAACATGAGCCGCCCGCAGCGCAAGACATCCCCGCCGACCGGCCGGACAGCTTACCGCACGCTCGAAGGCTGGGCGCTCGGCGTGCTGATCGAGCAGCATGCCGTTACCGAATGCGATCATCACGGCCACCGGCGGGACCGCTCGGACGCGGATGCCTGGACCAGGGCACGCGAGGAAGCCTGGCGGAACCCATTTCCCGGATCCACCCCGGAAGCATGCATCGCAGCATTAGAGGACGTCATGCAGTCCATCGGCGATACCTGCCCGGACTGCTGAGCCGGGACTCCACATCCCGATCTTGCCGCCTATATTGATCCTATTCAGTATAGGTGGAGTTTTGAGTTATGGCCCCGCGCGCGAATTGGAAGGGCTTTTTGCGGCTGTCTTTGGTGACGTGCCCGATCGCATTGTTTCCCGCGACGTCGGAATCCGAAAAGATCAGCTTCAATCAGATCAACAAGAAAACCGGTAACCGCATCCGTTATCTCAAGGTCGATGCCGACACCGGCGAGGAAGTTGAGTCTGGCGACATCATCAAGGGCTACCAGGTCGACAAGGATCGCTACCTTGAAGTGACCAAGGACGAGCTCGAAAACATCGCGCTTGAGTCGACCCGCACGATCGAAATCGACGAATTCGTGCCGCGCAGCGAGATTGACGATCTCTATCTGGTTCGCCCCTATTACATGGTCCCCGACGGCAAGGTCGGCCACGATGCCTACGCCGTCATTCGGGAGACGATCCGATCGCTGGACAAAGTCGCGATCGCCCGTGTCGTGCTCACCAGCCGCGAACACGTCATCGCGCTAGAAGCCCGCGACAAGGGCCTGATGGGCATGCTGCTGCGCTATCCCTATGAAGTGCGAGACCAGGCCGAGTATTTCGACGACATCGACGACGTCAAGATCACCAAGGACATGCTCGATCTCGCCAAGCATATCGTGGAATCGAAGTCCGGACATTTCGAGCCGGCGAAGTTCGAGGACCGCTACGAAGCGGCCCTGCAGGAACTACTCGACAAGAAACAGAGGGGCCAGCCGATCGTCTCCGCGAAGCGAGCCGCGCCCAGCAATGTCTTCAACCTGATGGATGCGCTGAAGGCGAGCATCAAGGGTGGCAAGGATCCGGCCCGAGCCGAAAAGCCATCGAGGAAGACCCGCTCCAAACCAGCCGCAAAACGCAAGGCAGGCTGATGGTCAGGAAAGGACCATGGAGCGAAGAAGGAGGATCGGCGGCTGCTTGAATTGCGGGATGCCGGCCGTACTTCCGTTTCGTTGGCCAGTGCCTTGAAGTGCACGGCGAGCGCTGTCGACGTCGCCTTTGGCTATTGCGATCCCGTGAAAAGGCGAATGCTGAAGACACGTCCAATGATTAAATCGAGGTTTTTTCCGTGCATTCCAACGCGCGCCAGCAAGGTGCCCGACCGGGCGGAATGGAATCCACAGATCAGGCTCGAAGGCTACCTCCCAAAAAAGGAAGTGCTGCCCCCATTGCTCTTTGCTGGCTCCGCGACTCGGACGCGCCTCCGTCATGCATCTCAAGCGAGATCGACGTCAGCGCTCAGACCTCATGTATGATGTTCGCTGCGAGATGAGCCGAATGTCTACACCATCCCGCACTGCAGCCTGCGGCACTCCTTGGAGGGATTTATCCCGGGCTGTGTCTGCGTTTATTGCCCGGGTTATCGCAGCTAGGGCGAAGCAAACTGCCAACAAAATGCCGAGGACCAGAATCTTCTTGTCCATGAGGCTCTCCGTAGCCCCGGGATCCAACGCAGCGAGCGGTGGCAGCGTTCCTCATCACGCTGAAACCTTTCCATTCTTTAACCGCGTCGGGCCATCAGATGCAGGATGCCAATAAAGCAAGGCTCCGGGCATCTGCTGGCGCGGCGGGTGGATGGCATATTCCTATCCGACTTCGAGCGTAGCGAGATCGGGCCTGAATTCTTCCGGCACGCCTGCCTGTCCGCCCAAGAACCCGGCCTCTCCCGCGATGGTGCGGGCCAGGGATGCGCTTTGATGAGCAGACTGCTCGGGAACAAGTGGCAATAGCTGGCGTCGATGGGGTGTCCAAAAGGATATGTAAGGGAACGGATACGACAACTTACCGGCCTCAGCGCGTTTCCCCTTAAAGCGCTGAGGCCGTTTCTTTGGCATCGACCGCTAACTGAAGACGGCCTTACTTCTCAGGAGGTGCCTTTGCTGTCTCCGTGTTCCTGTTCTGCCTGCAGCCAGAACTCCACGTCCCGACCCACCGGGCGCCCCTGCTGCTCCCAAAGCTCGTGGGCACGCGCCCTGATTTCTTCTTTGGTCCGTCTCGCCGCTAAGCGCTGCCGTAGCTTCTTTCTCAGCTCCTCGACCCAGGCGGTAAGCCGCTGATAGGTCGTTTGGTCCGTGACGCGAGACGCTATGCGATTCGCCTGTTCGATCTTGCGTTCCAGGTCGCGGGGGTCCTCATCGCGCTGATCCATTGCCAACCTCCGTCCATATAAGACGGCTCTGGCCGGAGATTGTTCAATTTGGTCCACTTCCGTTGGCGGCCTTATCCTGCCAAATGCGCAAACGGCCCCGGCGCGGAGAACGCCACGCACCAAAGGCCGCCAACCCAATGAAGGGTTTTCTCCCGGTCGGGGGCTGAGGAATCTACCGGGAGCGCCGAGTCGATTCCTGCGGCGCTGGATCGTTCCTGTTCTTTCAGGAACCTTTTAGCGTGCACTGAGTCGGACTCTACGCCTTCCGGTCTTCACCCCCGTGGGCCGGCGGGCTACTCCAAGTGACGGCTCCAGTACACCCGCCGCGTGCTGGGGCCGTTCTTTCCAATGCTCCGAGGATTCGCATTTTCGGCCCCTCCTAAGGCACATGCGTAGCGCCTGTTTTCGGGTGACCTGAAAGTTCTCCGACCAGGAACGTCGTTCGAACTGCGTGCACGGTTCAAATCCGTGCAGAGCCATGTGTGCCATAACTCACATACGCCAACCTGATCCCCGCGTATTTCCCCCGATTACTGGCGAATGGTCTCGCCCCAATGACAGGGGATTTTCAAAATGATTACTCTCAAAATCACCGCTATTTTGGTCATCTGTGCCGGAACATTGATCGCGCTGGCATCGAGCGAATTCGGCGCCGAACTTGTTCTGGCCGTTGTCAGCCTCGTATAAGGCTCCGTCTTCGCGGGCACAGAAAACCAAACGGCCCCGGCGCGGCGCCACCACCGCACCAAGGCCGCCAACCCACAGGGGGTTTTCTCCCGGTTGGCAGACCCAAAGGGGACTCGGGACTACAGGGAGCGCCTCCAGCGGCGCCTGTTCGTTCCTAACATCAAAGAAAAAGCCGCCGGCGTGATTTGTTTGCGATGCTGGTACTCGGCGCAGCGAAATGCCAACGAACGCTGAAAAGGCAAAGAAATCCAACTCGAAGGGTTCACAAGTGAACAGACCGACCAAGAACGGCGCGCTTAATTAAGTTCATTGCGTTTTAGCTGTGTAAGACTTGCAAGCGACCCGATAGCGCTCCCGCCGAACCGGAGAGTGCGCGATGATCCGCTACTACTTCGACGTCGTCATAGATGATGATGTAACGGTCGATGAAGAGGGTGAACTCCTTCTTGATGTAGGGTCGGCTCGACAAGAGGCTTCCCGAACGTTAGCTGAAATTGCGCGCGACGATCTGCGCTTAGAGCGGACAATTGCACACTTGTCGATAATAATGCGAACCGCTAAGGGCCCAGTTTGCGAGGTTATCTTTGAGTGGGACCCGAAGTCTCTGCAGTGAAGGGCCCTTTAACGCGTCGAGCACTGCGTGCCATTTCACACATTGGGAAAAAGTGGTAAACTTTACTGCCCAGCCGCTCACCCGTGACGGCCGGCGGCCGCGCCACTCAAAGCAGGTTCTTGATTATGAGTTTCGAGAGAATGTCTGACGCTAGCATCGCACGTTATTACGAGAGCATACGCGAACAAGCCGACGCCGATCGAAAGCATAAAGAGCATTTCACGGCTAGCCCGAGCGTCCGGGAACGGGCGGATAAGCTACGCCAGGAAATGATCAAGCGACGACTGCAGCACTCGCCTATCAACTGGCCATCCTGATTTCGATTAATGTCAGGTAAGGGCAAATGATAACGCAGCGGGCGCCATACAAAACGCGCCGCTGGACGGAAGCCGAACTGGCCGCACTGCGGTCAATGGCTCAGGCCGGAAAGGACGCCCGCAGCATCGGCAAACAGCTTGGCAGATCCTTTATGGGCGTCCAAGCCAAGGCGAAGAAACTGAACCTTGTCTTGCCGCGCATGAGGGCATGATCGTGGGCCCCTTTCGGGAAAATGACGTCATGATCGCGACGATCGCCGGCTTGTTAGCTTGGATGATCACACTTGCTATACGTACCGCTTTTGGCGCCTGACCCCCACCCACGACAATCTGTAGGTCAGTGGCATCTGGGCCCCCAAGGGCTCGAAAATTTGCACCCGGCACTGCGCCGCGCTTCAATAGCGCATGCCCGAACTCACCCGCCGACCACATCCCGAACGCTCCGACACTTGGCACGTGTTCTTCGGTGACGTTCAGGTCGGTACGATCGTCGGGCTTGCCGGTCAAGGCAAAGCAATGGAGATGGGACGTCGGCTTCTACCCGGCATCACATCGGGGGCTCTCACGCAGCGGCTACGCCTCAAACTTTGACGAGGCGCGGGCTGGCTTCGAAATGGCGTGGAAGGCCTATCTGCCACGATGCACGCAAGCCGACTTCGTCGGTATCGGCGCCAGCGCGCCTGGACGGCCTGGAAATACGCGATCCTCGAGGCAGGCCTGCCGCTGCCGACGCTATCAAGCAGTGGACGGGCACGCTGTTTCTGTGGCGCCTCGATCGACATAGCTGTAACCGACCGTCATATCTACGATGCGCATATGGATTCGTAGCACGCATGAAACACGTCACCGACCGCCCCTACTCAGATCCCGAGACGGCAGCCCGCAAGCTGCTGGAAATCGCCAACGCGACCGAGCCGGTGGACGGAAGGATTTACATCGAGAAGATAAACGCGCCGATGCTGTACCAAGAACGCGCCACTCCGGCCGAATACAAAGCCGGGCTTGATCTCGCGGTCTCGCGCGGCTGGCTGTTGCTACACGAGTCCGGAACCTTCGTGAGGTTCACACCGGCCGGCGCGGATCTGTTCGCGTAGGGCGAAACGGGCTAGCGTTAGACGGCCTTGAGTTTGGTGAACTCAAGCAGACAGCCCCGGCGCGGGGCTGAGGCGCGGGGCTGTCCACTTCGATGCCGGGGAGGTAGCTCAGCACGTCATCGCCCCCGGTGCAGGATAGGGCGACACATGGCAGGCCGTATAAAACACAACGAATTGCCGGCATGGTTCACAGTGTTTCACTGCTGGCCACCAAAAAGTTGCGATTTGGCAACTCGATCGCAAATTTATCGGATGCCCGTTTACCCGGCCGCCCCGCAATAGCGGTGTATCGTTCGGTTTGATTTGCGACACGTAACCAGCTTTGTGCCAGATCTCGTAGCACTCTCGCCGCTGTCTCGCTGTGCGCCAACTTCGCTTTGCTACGACATTCCTCCGACGCATCTCGGCACTGCTTCGAGCTATACATGGGCCAATACTCCACTCTGCAATAGACGACACAATAAAGGCCTATTCTGCTACAGAAATCCGTGAAATGCCTCACAAAGATTGGGCAGATCTTGCTGCATTCTCGTGCACTTCGCCTCTCTGTGCCAAGACAGATGGCTAGGCGATCCCGAACCCGAAATCCATTCGTCGGCTTCCATCCCAGTTCTGCGGAGCTGTCGCACGCGGTGCCGACAAGAAAGACAAGGCCGCGGCGTGAGCAAATGCGGCGGGCAGCGCGAATTCGATGAACCGATAGGGACGCCAGACGGCACGCTGCTTCGCGCATTGCGCGAAGCGGTCGCCTACCTCACAAAGACCGTTCCCAAATCAGAACGCGATATGCCGGCCGTCACCGCCGCGGCGGAGATACTGACCTACGCCGCAGAGCGTTGTATCGCCTGGATGTTCTTGGCGCGCATGGCGACGCTGAAGGCGATTCACCGCCATGAGGTGCGCCAGTTCAATCCCGACGCCAAAGAGCATCACTGGGGGAAGCGGAAGCTGAAGCGCGACCAATGAACTGCCCTTCGGATTGAGTTCGTGATAGCTGCCGCTCTGCTTGGGGGCTTTTGGGGATCTAGTCCATTCGCCGCAGTAGCTTTCACCCAAAGGGGTGATGGAAAGCTTGGTCTTAAGATGGTTTAATCTTTGTCAGCTTGCACGCATTAAGTGTCCGCTGATTGTTATTATTGCGCTTTAGCGAAATTCATTTTTTTGCAGATTTGAGATGGTTCGGGAAAACGACAGGATAATTGTCGGGACTCGCTTCAAGATGAGTAGGCTAGGTGCCGCTCGATGCCCCGAGCTGGCAAACCTGACCGGCATCGTTGTCGAGGTGAGCAATAGCAACACGGGCGTTACCGTGTTGTTCGATGGCGCCAAAAGATCGACTTGCCTGCACAGAGACTTCATATCCTCCGTCTCGGGTATCAGATCGGGGAGCTATTAGGCTGGCTCCGAAAAAACGCGGCCCTGACCTCGATCGCGGAGAAGGTCGCAGGCGTTCCAGATTACTTGTGAGTTTCATCAGCAACCATCAGCGAACGCGGCGCGCCCTGAGCTGACCGTACACGGAACAGGTGCTCACCGTGAAATTGACCTGTATCACAGCATAAATAGTGGTCGTGCCGGACAGGCTATATCGCTGCGGACCGACTAGATTGTTGACTGGTGAGCCCGGCACAAATGCAGTGCTGAACCTGTTTTGGTTGAACGCGCCCGAAGTGGTGACATCCAAGGTCGCAGACGTGGTGTTAAGGCTGCCCAAAATAGCGTTTGATAGACTGGTGGTCGCCGCCGGGCCAGCGGGCCATGGAAAGTTTGGGCCACCGACGAGGCGAAAGGCGCTGGTCGAACCATCGCGGCAATGGAGCTTAGAGCAGGATAGCGAGCGCAGGTTCTGCGCGGTCGTCCCTTCCTCAAGAAAAAGGAAACGGCCCCAGCGTCGCCGCGCTAGAGCCGCCAACCCATTTGGGTTTTCTCCCGGTTGCTTTTAAGGGGACATAAATCCGGGAGCGCTGAATCGACTCTTGGAGCGTTGCGAGGTTCCAAAAAAGCGGCCCAGCACGGGAGAGCTGGGAGCGCTCGGCTAGGGTCTAGCCTCATGCGTCTCGGTGAAAGATCACACCAAAATGCAAGTCCGGGTCATCCCCGTATCGTTCCTAAAAAGAAATGGCCCCAGCCGTCCCGGGAGGATGAGCTGGGGCCATTTCCGACGCCGGTCGGCGACCCTCGTCGGATCACCGACACACTCAATCGTTCCTATCGAAAACGGGCAACTGAGATCGACTGGCCCATCATGGTGGCGGCCCGGCACACGGGATCGAAGTGCTTGGCCTGATCTAGTTTGCCGACTTGAAGCAGCCAAGATCTGGAAACCGTCGCCAGCTTGATGAATGGCTCGCGTGAAGCTGCATGCCCGACTAGATGGAGGCCATGCGGTTCGCAACGCTCTGCAGCCTGCTGAGCCTTGCCGCAACGTTACGCGCACACCAGCGCTAATTAATCCCGGAAGGTGCGACGACGAGGTGCGTGCGACGATCAGCCTGCTGAGCATTTCCCAAAGAACTTCTTTGGAAAGTGCTGCGGAGGACACATGCCTGCTCGCCTCTTAGCAAATCTTGATACAGGTTAACATGATCGTTAGCCATTCGTTGAGCCGAAAAACGCCGCTCGAACTCGTGCCGGATCCCACGGCGGTCCAAAGATAAAAGGTGGGGTAATTTCTCGATCGCCTCGTCCTTTGACTGGACTACGATACCCGTCTTGCCATCCTCCACGATCTCCGATACCGAGCCTCGATTAAAGGCCAAAACCGGCGTGCCGCATGCCATTGCTTCTATCATCACTAAGCCAAACGGCTCCGGCCAATCAATCGGAAAAAGCAAGCCGACGGCCTGACCCAGAAATTCCGCCTTCTGTTGTTCGTTGATCTCTCCAATGAATTCGATACCCGGTTGATTCAGCAAGGGCGCGATACGTTCGCGAAAGTATGGTTCGTCCACGCGATCGATTTTAGCCGCAATTTTGAGGGGAATACCGGCAGATCGTGCGATTTGAACAGCGGCTTCCGGACCCTTCTCCGGAGCAATGCGACCAAGAAAAGCAAGATAGCCCCCTTGCGGTCCTAAGGTTGGCTTAAGATCTGCTCCCGGGATCCCGTGGTAAATTGTTGCGGCGAAGTTTGCGTTCGAAATCGGAATCCGCTGGCTATCGGAGATGGAGACCAAACGCATCTCATCAAAGTCCGTATAGATCGCCTTGTTGTCAGGAAGATCCTGCCTTCCGTGGAGCGTGGTCAGGACCCGCGAGGACATTTCGCGGAAGAGCGGAAAGTGCAAATAGTCGATGTGGAAGTGGAGAACATCGAATTGGTGTGCTTGGCGCCGGACCCGGTCCAGCATGAGCATATAGTACGGAATGACATCACAGACTTTAGGGTCCAGCCGAAGGGCCGTCGGAACGCAGCCCACCAAGTTCGCCGAGGTCAAAGAATCTCCACTGGCGAATAACGTGACGTCGTGACCCAATTTGACCAACTCTTCCGTAAGGTAGGAAACGATCCGTTCAGTTCCACCGTAGAGCTTTGGCGGCACGCTCTCCATCAGCGGGGCAATCTGAGCGATCCTCATCTCCTTTTTCACCCATGTATAAACGCTTGATGTCTAGCAAATCATCGAACGCTCAATGTTGCGATATGTTCCTAATTGTCGCGCCGATCCGAGACCAATTTCATCAGCAACCCTTCGTTGCCGCGTAAATCGAGCCTGGCGCTCACCTCTTCACCCTCGCGGTCTGCAAATGCAGATAAAAGAACATGGCCAGATACTCTTTCCTCAGGAAACGAGACCGTGATAGGCTCAGGCCCCATGTTGAGGGCTATCAAGATCCGCTCCTCCCGCAGCTCACGATAGAACAGCAGGAGTTCGCCGCTGGCCATGAGGGGCTTATATGAGCCCTCTGCAAGAGCAACGTGCTTCCGCCGGAGATCGATCAGCCGACGGTAGAGCCAATAGAGCGAGCCCCTATCCTTGCTCGAACTGTTCACATTCACCTCCCGAAAGTCGTCAGCAACGGGCAACCATGGGTCAGCTTCCGAAAAACCCGCCGATTTCGTGCCGTCCCATTGCATCGGGGTGCGGCTCCCATCGCGACCAATACCGATGCCTGGAACGTTCTTTTCGAACGGGTCCCGAACCTGTTCCGGCAAAATTGCCGCCTGCTGCATGCCAATTTCGTCACCGTAGTAGAGGGTCGGTGTCCCGCGCAAAGTCATTAGAAGCATTGCGGCAACTCGCACCTGGTTCGGCCCCACTCGAGTCGCAAGGCGGGGCCGGTCGTGATTGCCTAACACCCAATTCGGCCACCCTTCCGGCGGGAGCGCTGCCTCATACTCGTCGATTAATTGAGCGATCGAGCGAGCTTCCCATGCGGCGGTGAGGAGAGCAAAATTATAGGGAAAGTGGACGCCGTCCAGCTTGCGGCCATAGTAGGCGACGAGACGATCGATCGGCAGATAAATTTCACCGAGAAGAACTCGATCGGGAAATTCGTCCAATACGCGTCGCATGCCACCAATCGCGTCATGAACCTCCGGTAAGTCCGCCGTGTAAAGCGGGATTAACGCATCGCGGGGAAGCTCGCCGGAACGAAAATCTGGATTGACAGGGTTATTGCGAAATTGGTCGTCCTTGATGAGATACCAGACGGCATCGACGCGAAATCCATCGACGCCGCGCCTCAGCCAGAAACGCATGACGTCATGCATCGCCTCGCGAACGGCGGGATTGCGCCAGTTCAAGTCGGGCTGAGCTGAGAGAAATGTATGGTAATAGTATTGGTTGGTGCTCGAGTCGAATTCCCACCCGCTTCCGCCGAATTCTGACAGCCAATTATTTGGAGGCCCCCCATCCGGAGCCGCATCACGCCAGATATACCAATCGCGTTTTGGGTTATCGCGAGAGGCTCTGCTTTCAACAAACCAGGAATGTTGATCCGACGTGTGATTGGGAACGAGGTCTAGAATGAGTTTGAGGTGATTGCGACGGACAGCGTCTATCAGGCTATCGAGGTCAGCCAAATTTCCAAACAAGGGATCCACACCGGTGTAATCCGCTATGTCATAGCCGAAATCGGCCATCGGCGAAGTAAAAATTGGTGACAGCCAGATGGCGTCGACGCCAAGTTCTACTAGATAAGGCAGTCGGTCTATTATCCCCTGGAGATCTCCCACCCCATCGTGGTTGCTATCCTGAAACGAGCGGGGATAGATCTGATAAATGACCCCGGTCTTCCACCACTTTGCATTTTCTACCCGCATTGTAGAACCCTGCTTTATCGATGCTTGGAACGTATCGCCCTAGCAACGCGTCGGTAAATCCAGCGTTCCGGCCTCGGCGAGACCTTTCTATACCCTCCCCCTGGCGTCTGGAACGCCACTCCTCGCTGAGCGTTGCGAGGCCTGGAGGAAATTGCAATGGACGGTCCTATAAGTCCCCCGCCAGTCACCGGAAGCGCCGCCAACGAGTTGCCGGCCTATATGTCAAATGGCGTCGTAGGGCTGAAAATTCGCGACAATCCACTCAATCCCGGCATGGCACTGCTTAGCGGATTCTCCGGGGAGCATCCTGAGAGAAAAATCGAGGCGGCGGCACTCGCTCCCTATCCGCTCGCCGGTGACATTTGCCTTGAAGGAGTTTGGATGTCGGATATCCCTCAAAGCGTGCGCATCGTCGACCAGGCTTACGATTTTTCGACGGCCGAATTGACGACGCGCCTGCGGTGCACAGTGAAAGGACATCAAGCCAAAATTGCCGTGACGTCATTCTGCAGCCGAGAGCAGCCCACCGTGGTCTGCCAAGAGATCGCCATTGATGTCGATGCCGCCTCGGACCTTAAAGTTCGGGCACGGATAGATCTGTCAGGGATAGAAGGACGCCCGCTACGATATAACCGCGACACGCCTGGGGAAGCCAAGCCTTCCTGCGACGGATCCATGCTCTGGGAGAGCGCCGGCGCGATTTCTACATGCGGAATTGCTTACGTGACTGAGTTAGTTGGAGATGATGCAAAACCGCAACGACCGCCATTGGACGGGGACGGCTTAAGGAGCGAGTATGCGTGGCGGGCTCGCCGGGGGCGGCGGTATAAACTCCGACAGTTAGTAAGTTTGGTTCCGAGCGCACTCCACAATCAGCCGGATTACCAGGCTTCTAGAATGATCGCCATGGCGGCTAACATCGGCTTTGATGTGATTAAGAAAAATAATCGGTCTTGTTGGGCCCGATTGTGGAGAAGTCGGATTCGGCTAGTGGGTGCAGAGAAGCGTTGGCAAGCCATGGCGGATGCCGCGTTCTTCTACCTGATGTCATCAGCACATAGCTCCTCTCCTGCTTCAACGTCCATGTTCGGCTTAGCGACCTGGCATGACTACCATTACTATTTCGGTCATGTGATGTGGGATATTGAGACCTTCTGTGTCCCGCCCTTACTTTTTCTTCAACCCGATGCGGCACAGGGGATTCTCGACTACCGCACACGCAATCTGGAGGCCGCCCGAAGCAATGCACGCCTGATGGGGCGATGCGGCCTGCAATTTCCCTGGGAAAGTGCGCCATCTTCCGGAGAAGAGGCCGCGCCAATGCCGGGTTCGGCAGCATGGCGCGAGGACCATGCCTCGCTTGATATCGCCCGCGCTTTTGCGCTTTGCGCCGACGTAATTGGCGACGATGCATTCTTGCGGGATAAGGCATGGCCTGTACTGTTCGGCGTGGCCGAGTGGATCAAAAGCCGCGTGACTAAGCGACGCGGAAAGTATGAAATTCGTGCCTCGATGGGTATCGCGGAGCGCAAATCGCCTTCCGACAATGCAGTATTTACCAACCTTTCTGCGCAGACCATTTTGCGTGACGCTATTTCGGCCGCAAAGCGGCTGAACAGGCCGGTTGATCCTGCTTGGCTTGAGATGGCTACGAAGATGGTCGTTCCAAAACGAGGTAAGGTTGTAATCTCTCACGATGCATTTCGGGTCGATGAGGAAAAGGCGGCTACACCCGATCCCCTGATGGGCATTTTCCCCCTCGGGTGCGGTTTCGATGACGAGACCGAGCAAGCTACTCTCGAGTTCTACTTGAAAATTGCAAAACGATACCTCGGCAGTCCCATGCTGTCTGCCCTGTATGGCGTTTGGGCGGCCCGTTCCGGCGACAGGCGGCTTTCGTTGGAAATGCTGGACCGAGGCTATGGTGACTTCTGCACCGGCAGGTTCATGCAGACGCTCGAATACCGCAAAGACGTATTTCCCGAGCAACCGCCAGCCGGACCCTTCTTTGCAAATCTTGGGGGCCTTTTACTGGGGTTGATTCTGGGGTTTCCAAGGATTGAGCCAGGACCGGAAGATCCCCAAGATTGGTGCAAAGGGCCCGTACTCCTGCCTACCGGGTGGCGCTCTATCGAGATCGATCGGATCTGGATCAGGGGTAAGCCTTGGCGAATGTCGGCTGTTCAAGGCGCGCCCCGCACCCAGATCGCGCCCTGCGCGGGCGCTTAGCAACTCGAAAAAAGGGTTTGGTCATAGGCACATGGCCGGCCGACATTATGCCAAACCAGACCGTTCCTATTTTTACCAACAGTTCCGGAAGTTGCGGCGTGATGACACCGACCTGCTGCCGGTGAATTGCCACGCTGCGAAGCCGTTGGGTTCGCCAGCACCTTGTAAGGCCGGCTAGCGGTTTGCTGGATTGGGGCCCAGCGAGCGGGTCGCTTGCCTCGTCAGGAACCCATAGATCGATGCCTCCGGTCAGCGAAGCCAAACCAGGCAAGCGGCAGGGCAAAACCGCATAGTACAGCCATGGGAACGAAGGCCCCTCCTCCGTACCTTGCGTAGAGGACGCCCGACAACAGCGTCAGTGCAGCAGTCACGAAACCCGCGCCAAACGCGTAAAGTGCTTGGGCTGTGGCCGACAAGGTCGCTGGCACCAGAGCCCCCATCATGCGCATACAGGCAAGGTGAAGCAGGGCGAAAGTCAATCCATGTAGCGGCTGGATAATTGAGAGCAGCAAAACGGATGTGGTCACGCCTGCAATTGACCAACGAATGATGCCCGCTGCGGCGGCCAGGGCAGCGGCACCGCGCGCACCGAACCGGTCGAGTAACGCTGGGCCAACCAGAAAAAACACGATGACCTCTGCTGCTACAGCTTCCGACCACAGAATGCTTATGGACGAGGTGCTGATTCCCGCATCGCTCCACCGAATCACGGCGAATGCGTCGTGCATCGCGTGACTGCCATAGACTAGAGCTGACACCAAAATCAGGATTCGAAACCGCGGCAGCTTGAGAAGTTCAAGCACCCGAACGAGAACAGGTCGGGCGCTTGGAGGCGGTCCGGATTGAATGGCAACAGCCGGCACTAGCGCCGTTGCGCCCGCGGAAATCATGAGTAGAACCATATTCAGCCAGATAATCGGCTCGAGATCAGCGGGGCTTATCAGTTGCCCGACCGTTAGCGTGCCCAATACAAAAGCGGCCGACGCCGAACCGCGTATTCGGCCATATTCAAACGGTCTACCGGCGATCTGTGGCTTGGCTGAGTTGACCGATAAGGCGTCAGCAATCGAAGTCGTGGGCGCAAGTGCCGCAGCCTGGATCAAAGCTATCGCAAGGAATAGCCAGAATGCATCCGCCCATATGAACGTGACAGCTGCTCCAGCCGCCACTGCGATGCAGGTAGCGAGCACGAGGCGCAACGATCCCATGTAATCAGCCAGCAACCCGACTAACGGACCGGCTACCAACCGCATGGACAGTGCGGCAGCCAGGATCAGACCGATCTGCTGGGAACTCAAAGCCTTCGATTCAAAAAACTTCGGCCAAAAGGGCGAAGCCACACCAAACGCAGCGTACAAGGCGGCATAAAGGATAATGTAGGCAATCGGTCCACTGATACGCACCGGCTGCTCGCCTCAGATCGCTGTGCGGGTTGCTCGAAGTGTTTCTTCGACAGTCATTTTGGATGGATCGGCGCGGCAGCGTGCCCTCCGGGTATCCGGTTCAGAGCGAAACCGGGAAATCGTCCATGAGGATCAGAATCCGAACACATCCTTTAGCAAACGAAGAAGGCCCCGTAGGGACGGGACCTTCCCAGACGCACAAAAACTGCTCTCATCTTACTTTTTGCCTTTGGCCGCGGGCGCGGCCGCGATGGGTGCGCTGGCGCCTGCGTTGGGCGGCGAAGCGCCAGCCTTGCTGGTATCCGCGCCTGGCAGCAGAGCCGGTTTCTTGGCTTTTGGATCAACCGTGATGGGCGCACTGGCGCCTGCGTTGGGCGGCGTAGCGCCTGTTTTGCTGGTGTCTTTTCCCATCATCATTGGCCCGCCGGTCTGGGCCGAGGCCAAAGACGATTCCAGGACGAAAAACGCGAATGTCGCCACCGTCACTAGCTTGTTCATGTGAGTCCTCCGGGTTAAAAATGCACCAAGCCTGCGAAAGATGGTTGGTTCCATAGCGGGATGGTGGTTGCACTGGCTCGCCCGCCTCATCAGGGAGGCGTAGCCCGCGCGACATATTCACTTCTGTGACGCGCACGGTGGCTTCCCGCGGGTTACGCATCTCGGTGAAAGTTCAAAAAAGGCTTCGGCAAGCAACTAGGGCAGCTGGTGCTGCTCGTTTCTAGCAACCTTTGCAGATACTTTTCACCTTCTGATCGACTTTGGCATTTTCTCGGCTAATTACCGCGTCAGCGGGAGTGGAAGGGCCGCCGGGGGTTACCGTACCGTCAATGCGGCCAGTGCTTGTGCCACCGGCTCTGTTACCTGCTGTCCCAGTTGTGATGGAGCCGCGAGGTGCAGAGTTTCCCCCGCTCGCATTCCCAGGGGAGCCGCCCGAGTTTGCGGTCCCTGCCGCATTCGTGCCCGGTACATTCCGAGGCGTGCTAGCGTTGGCCGCCCCGCTCGGGTCGTTCAACGAATTATTGAGACCCGCTGGATTCGCGGGCCCGTTTGGCGCACCGCTGATTGCCGAGGTGCCGGCCCCAGCGGAGCCTGCGCTAGGGGCTGTGGTTCCGGGACTAGTCCCCACTGAACCTCCGGACGCGCCACCGGCAGAGGCGCCGCTTGATGAGCCACCCCCCGCAGATCCGCCGCCTGAGCTTCCACCGCCGCCTCCTCCGCCACCACCACTTTGAGCAAAAGAAGCCATGGGTGAAAGCAGAAGGGCCATAACGAGCAGTTTACCGGGGAGGCTTATCGACATCGGCAATCTCCTTCTCCGTGCCACGACAAGCAATTGGGGCGGGCGTTGTTCCTCATTCCTGTTGTTCAGGACCACGCCCATCGACTTTAGGAACGACTCGTTTAGGAACGACCGCGACGCCAGGCGCAGGAACACGCTGCGCCCGTTTGGCGTTGGACGGATCATCAAGCCCATCTGAACAATGAACGCGCTAGCGTTTGCATTGAAAAGGGTTGCGCGATCGAGCGCTCACTTTGAGAACCCATCTCGATAGCCAGTTTGTGAGGTTTGCGCCCGCCGCCCCCCTCGGTGCACCGATACGTCTGCCGGAGCGTCCGCGGAAATTTTCAAGAAGCGAACCAAAGCAAAACCTGCTAGAGCGGCGATTCCGAGACTAGCCGTGGGCTGCCGTCTTGCAAGGGATTGCGCATCGAGCACCAGATCATTGAGGCCCCCCGTGCGGATCGAGCCCGCCACGCTTTCAACTTGAGATGCGGCGCTCCGGATGTATTTTCCGACAATGGGAAAATCGCTGTCGAACTCCCGGCCGGCGCAACGTATCGCCTCAGCCAAGCTGTCCACGTAGGCGCCGGCATCTTTTTTATGCGAAACCGCTTGCTTGATAGTTTCGGTCCCCTGCCCCGCCATTTCCTTTGCTTCATTGGCCAGGCCCGACGCTTGGTCTTTCAGGTTCTTGTTCCCTGCGCCAGCCTTATCATCGAACTCGCGACCGGCTTCTATCAATTGCTCGCTGAAGCTCCTCAATGTCTCGCTATGGGCGGTGGCGCCTGTGCCCGATCGGGTTGTTCACTCAGCCATGTTCTTCTCCCCCTGACGTTGAATTGAAGATCTGAATTTGCTCAGGCGCGAATGCGGTTGTCAGCGTTCCTCCTATTCAAACGATGTACTTATCGAAAAGTGCCAAAGATCGTCTGCGTTCACCGCCGAATGCGGAGATGGCTGTGATCCCGACGATCCCCGCGCGACCAACCATGAGGCCTAGAATGAGTATTGTGATGCTAACGACGATGACGATCATCTCAGTGGAATGTTCGAACAAGACATCGCCAGGTACCGCGCGGGCAGAACTTGCCGAGCCAGGCTGAGCATCTATCGACGTGACCGCCAAGGAGGCCTGGCTGCGGATGGCTGAAGAGTGGAGGAAGCTCGCGCTGGAGGCGACGGGGACCGTTTGCCCGGCATCTTGGCGCGACCAGGCTTCTCGCGCTCGCGGGTAACGTCTTCCGCGCGCTTGTCGGTCCTGAGCCCTAAATATACGGGATGGCGCATTTCACCTTTTGTCGTCCACTCGGTGAATTTCACCTCTGCTACCAGCGACGGTTTGACCCACGTCGTGACGTCTTCATCCTTCACTTTCGCAGAAAAGGGGGATTTCGAGGCTTTGAGCTTGATGAGCTTACGGTACAGCTGTTCCAGGGTATTGTGAGAAAAGCCCGTGCCGACATGACCAATATAGCGCCAGCCGTTCTTCTCGCGAACCGCAATGGCAAGCGCTCCAAAATACGGACGCGTCCGCCTGGGTGCTGTGAATCCTACGATGACCACTTCCTGCCGCTTCGAAGTCTTGATCTTCAACCAGTTGTCGGTGCGGGCGCCCGACAGATACTTGCTGTTTGATCGCTTAGCCATGATGCCTTCAAGGCCCTTGCGTTCCGCTTCGTCGAAGAACTTCGTGCCATCTTTTTTGCGGTGACGACTGAACGCAATGAGTTTGTGGCGCGGCAGGATTTCCTTAAGGCGCTTCTTGCGTTCGATCAGCGTAAGCTTGCGCAAGTCTTCTTCATCGTGAAACATAAGGTCGAATGCGCAATACTGCAGCTTCGCATCGTGACGGAGCGCATTCTGCATCAGTTGGAAGTGCGACACGCCGTTTTCGTCCAGGGCGACGAGTTCCCCATCTATCACGGCGTCACCCTTCACGCCTTCGAGCGCCCTGGCTACTTCAATGTAGCTGTGGCTGATGATCTTGCCGTTGCGGCTGTAGAGAGTAACCTTGCCGCCTTCTATCTTCGCGACCATGCGGAAACCATCATACTTGTCCTCGAATATCCACCCGGCATCGTCGAACGGACCATCGGTGAGGGTGGCGAACATGGGCTGGAGCCGCTTCGGTAACGTAGAAGTCCGGCTCATGCCCGCGCACCTTCGGACGAGGCCCCTTCGAGAACATTTCGGAAGGCAATTGAATAGCGCAGGCTCTCAACGCCGGGAATGCTGTGCTCCCACGCGGATCGTGCAGGCCCCCACAGGAGATAAATAGACTGCGGCTCTACCGTGAGGTTGCGGCGCAGCCAGCGATGGCCGGTCTTCAGGCGCAGCCGGAAAGTGCAGGCGGACAGAAGCGAGATGCCGACGACATCCCCGAACACCGAGCGGTCCTTGTGCCAGCCGATGGCAGCGCCGGGCGCATATTCGGTGATAAGGACCTGATGGAGAGTGCCGGGCGGAATTTCTGCGAAGCTTTCCGCCCGCGCGCGGATACCGGACAGAAACTCCGGCATGGTCTCAGCCGGTGACAGGCCGCCGCCGTTGAAGTCGTAGCGCCAGCCGAACGAAAAGACCCGGCGCTTCCCGGTGAAGCCTTGAAACTCGAACTCGCGAAACGGAAGAGGCACAATATGCCTTAAAAGTGACTGCTCTTCCTCGCGGTTCAGGAAATCAGGCTGATATTTGAAACCCTCAGGAAGAGCGTCGTCTCCGAAAAGATCGAGACTGGGACTAGCGTTTGGCACGCGTCTTCTTTCGAGCCGGAGCTTTCGAGACGGGCTTCCGGTCCCCACGGTCTCCCCGACCGGGCTTAGCGGCCTTCTTCGCCTTCCGGCGGCGGTCCTGTGACAGCGAGCGGCTCACATCATCGCTTTCTTTGATCCGGCCCGCTGCGTCGCGCCGGATGTAGCGCTTGTCCCCGCGCGGCGAAATCAATTCGCGTTTCGCTGACGACTTCTTCGCTGCCTTTTTGGTCGTTGCCCGTTTTGCCATTATTGTCTCCTGGACTGTCTGGTCGATATTCAACACCAGTCGCATACCAGGAGTTCCACAGGGCAACCCCACATGCGCGGCGAACTTTCATTGCCGCAGGGCCTGCCGGGATGCATACCCTTGCAGCCCTTAGCCCACTAGGAACCATGTTGACCGGCCGCCGTTGGAGCTGGCTTTCAGGAAGATAGCCATGCCGAAGAATGACGAGTTGCGCTACGGCGCGCCCGGGGAGACCGCGGTTCACCTCTGCGTGGACATGCAGAGGATGTTTGCCGAAAGCACCGAGTGGAGAATGCCGTGGCTTGAGCGGGTTCTGCCCCACATCCTGTCGATCACTTCCACCCATCCTGAGAAAACGATCTTCACCCGCTTCATCCCGGCGCGTAGTTCCGGTCAGGGCGTCGGCATGTGGCGTCATTACTATGAACGGTGGCACTCTATGACCATAGACCAGCTGGGTCCGGAGATGATCGGCTTGGTCCCGGATCTCGCCAACTACGTGCCCCCGGCCCGCACCTTCGACAAACATGTGTATTCTCCCTGGACCGGCACCGACCTGCACCAGCAGCTGCGCGATGCGGGGATCGATACCGTCATCATCACCGGCGGCGAAACCGACGTGTGCGTGCTGGCGACCATGCTGGGCGCGATCGACTGGGGGTTCCGCGTCATCCTCGTCACCGACGCGCTTTGCAGCTCGGCGGACAAAACCCACGATGCGATGATGAATGTCTACATGAATCGTTTCGGCGAACAGGTCGAAACCGTGACGACGCAAACGCTGCTGGATAACTGGCGCGGAGGCATGCGGCAGCGCAGGGCATCATGAGCCCCGGCAGGTCTCATCTTGTGGAGATCCTGCTCCCAAAAGAGACCGGCAAGGGGCAGCCGATCGGTCAGCACTGGTTGGACTGCTTCCTCAAGGAGCTGTCGGACCGGTTCGGCGGCGCGACCAGCTTTCTGCGGGCGCCGGGACAGGGCCTGTGGCAGAGCGGCGGCGGGACAGAGAAGGACAGCATTGCTGTTGTCGAAGTCATGGTGGAAGAAATCGATAGTAGCTACTGGCAGACCCTGCGCGAAAGGCTGCAGCGCGAGCTCTCGCAGGAAGAGATTATCATCCGCGCCCAAGAAATCAGGCGGCTGTGATGGATGAGCTTATGATCCTGAGAACCTTCGCGGCAGTGACAACGGTTTTGGCCGCATCCCTCGTGGCGGCAAATCTGAACGCACGCGTCACCGTCGCCGGTTTCCTGATTTTCATCGTTGCATCCATCGCCTGGATGGTCGACGGCTGGCTGGAGACCAAAGCATCACTCGTGGTCCAGAACGTGATCCTCCTTGTGATCAACATCATAGGGGTCTGGCGCTGGTTTCCCAAGGCGGAGAAAGAAGCGAACAGCTAGGGCATGCTATTCGCTAAATCCGTCACGCCTCAGGAACGCCTTGTTGATCGCAACGGCGGCCTGAGCGCCTTCCGCTATGGCGACCGCGACGAGGAGGACGTCGCGGGACACATCACCTGCAACATAGACACCGGGGACGCTGCTTTCTTCGGTGTCCGGATCGATGACGACGCCTCCTTTTTCATTACGCGCGCACCCGAGACTTTCGGACAGGTCAGACGCTTGACGGCAGCCAGTCGAAAAAAATAAACCGGCGCGGCGGAGCTCAGGCCCGCTCTCAAATACTATCTTGGCAAGCTCCCCGTCCGCGCCTTCAAGGTAGCGGATTGGCTCCGATCGCAGCGGAATCTTGTATTCTTCGAGCTTCCGGACCACTTTCGCACTGACCTCGGTACCATCGCTGCAGGCCACCACATCGGGCATCCAGTGCTTCATCATGATGGCAAGCTCGGCGCCCTTATCGCCCCTGCCGTAGGCAGCTACCTGCTTCCCAGCATATTCGAAACCGTCGCAGTAGAGACAGTGATGTACCGAAACCCCGTAGAGGGGTTCGAGCCCGGCAACTTCCGGGAGTTCGTCAACGAGCCCGCTCGCAAGAAGGACTTTCGAGGCCGTGCCATGCGTCCCGTCCGCGCATACGAATTTAAAGGCCTCGTCGGCAGGAACGATATCGGTGACCCGTGTCCCGCGTACCTCGACGGATTTATAGCGTGAGAGCTCGTCCAGCGCCTCGTCAAGGAAATCTGACGGCGACCGCCCTTCCCGTCCAACTAGGCCGTGGATGGCGTGCGAGCTCAGATTCCGCTGGCGGCCCTCATCGCAGAGCAGCGCTTTCCGGTGGCACCTTCCCAGGATGAGCGCGGCACTTAATCCCGCGGGTCCACCGCCGACGATGAGAACATCAAATTGCATCAACAGCCTTTTCATTGCCGGGTTTGCTCATTTTCGCGCCAACAGAGGTACAGGTACCAAGCTACTACGAAGACTACTGCTGCCACGCCCGCACCCAGGAGGGAAAGGTCGCTTCTCTCAGTGATTTTGTAAAGCACGACGGCGATGTCGGCGGAAATACCAAGAGCCAGCGGCAGCGCCGCAACGACTACAAGCCTCGACCCGATCTCGAAAAACGGGTATCATCTTCTCCGTGATAGGCAAGACGATGCAACGCTGCAGGCGTCATTAACAACAGCACGGACAGCGAGCCGCGGCACCTGCTGACAGAGTTTCCTTCCGATAGAGAAGGAGCCCCGCCGATTGCGGAGCTCCCGAAGGCGTTAACTCATCTGCGATTTATCTGCTGGGCGTGCCGCTCTGTGCCGGCTGACTCGGTGACGAACCGGGCCCCTGCATTGACTGCGACGGCGAGTTCTGGTTCACCGTCGGCTGATTTCCGCTCTGCGTCTGCGGAGCAGCAGCCTGTCCCGTCGTGTTCGGCTGATTTGGAACGGTGCTCTGGCCCGTCGTCGTTGGCGGCTGGTTCTGCTGAGGTGTAGTCGCCGCCTGGCCAGGGTTCTGGTTGGGGCCTGCCGCGTTCTGCTGGCTCGGCTGCTGCTGGCCGCTCTGAGCCTCGCTAGTGCCGGCCTGTCCCTGACCGCTCGTTGACGTCTGAGCGCCTGTCGTCGACGACTGAGACTGGCCAATGCTCTGGTTCGCCTGCTGGCTCAGCCGGCCGGACACGCCAAGCGATGACACTGTGGTGGCGTCGACGCTGCCAGTCACCTGAATGCCCTGCTGCCGCTGGAACACGCTGATGGCATCGCGGGTCTGCGTACCCAGGATGCCGTCCGCTTCGCCGCGCAGAAGGCCACGCTCGATCAACACCCGTTGCACGACCCGGATGTCGTCGGGCGGAAGGTCGACCGCGGCGACACTAGCACTGCTGCCTTGACCGCCTCCGCCGCGGCTAAAACGCGTCCGCGGGCCGGCGGGGACCACGTCAACAATGCGCCGGTCACGGTCGACGAACACGACTTCATCTTCCACGACGAAGAAGCTGTAGTCGCGGTACGCAGGGAACACATCGATCAGCGCCGGATAGGTCGAGACCGATACGACCGAGATGCTGGAAGGCAGCGCCACGCCGGTGTGGACCTGGAAGTTGATGGAGTTCGCGTTAACGCGCGGGGCGTTGCTCGCCTGAAGCACCGACTGCTGTAGCGTTGTTTGCTGCTGCGCGGTCAAGTTGGTGCGGGTTTGCGTCTGGCCGGCGGCCGTGGTCTGGCCCTGCCCAGGCGCTGCGGCTTGGCCTTGCGCAGGCGCTGTCTGGCCCTGCTGGGGCGCAGCGGCCTGGCCCGGCGCAGGCGGGTTCGTTTGACCTTGCGTCACATTCTGGCCAGTGCCCGAGCTGGAATTCTGATCCTGGGCGTTCTGACCCGATCCGCTCTGGTTTTGACGAGACGGCTGCTGGGCCTGCTTGCTATCGGCATTGCCCGTGTCGCGGGTCCGATCCTCCGATCGCCGCGCATCGTCGCGGTCGGATCGTCCTTGACCCACCGTTTGGTCCTTCTGACCTTGCTGCTGTGCCCGATCCTTGCTGGTGTCGCGCTGTTCCTTGCTGGACTCCTGCGAGTGCCGCGCATCATCGCGATCAGATCGTCCCTGACCCACGGCTTGACCCTTGTTGCTGCTGTCGCGCGGGCCCTCGGCTCGACCGCGGTCACGCATACCAGGCTCATCGCGTTGGGCGCGGCCGGATTCGGCCTCGCGTGCAGCGGGACCTTCGGCCCGGCCATCTTCCCGGGATTCCGTCGCACGGCCCTGCGTCATGCCTTCACTGCGCGAAGCGCCGGGTGCGCTCTGCGATATTCCCTTTTCGCTGCCAGCGCCGCCGCCGGCCCCGCCAATCGGACCTTGCGCGGACGCAAGGCTTGCGCCGGCGAGCAACGCCGCCGTTGTAATCAGAAACCTGCTCTTCATTCGGTTCGTCATCTGCTCCTCCTCGTGAGTTGCTCGCTTGCTCTTCAACCGAAGAGAATGAAGTGCCGGACAGACCGACGTGCTTCCAGAAGCGAGAGTGTCCGAAGAAACCGGGTGGTGATGCGATCGTTCCGTCGGTGACAGGCTTTGAAACTTCATGCCGCGACGCACCTATGTGATGCCTCATGACCATGACACCACGGTTCCAGGTTAAATCATCGCTTTTAGCGGGCCAGAACCAAAGGCTCGGCGCCAGCTATCGCGCGCCAGCCTGGCGGCACGAGCCTGTTCACCAGTGGTGGCGATGGTACATACGCCGGGGATAGGCGCCGCCGTAGAAGGCGAATGCCGGTCGAACAACGCGGCGGTAGCGATAGCCGTAATAGGCCGGCGCGTACCCGCCGTAATAGGCGGTTGTGTAGCCGCCCCACGGATAAGGACCGTAGCCATAGCCGTCGTAATAGGCCGGCGCGTAGCCCCTGGCGTATGGATAGCCGTAGTATCCATCGCCTGGCCCATAGGCGTAGGAACTAGAAGCTAAGCCACCGATGATGGCTGCACCAATGAGGCCGCCAGCGATACCCGGCCCCCAGCCACCACGCCACCGTGCTTCAGCTGGTGACGGCGACGCCACAGTGACGCCAATGGTGACAAGCCGCAGCTAGCGCCAATGCAGCTTTCTTCATGGTCGAATCCTTCCTGTTTTCTTGGAACATTCAACCGGTAGGACGGCTTGGGTTCCGCGCGAAGCCGAGCGGCATCCGAATTTTAATTGATGAACGGCCGTGCAGCTCGCCTTTCCAAACCGACGACAATGATACGAGCCTAACACACTTCGTCCTTGCGACCGCCCGCACAACGCGTGTCATGACGACGGCCACTGCTGCCCTCTAATCGCGAATCGCTTGCGATCTTGGGAAATGGCTGCCTGCTAACGCAGGCAGCAAGCTTACGTCAGTCGATTTCCTGCACTACCGCGCGGCTGCCAGGATCCACCAGCAGAACGCGGTTGCTCGAATAGACATATCGATACTTCGTGAGCGACGGCCCCCAGTCGGACGGCACCGCCACCAGCTCGACATCGTTCGGCACGGTTGCGCCGACGGCGATGCGCTCCTTAACCGCAACCGGACGAAGCTTGTGTTCAGTCACATAGCTCTTGATCCTGGTACGAGCCTCCGGCTCGATCTGAACTGCGGCGCGCGAGGCGCCAGTGGTAACCGTGGTCTGCGCCGTTGCGCCGGTCGACAGCAAAGCAACGGCCGCAGCCGCCAAGATCAATTTTCTCATCGATTTTCTCCAGCCGCTGAATGCGACAAGTTGTGCAAAACTGCGGCCGTTGCCACTTGTTCCCGGTCGGAGCGCTTTGGGCTCACGGGCAAGCTCGCCTGCCCGTGTGGTTGAGCGCCACCGAAATCGCGCCGGGATGAACAGGCGTTCATCGAATTCATTCTCTAGGACGCCATCAGGCGAGGCAACTTCCGGCCGCTTTCGGGATTATTGACAACGGAAAAAATGGAAAAAGCGCGCGAGGTAGCGTGGCTGGTCGATGCCCGGCTCGTGCCGGAGGCCGTCGACGACGGCATCACCGGCTTTGTCGTATCGGGGAAGCAGAGCCATCCAGGCGATTGGAAGGCTTTCCGAGCTCGATCGGTGTCAGGTGCGTAGGCATTTCGAGAAGAGGTTCACCGCAAGGCGGATGGCGCAGCAGTATCTCCGCCAATACGAGGCCCCTGGTCCAACGGAACCCAACGCAGCTCATGCCGGCCTCGGGCCCACCTTGTCTAAAGGTTCAGTGCCCGATCGCCTTCTCGCCCTGTAGCGATCGCAGCGCTTCCCACCGACGCTCGCGTCGCAGCCTCCCCTCATGAACCAGGAATGCGACCTCACACGCCCTTATTCAAATAGAGGCCGTTACCAGTTTTTCCCGACTGGAACATATCCGGATATTCCTGAGTTCATTATTTATCACTGGAGACGCCGCCATGGCATCTAACGCGGGTATTTTCTTCGCAGGGATGGGAACCACTTTCATCATCCTCAGCGCAGGCTTTGGCGGCGGGCTTATGATGGCCAAATCAGCGCTAACGGAATCGAGTGGGTATCAGAACCGAGTTTCAGCGGAACCTCCATCACCAGCTCGAGTAGTCTTGCCCTCCACTGCTGAGGCAGCGCAGCCGCCGCAAGAGATTGCTGCTGCGCCGCAGCCACCGCGACAGATTGCTGTTGGGCCGCAACCGTCAACACTGCCACAGATACAGCCGGTGAAGGAAGCCCAGCCGCCCGCCGAAAAGCAGGTCCAGAAGATGGAAATCAGAATGGCTGAAGCGGAACAGCGGGAACGTCGCAAGCGATATGCCGAACGCAAAGCAAGGTGGCAGGCAGAAAGAGCTAAACGCCAGCAACAGATAGAACAGGCTGTACGCCAGGACGCGCCCATACTGGCATTTGGTGGTGATGAACACCGACAAAGTGGAGGGTCCTTCGGCAACTAGACGCCGCGTTTCGCTGGTCGGTCAAGGTTCTCGGTTAACGATAGGGCCGGAGCCTTGGCGACGCGCTGGGCCCTCTGTTGGAGAGCTCCGCTACGCGGAGCGGATAATGAGGGAGCTCTGGGCCGAGGACGTTGCTGCAACGCTCAGTTGTTCAGGACCTAAGGTCGACGCTCATACTCAAGATTGCCGTAAATTCTAACCCCGGCAGCGTCAAGGAAGACCCGGAACTCCGAAAATTGAAGCCGGCGTCTCGCCAGCTTTTCAAACCCAAACTCCTGGAGGTTTCAGGCAATCGTGAATGGAGCTGTAGGGCCCCACCGGCGTGCGGCATAGCGCGGCCTCGTCGTTGCCTCAAAGACGGAATCGAGCGCGGGCGGCAGAAGGCGAGCAAGAAATCGGCGGCCTTCGATGCCGCGGCGTGAACCGGATCTACGCGACCGGCAAGGTTCCCCGACGAGAAACGAATGCCGAATTTCCCGTTGCCTCGCGCCGGCGAAAACGCCGGCTTTCGTTTAGGGAAACTCATGAAAGATTGATTGCGGCGGCGGGTATCATTGCGCATTCGCTACTCCCGCCTTGGCGGCAGACGAATTCTACATCGCTCAAGACGTGAAGACAAACAAGTGCACGATCGTCGACAAAAAAGTCAGACGACCATCGTCAGCCCTTCCGGCACCGTCTACAAGTCGCGCACGGAAGCCGAGACCGGCTGAAGACGGTCAAGGTTTGTTCCACCAACTGACCGGAGACGCGCCCGGAGGGATCCGTACTTGCGATGAGAGCGTGCTGCTTGTTGGGGGAGTGAGGCTTGGGCTTCGTCTCGGTGGTTTCTCCAATGCAGGCCGCAGCCCGTTGGAATGTCGCTTCTGCGCACGCGCGGACGCGACGGCCACCCGTTCGGTTAGAATTTCCTTCGGGGACAAGGAAGCTGATGAGCGAGTGCACGACCGAGGGCCGCGCCGTCATGCCGCGTCAGCCGGCGGCAAGATAACAAACAGAACGGCGATAAGAAAAAAAACAATTTGGCGCGGCTCAGTTCCTCTCCTCTCAATAGTTTGGTCACGAAAGAAGGTGAGAGAGCGTATGCCTAGACCGCCATCAACTGTTTACCGGGTGCAGTAGAGCAGGCGGCTCGAGCGCGAGGCGGCCGCAAGGTCGAGGTCATGTGGCTATTGGGCCGGCTCGCTCCTGATCATTGCCGTCCATGAGAAGCAGATGCTCGCGCCGCCCGACTAGCAAATCTCTCTGCCGATCCCGACAGTCGATCGATGGCGACGAGTGGCCTTGGTTCCGGCGTCGTCGGCTACAGTATGCATGTCGCCGTGGATTGTGACGCATGAGGAACGAACAGCGGCTCAGATCGGGCTCAACTGGCTAATACGGCCATGCAAAGCTAAGGCCGTTCTCGAGACCGAGACGCTCGAGGCGGTTGCCGATCGGCTACTTCAGCAGCCAGATCCTCGCATGTCACGAGGCCGGCATCACGGTAACTCCGCCCAAGCGCCCTAGTTTGAAATGCAGTGGCCTCATTTGAAGTGTGATGTCTGTGTGACGTTCAGCACAGTCGGTGCAACGGAGCCCGGGTACTCTCCGACCACGGATTGAGGGATGCCCTCCCCAGCAAACAGGAGAACTGCAATGATCAATTCAAAAGACGAAATTTCGTACTCGGAAATCGACGCGTTGACGGATGCCGAACTGGAGACGATCAGCGCCGGGGGCATTATCAGCTGGCTTCGTGGCCTCTTTGGAGGGCCCGGCGACCTTCGCCGTTCGACCGACCGCCCGACTGACCCCGTTCATAAATAATGGAACGGCAGGAGAGAGACATGACCAAGCCTCTGAGTTGAGCATCAACGAACTCGATGTCGTCAGCGGTGGTAGTATGCTTAGTATGGCAATCGATGCCGCCGAAAAGTACTTGCAAGGCTTGGGCGGCCGTCTGTGGACGCCGTGCACCAGCCGGTAATGTCGAAGCCATCGATAAGCCTGCACATGCGATAATGCCGGTTCCGCAAACCGGGATTGAGGGGCCGCCTCAGATGGTGGCCTCTTTCATTTGTTGGTGCGATCCCATGTCACCGTGGCACAACGCAGACGCAACGCTGAGATTTGCGATGTTAGTGGTGAGAGCAGACGTGGTTCTGAGTGCTGTGATATAAGTTCTTCGCTCTCCCAACTTCATATCGAAGCGAACAATCGTTTTGATCCACTGAGCCTCTCGCGGCCCTCACAGGCTTGAGGTCTGTTAAGGGCTGGGGCGGACATCGACAGTAGCCGACTACGTCCGCTACGACGATTCGATTGGTTCTCACACCGACCGATTACACAAAGACGATCGAGTTGGTAACCGTGACTGATGCCTGCGCCACGGCTATTGCTTACCAACGTGCGGCCGGAGTCTGTCGAGAATGAGGAGATGCAAGAACTAGGGCCTGCAGCCGTCGATCTTCTCACCATGGCAACGTCAAGTACGACTGCGCCCAAGGAATGAGATAGCAGAAAGGGTCGGTCGACTAGGGCGGCGACCTGCACTCTTTTTGTGGACCCGGCGAGCGCAATGCTAATGAGAGAATACGCGTTCAACGAGTCCCGATACGCATCTAGATGCGGCCACGCTCACTTGCTTCGGGAGTTCCACCCGGTGACTTAAAGTCTCCGGATCTGCCGATTGTTGATGCCGGCCCATTCTTGGCCTCTATCCGAAAATTTTCGTTCAAGGCAAAGAATCCAGACAATACCGCAATGACCAAGCCGGCCAGCATTAGCAGTACTCTTCGCCGGGTCATCGACGGCCCCTGCACTGTTCCCGGTAACGGCGGCAGTTTCCTTCGCCCCGTTCACCCAGCTTGTCCTTATTGAGACAAGCCGCTTTCAATTCGCCGCACACGTCCCGGGCGACTGGTCTTTGGCAGGTTTCACGATAGGTGCGACAATTACCTTCCCCACGCTCGCCTAGCCTATCTTTGTTTTCACAAGCTTGGCGTAATTGCTCACATTGCCCGCCGCCTCGTCGGGCTCGACCATCGTCCACTCGTACCCCGCCTGGTTCAATTTCAATGGACCGCGAAAAGCCGGCGATTGGGAAAAAGAGAGCAGCCGCAGCTGTTATGCTCAATACGTTGCGCATTAGAAGGCCCTCGCTCTGAGAAAGCTTCCCAGGTTCAGGTGCCAATCCTTTCTGTCAGCTCATGCGATGCCGAGCGAGCAGTGCCGAGCTTTCGAATAATTCTATTTAGAATGTCCTGGATGGCCGATTGTTCCCGACTGGGCAAAATCTATGTGACGGCCGTGAATGCAGAACGACCGTGTAAACGGCATTGTGGAGGCTACTGGAGGCACAGATTTGCCGTCTCTTCCCACTCAACAGTCGTCTTAAGTTCCGAACACGAAACTCGCGGAAAGAGCCCAGTTCAGATATTCTAATCACTTCCTCGCCGCAATTTACCCCCTAAATCTCCACATCTAGCCTCTATCCGAGCGCCATTTCCCAAACGGATGGATTTAATGCGATCTCGCCACCGCCTTGCTTGCCGCCTTTATTTTTACCGTCGATTTTAATCAGGAACGTTTCGACGCCCAGAAGTGGGCTGGATCGCTTGTTGAAATTTCCACCGTTCCAAACATAGACCCAAACAAGATTGAAACCGACAACAAGGGTGTAGCAGTTTCGACCAGGTCGACGTCTTCTGACTCTGCTTCGCCGCTTTATGCCGTGCCTGTTCTAGACGAGAGCCTAAGCGAATATGCCCGCGTAAACAGCGACTCGTCTGGAGATGAAGCAACGTTCTCGATGAACCGAGTGTGTGAAGCGATAAAAACTGCAGCAGAGGAAAGCGGAATTCCCATCAGCTTTTTCGCACGCCTTCTTTGGCAGGAGAGTAGATTTCGCTCTGAAGTAGTTAGTTCTGCAGGAGCGAGAGGAATTGCGCAATTCATGCCGCAGACGGCTGCCGAAGAAGGGCTAAGCGATCCTTTCGACCCCTCCAGGCCATCCCGGCGTCGGCACAATTCCTTCGCAAGCTTCATAACCGGTTTGGAAATCTCGGGCTCGCTGCGGCGGCTTACAATGCGGGAGGCGGCAGACTCGAGAAATGGTTGTCACGCCGCGGGCCGCTTCCGCAGGAAACCCGTGCATACGTAAAGATTATTACAGGCAACAAAGCGGAAGATTGGCTAGCAGAATCAAAGATGATCTCCGTACCGACAGACCTTCCACGACTAGCGCCATGTGATGGAGTTGGTGGGCTTTCGAAGTCTAAGCACGACCGGGTTGCTGAAGTCCCCGTCAAACTCACGTTTTCTGTTAGTGAGATGCTGCGGAAGGCGGAAGCAGATGAGGCAGAAGCGAGACTGATCGCAGCCCGAAGCGCTTCAAGAAAAATAGCTACAGAAAGGGCTCGTATGTCGTCCAAACTCGCAGAAGCAAAGCCGAGAAAATCGAAAGTGGCTCATTTGGCCGCGCGAATGCATAACGGGTCGAAATCCACCAAGAAGGCCGTGGTCCGGTTGGCCTCAGCGTCTGGCCGCTAAACCAAAGCCCTCGAAGCGGGAGCAGCCTTCGGAACAAATTGAGTAATGCACCCTTATAAAAACGACCTCTTTGTTGTTCGCTTCTTGCAGGGTAATCCGAAGTGCCTCTTGGACAATATTTGCTCGGAGTCGGAAGCGCATTAATGGCACTTCTTTTCGTTGCAGATCTGTATCTTCCTCGGCTTCCAGCATCGTTTGGACGGGAAGGTCAGGTCGACAAGACGATCATACGGGTAATGTCCAGTCATAAATGGCCAGAAAAAGTTGTGTATGTTACCAGCCTGCCAACGATCGTGCGCCAACCCGAGGTCGTTATGGCAGAGGCTCCGGCTTCTTCCTCTACTGCTTCCAGCTCCTTTGCCCAATTTGTTCCCGTCCAGTCTGTCTCTGAACCGACTTTACGTTCGAAGCGGAAAGTCTCCCGGCGGTCAGCAGGACCTCGCGTGGCGTACAGGATATCGCCCGCCCAAGCTTGGTCTCGGGACAATGGTGAGATTCGACGCAGCGAAGATTCTCGTTACCGACTTAGAAGCTAACAATAAACAGACCCTGCTTCTCAAACCTATGTTTGCTGGACAAGGGAATGCAACGCCTTCACCGCGGCCTCCCGGTTCTCCACAGGCACAAGCAGACTGACAGAGTGCGGCGACAACACGTACTTGTCGGGCACAATCCCGTGAAGTCCGAGGACCTGCAACGCCTTGAAAGGCAATTCCGACGAAACGCCGCCGGAGCACGTGAGACTCACCGAACTTGAGGCTTCGCGCTGCTGGCGCAGATCCTTATTTCCCTCCAGCGTGAGCAACAGGGCGTCGAGCCACTCTGTATCACAGGCCATGGTCATGATGGTTTTTCCAACCGCGAAGTTCGCGGCCAGGAGCTGCGGCCAGGACAGGCCATTCCGCTTGAGATGCTGCGCGAATTTATCGAAACCGTGATGGAGATCTTGGGAATCGATCTCCACGTGCTCAATGCGAGCCATCGAGTTAACGGCCAGAATCTTTCCGTCTTCCATGCCTGCAACCTCTTTCATTACTTGAGTGCTATTTTCAGTGCCGCCCCACTGCTTCAGAACCAGAGGCACATCCTGACTTTGCGCCAGCTCCAGGCTGCGAAAATGCAGGATCTTTGCACCCCAGAAACACATTTCGGACAGGCATGCGAAGTCCACTTGCCGCAGGGGCTTTGCTTCCGGCACGATGCGCGGATCGGCCGAACAAATTCCGTCGACATCTTTGATGATTTCACAGCGTTCGGCCTTCAGCGCAGCGGCCATCGCAACGGCCGTCGTGTCACGGCCGAGGGTGGTGATTTCCCTGGTCGCCGGGTTCACGCCCTGAAATCCTGCCAGCACCACGACGCGTCCACGATCAAGTTCCTCACGCACGCGAATGGGCCGTACATCCACAATGCGTGCGGAGGAATGGGAGCCGTCGGTCATCACACCGGCCTGGCTGCCGGTGAAGCTGATCGCGGGCACGCCGAGGTCGGAAAGCGCCATGCTCATCAGAGACATGCTGATGCGCTCACCGGTCGTTAGCAGCATGTCGAGTTCGCGTCGATTGGGAGTCGGGCTTACCTGATAAGCCATATCAATCAATTGGTCGGTGGTCTTGCCCATGGCCGAGACGATCGCCACGACACGATGACCACGGCCATGGAGGTCGGCGAGACTGCGCGCAACCGCGCGAATTTTCGCCGGTGTTTCAAGGCAGACACCGCCATATTTTTGCACGATGATGGGATGATTGCGCATCTAACCTCGGTGAGAAGTCTCGCTCGGCTCGGACATCGAACCGACGCCACCTATCCATGTACCGACGACTTCAAAGTTCGGACTGAAGGCGACAAGGTCCGCACGGTATCCGGGCGCGATTCGTCCAAGCTCAGACTCAAGACCTAGAAATGTCGCGGGCGTCCGAGAGGCCATGATGAGGGCATCGACAAGGGAGATTCCGAGCAGCGCAACAGCGTTGCGCACCGCCTCGATCATGGTGAGGTGAGCGCCCGCGAGTGTACCATCGGGGCCAGTCACGCGATTTTCGTGCAACGTGATCGGCGTTCCTTGCAGCATGAATTGCCGGTCGTTCGTGCCCGCCAGTGACATGGCATCGGTGACCAGCATCAATCGATCGCGTCCCTTGCAGCGGAAGGCAACACGCAAACCGGCGCGGTCAACGTGGATACCGTCGCAGATGATCCCTGCAAACAGCCGGTCATCGTCAAGCGCAGCGCCCACCAAGCCCGGCTCCCGGGCGTTCAACTGCGACATGGCATTGAACAGATGGGTCACCCCCGAGAGACCGTGATCGACCGCCTGCCCGATTTCGGCTGCGGTGGCGTCGCTGTGGCCGGCCGCGATACGCAATCCGGCGCCGATCAGTTCATCGATCATGGATGCAGGCACGCATTCCGGGGCCAAGGTCACGACGGAGCGGCCGCGGCCTCCAAAACTTTTGATCGCGGCGAGATCGCGCCGATCGGGCACCCGTATCTCGGCTTCCGGATGAATGCCCTTGCGAATCCTGTTGAGGGCCGGTCCTTCCAGATGAAAGCCGAGAACGCCGGGAACCTTCAGACAAGCCTGGGCGACTGCAGCCAATCGCTCGATGACCTCGCTGCGATCGGTGATGAGGGTCGGCAAGCAGCCCGTGGTGCCCTCCTTGCGGTGCGCGTCAACGATGCGTCGAACGCCAGCCTCCGTTGGTTGATCGTTGAGAAGAACGCCCCCGCCTCCGTTGACCTGAATGTCGATGAAGCCGGGTGCGAGGATCGCGTCTGCGGGAGCGTGGATGGTGGCGTGCGCCTCCACCTGGCCGAAGGCGATGCTTTCAATCCGCCCCTGCGAGATCCTGACCGACCCCGGCCCGCGCATGTCGGCACCATCAAAGATGTGCTGCGCGGCAATCGTGAGAGAGGAAGAACTAACCTGGCCCATTAGTGTTGATCCGAGAGTGGCAGTCACGAACTCGTGGGGCGAGTACAAGACTCATATGTTCACTAGGGGTCTTTGGGAGGGACCCGGAGCGAAACCTTGGTGTTAACCTTCCATGGAAACAAAAGGTACCATGTATCTCGGCATTGACGGCGGTGGAACCCGCTGCCGCGCCCGGATCGAGGACGAAAACGGCAACGTACTCGGGTTAGCCACCTCGGGGCCTGCCACGACGCGAATTGGCTTCGAGAAGGCCTGGCGTTCCATCATGGAGGCCACTGAAGCGGCAGCCGCACAGGCCGGACTGACGGGCGAGGATTTCGCGCGGATGCACGCCGGAATTGGCCT
>NZ_JAFCMC010000053.1:0-41017 GCF_018130085.1 Bradyrhizobium sp. AUGA SZCCT0169 | reverse complement strand
CCGAAGTGTCACAATATGAATCACACAAAATGCCGATTCGGGAATCCCCGACATCAGATGTGTGCATGCCCTAGGGCGAAGGCCGGGACGATACGCCGCGGCCTATCGATTTGCCGAAAGTGGATGCGACCGCCTCGCATAACCACAAAAGCTTGTGGTTATGGGTCCCGGCCTTCGCCGGGACGACGAGGGTGAGTTACGCCACGCTCTCCAGATACGCCTCTTCCGCGGCCTGCACCGCGTCGGGGGTTCCGACATGCATCCAGACGCCGTCGAGCCGCAGGCCGAACAGCCGCTCCTGCTCATTGGCCTGGTCGAACAATTTCGTCAGCGAGAACTCGCCCGCGGGCGCACCTGCAAACAGCGACGGCGACATGATCGCGGCGCCGGCGTAGACGAACGGCACCACCTGATGTTCACGCCGCTTGCGCAGCGCGCCGTCCGGCAGCATCGAGTAATCGCCGCGGCCGCTGTAACCGATGCTGCTTGTGGTCGGCGCCATCAACAGCAGTATATCCATGCGCGCGGGATCGAAGGTCTCGGCCAGCCGCGTCAGATTGGGCCGCACGCCGTCGATCCACATGGTGTCGGCGTTGAGATGGAAGAACGGCTCGTTGCCGAGCAAGGGCAGGGCCTTCACGACGGCGCCGCCGGTGCCGAGCACCTGATCGCGTTCATCGGAGATGGTAATGCGGGGGCGGGTCCGGGAGGCGGTGTGCTCAATGATCTGGTCGGGCAGGTAATGCACGTTGACCACGGCTTCGCTGACGCCGGCGGCAGCCAGCTTGTCCAGCACGTGATCGAGCAGCGGCTGGCCCATCACGCGCACCAGCGGCTTTGGCATGTGATCGGTCAACGGGCGCATCCGCAGGCCGAGACCGGCGGCGAGGACCATGGCTTTCTTTGGCGTGACGGACATTTATGGAATTTCTCGAAACGGATCAGCGCTTCGGATCATATCACGGTGATTCGGCTGATCCAGCGACTGTGAGGCCATAGTCATTGCAGATGACGACTGTAAGACGACGCTGGCGCGGCGGGACTCATGCTTCGGCGGTCTCCGCGCCGCGCTTGCCGGCCGCCTTTTTCTTCTTGTCGCCCTGCTTCAGGAAATTGACGCCGATCTGGTCGCCATTGACCCAGGCCAGTTCACAGCGGCGGTAGGCCAGTCCCGTGGACGACAGCAGCAGGAAGAATTCCTTCAGGTGCAAACCCTCGACGGAGCCTTCCACCGTCAGCTTGGCGCCGGTCTCGGAGACGTCTTCCATCACGCATTCGCGCCGCCAGGTGCCGTCGATGCCCATCATATGCGCCGGATAACCGCGCTCGAATGTGACGCGATCTCCCTTGCGCCGTTCTGATGTCGCCATCGCCGTATTCCCGGATTTGAAGCAGCCGCTCGCACGCACGGAGCATAGGCTTCGCCAGATTAGAGCCGGGTTGGCTAACAAGTGGTAAATCAGGCGACCGGCGGCGGCACGTTGGCGGCGTACCATTCGCGAAAACCCGCCAGGGCCGGGTGGGCCAATGAACGAGTAAGATAGGTCCAGATCCGCGGCTGATGGCGCAGATATTGCGGCTTGCCGTCGCGCCCGTTGAGCCGCGCGAACGTGCCGAGCAGGCGGGTATTCCGCTGCGCCGACATGATGGCGTAGAGCTCGGCGAAGCTGGCCGGATCGAAGTTGCTGTCGGCTACGCGCCGCGCCTTGATGTAGCGGGTCAGCAGCGTCAGCTCGAGCGCCTCGGGCACGTCGATCCGCGCGTCCTGCAACAGCGACACCAGGTCATAGGCGGCAGGTCCCAGTACGGCGTCCTGGAAATCGATGATGCCGACCCGCAGGATTCCGGAACGATCATCGAGCCAGATGATGTTGGGGGAATGGAAGTCCCGGATCACCCAGGTTCGTGGCGCGGCCGACGGTTTCTTCAAGAGGTCCCGCCACATCGCGACGAATTCGTCGCGCAGCTTCTGGCTTGGCTCGACGCCGCGATCGGGCATGTACCATTCGAGCATCAGCCCCATCTCGACCAGCCACGCTTCGGTGTCGAATACGGGAATGGCGTGGGTCGATTGCAAGGTCAGCAGCAGGATGTCCGGCAGCGGCTCGCGATGCAGCGCCGCCAGCATGTCGGTCGCGGCCTCGTAGCGCTCCACGATCGGCTGCGGCGGATCGCCTTCGACGATGCCGGCGTGGCCGAAATCCTCGGTGATCAGGAAACCGGCATCGAGGTCTTGGTGGCGGATAGCCGGCGCCGAGAAGCCGCGTTCGCGCAAGCCGTTGGCGATGGCGACGAACGGCTTGACGTCTTCGGCCAGATGCACGGCGGCGCTGTAGGACTTTCCGTCATAGATCGCCGGGCCGTCCGGCCGCTTCGGCGAATTCATCAGGATGGCGGTGCCGTCCAGATGCAGCCGCGCATAGGAGCGCGTCGAGGCATCGCCCGGCATGCGCTCGCGTTGCGCTCCCATAAAGCCTGAGGTATCGAGGAACTGGCGCAGCGCCTTGAGCCTTTCGACCTGCGCCGCCGCCTTGCCATAGCCGGTAAACTCGGCGGCGCGCGCGCTGGATCCGAGCGCGGGACGATGGCTGAAGGCGATGTCGATGCGGTCGTCCGGCAGCGCGTCGGCTGCGCGCTCCGGCCATTCGATCAGCGCCAGCGCGCCCTCAGGCAGCGGCGACAGGCCGATTTCCTCCAACTCGCTCGCATCGTTGATGCGATAGAGATCGGCATGAACGATCGGAAACGGCTGGTCATAGCTTTGCGCCAGCGTGAATGTCGGGCTCGGCACTTCCAGCGTCTCGTCGCTGGCGAGGTAGCGGATCATCGCCCGCGCCGCGGATGTCTTGCCGGCGCCGAGATCGCCCGACAGCGTGATCACATCGCCCGGGCCAACCAGCAACGCAAGATCGGCCATCAGTTGCGCGGTCGCGGTCTCGTTCGCGAGCGCCACCGAGAATGTCGCTGATACGGTCATTCGGCGGCGTTGCGGTGGGCGTTCTGGTCGATCGGAAAGTCGCACGTGACCGTCGTGCCCTTGCCGAGCTCCGAATCGACCCGCACCTTGCCGCCGTGCAGTTCGACAAAGGAGCGCACCAGCGACAGACCAAGCCCTGCGCCGCGGTGCCGCGAGCCGTTGGAATGGCTCTCGAACCAGTCGAACACCTTGTCCTTGACGTCGGGCGGGATACCCGGACCGGAATCTGTGACGGTGAAGATGACGCGATGCTCGTTGCGCCGCGCGCTGATGCTGACGGTTGCATCATGCGGCGAGAAGCCGACGGCATTGGCGAGCAGATTATAGAGCACCTGCACCACGCGGCGTTCGTCGCCGGTGAAGTCGCCGATGCTGGGATCGATGTCGACCCTGAGTTCGATGCGGTCGGTGGCGAGCCGGTCCTGAATGCCTTCTCTGGCCTGCTCGATGGCTTTGGCGATGTTGACCGGGCCGAGCTCGAGCTTCATGGCGCCGGCGTCGATGGTGGCGAGATCGAGGATGTTGTTGGTCAGCGCCAGCAGCGCGTTGGTGGATTTGGTGACGTAGTCGAGATACTCGGCCTGCTTTGGCGTCAGCGGACCGGTCGAGGGATCGCTCAGGAAGTGCGCGAAGCCGATGATGGTGGTGAGCGGGGCGCGCAGCTCGTAGGACACGTGGTGGACGAAATCGACCTTCATCTGGTCGGCGGTCTCGAGCGCCTCGTTGCGTTCGCGCAGCGCGCGCTCGACATTCTCGGTGTCGGTGATGTCCTGGAAGGTCAGCATGGTGGCGCCGTCCGGCAGCGGCATGGTCATGCAGGTCAGCACGCTGCCGTCCTTGCGCTCGAGCTTCAGCGCCACCTGCGCCCGGTTGCCGATCGCGGTAATCGCCTCGCGCAATGCGCGCCAGGTCAGGGCGTCGTCGAACAGCGGCTTGCACCAGGTTTCCACGGTCTCGATGTGGGGCTGCTCGCGCAGCTGCTCTTCCGACAGCTTCCAGATCTTGGCGAAGGCGGGATTGAACAGTTCCACCCGGCCATTGCTGCCGAACACCGCGACCGCTTCGGCGAGATTGCTGAGCGTCTCGTGCTGCACCCTCGTCAGCCCGTCGAACCGCCGCGCCAGATCGAGGCTTTCGGTGACATTGTCGAACAAATAGGTGACGCCGCCTTCGAGGTTCGGCGTGGTGACGACGCTGACCGCGCGGCCGTCGGGCAGGAACCAGGTGTAGGTCTCCGGCTCGACCGCGCGATAGGCCTCGTGCAGCTTGGCTTTCCAGGCCCGGAAGTCCGGCTGCTCCGGGAGTTTGCGCGTGGCGCGCAGCCGGTCGAGCACACTGGAATCGTCGGGCTGGCCGTCGAGGAAGGTCTGATCGAGGCCCCACAGCCGGCGGTAGGATTCGTTGTAGAAGGCGAGCCGGCGCTGGGCGTCGAATACCGCAACCCCCGACGACAATTGGTCGAGGGTACGGCGATGCGCCTCCACCATCCGCTGCAGCGCGGCGCGCAGCTGGGTCGCCTCGCTGGCGTCGATCGCGATGCCGGCGCTGCCGCCGCCAAGCTTCAAGGCCTGCACGTCATAGATCCGTCGTTCGCCGCTGACGACGATCGGCAGCCGCGCGCTGAAGCTGGAACTGTCGTTCAAGGTCCGGCTCATGTCGGTGCGCTGGTCGGTTTCCAAAAGTTCGAGGTTGCGACGGACGACATCGGCGACGCTGGTTCCTTCGGTCGCTCGCACATAGGCCGTATTGGCGTAGCGCAGATTGCCCTCGGGGCTCTTGGCCCAGATCGGCCAGGGCGCAGCCGCGGCGAAGTCACGCAGCAGCTCGGTCTCTTCCTGCAGCGTCTTGTAGCGCAGGTTGGATTCGGCGAGTTCGCGGCGCAACCCGCCAAGTTCGCGAATCCGAACAACGGCTTGGCCACCGATGGCGCGGCCCATCGCCTCGATCGCGCGGCCGTTCGAGGTCGAGAGGTTGAGCAGAAAGCCTTCCCCGGCCTCGCGCAACGCATCGACGGCATGGTCCATCTGCAGCGCCGGTTCCGGGGGCAACCAGGTTCCAAAGGCGAGGATCCGCTGCGGTGAATTTTGCAACGCTTCCTGCGAGATCAACAGCGCGGTGTCACCGCTGATCTGGGGCCGGCTGTCGCCTGCGGCCCAGGAGATCAGAACTTGCGGCTCGGCGAACAGCAGCGCCCGCAAGCGGTCGGCCTGAACCTGCAGATCGGCGATGTCTTGGCGCAGGCGGACCTCGGTGCGGGTCGCCTTGACGCGGGTGCGCATCAGCAGGATCGCCGCCACGACGGTAAAGCCGAGCAGCGACAATGCCGTGGTCAGTACCGCGAATTCCTGCTGATTGAGGTCGAGCCAGGCCGAAATCACCTCGGAGAGCGGCAAATCGCCGGCCAAGGCCGGTTCCGATACGATGGATAAAGCAGAGGCGAGCGCAATCATGCCGTGACGTGCCAGTGAGGTGCACGACAGCAGGTTTCGACGCATCGCCGCGACTACGCCCGACATGATTTGCCCCAGAACGCACGACTTCAGGCCCGGCGCTAACCCCCGCCGTGCACGAATCGAGTGAGAGTATCCCCAACGTGACTCCGTGGGTAAGAGTCCAGACCGTGAACGTGAATCCGGCTGTGCAAAAATGGGCGGATAACGCTCGCGCTCAACGCCCGGTCGAGCCGAAACCGCCGGCGCCGCGGTCGGTGGTCGATAGCATCTCGACCTTGACCAGTTGCGCCTGCGTGACCGGCGCGATCACCATCTGCGCAATGCGGTCGCCGCGCCGGATCGGGAACGGCGCCTCGCCATGGTTGATCAGGATCACGTTGATCTCGCCGCGATAATCCGCATCCACCGTGCCGGGCGTATTGAGGACGGTGACGCCGTGCTTTGCCGCCAGCCCCGAGCGCGGCCGCACCTGCGCCTCAAATCCCCTGGGCAATGCGATGGCAAGGCCGGTGGGCACCATCGCATATTTGCCCGGGGTGAGGATCAGCGGCGTTTCCGCCGGCACCGCCGCCAGCAGATCCAGCCCCGCGGCGTCCGCGCTCTGATAGGCCGGCAGCGCGAGGCCCTCGGCGTGCGGCAATTGCATGATGTCGACCTTGACCGATGCGCTCACGAATTCTTCTCCAGTGATTTTGCGATCCGCGCCACCAGTTCGGTCGCGACCTGTTCTTTCGTCATGACCGGCCAGGAGTCCACTTCAATATTGTCCACTGCAATGTTACCGGCGCCGATTTCTTTGCCGGCGCGCTGCAGCAGGTGCACGGTGTTGCGGTCGCCGCCCATCACGCCGGTTGCCGGCGACACGTCATTGGCGACGATCCAGTCGCAGCCTTTGCGCGCGATCTTGGCCTTTGCGTTTTCGATCAGATGCTCGGTCTCGGCGGCGAAGCCGATCACCAGCGGCGGCCGCTTGTCCTTCATTTTTGAAATCGTCGCCAGGATGTCGGGATTTTCGACCAGCTGCAGCGGCGGCATGCCGGCCGATGTCTTCTTCAATTTCTGCTCGCCCTCATTGGCGACGCGCCAGTCGGCCACGGCAGCGGCGAAGATCGCGATATCCGCCGGCAATGCGGCCTCGACCCGATGCAGCATGTCGCGCGCCGATTCTACCCGGATCACCGTCACGCCTGCCGGATCGCGCAAGTCTACCGGGCCGGACACCAGCGTCACGTCGGCGCCCGCGGCGTGCGCCGCGGCGGCGATCGCAAAACCCTGCTTGCCCGATGAGCGGTTGGCGATATAGCGCACCGGATCGATCGGCTCATGGGTCGGGCCCGCTGTTATCAGCACGCGTTTTCCCAACAGCGGACGCGGGCGCGGCGGGCGCAGGATGTCGACCGCGGCAGCGGCAATTTCCACAGCCTCAGACATCCGTCCGACGCCGGCCTCGTTGGTTTCGGCCATCTCGCCGGCATTGGGGCCGATCATGGTGACCCCGTCGCGCCGAAGCTGCAGCACGTTACGGCGGGTGGCGGCGTTGTTCCACATCAAGGGGTTCATTGCCGGTGCCAGTAGGATCGGCCTGTTGGCAGCCAGCAGGATAGCGCTGGCGAGGTCGTCGGCGTGGCCATGCGCCATCTTCGCCATCAGGTCGGCCGTCGCCGGTGCGACCACGATCAGATCGCATTCACGCGCTAGGCGGATGTGACCGGCGTCGAATTCGCTGCCGGGGTCGAACAGGTCGGTATAGACGCGCTCATGCGACAGCGCGCTCGCCGACAGCGGCGTGACGAATTGCTGCGCCGCCTTGGTCAGCACGCAGCGCACCTCGATGCGCCGCTCCTTCAGCCGCCGGATCAGTTCGAGCGATTTGAAGGCGGCGATGCCGCCACCGATGATCAGCGTGACGCTGGCCTGATTGGCCGCATCGGCGATCGCCGGCGCGCGCGCGGAGGCTTCCGCAGGCGACGCCATGGCGGCAGACGGCGAGCCGGGAAAATCGGGGCGGCCCTGGATGAGTTCGCCCAGGATGACCCGGACTTCCTCTTCCACGGAACGGCCGTTGCCGGCGGATCGCAGCCGCAAATAGGCCTTTACGGCGTCGTCGAGCTTTCGGATGGTGAGGCTGGCCATGGGTCGCTCCAGGCAGGCATGATGTCAATGCTAGCATATGATGCATGCATTGCAATCAAATTTGCCGGACGGCCACCAGAATCCCGATGAAGGTCACCGCGATGATCCAGAGCGCCACGGTGCGCCAGCGGCTCTTGCGCCCCTCGGCCCTGCCCAGCGCCGCAATCGTCTCCGGCGACAGTGTGACGCCCTCCCGGGTCATCTTCTCCAATTGCTCCAGTACCGCCACCGAGCGCGTGGCGATGGCCGGGAGGCCCGTCAGGACGCGGCCAAGATCGCCCGCACCGGACACCGCGCCCTGAATGCGGCCTATGGGTCCGAGATTGCGCTCGATCCATTCGCGCACCACGGGATCGGCGACCTTCCAGATATCGAGCTTGGGATCGAAGCCCCGCGCCACCCCTTCGACCACCACCATGGTCTTTTGCAGCAGGATCAGTTCGGGGCGGGTCTGCATGTCGAACAGCCCGGTGACCTCGAGCAGCAAGGTCAGGAGCTTCGCCATCGAGATGTCTTCGGCGATGCGGTTGTGGATCGGCTCGCCGATGGCGCGGATCGCCTGCGCGAAATTCTCCACCGAGTGATGGCCCGGCACATAGCCGGCCTCGAAATGCACCTCGGCGACGCGGCGATAGTCGCGTGTGATGAAGCCCAGAAGAATTTCGGCGAGGAAGCGCCGCTCCTTCGGGCCAAGCCGGCCCATGATGCCGAAATCGACGGCGACCAGCCGGCCGGTGTCATCCAGGAACAGATTACCGGGGTGCATGTCGGCATGGAAGAAGCCGTCGCGCAGCGCGTGGCGCAGGAAACTCTGGATCACCTTGCGCCCGAGATCGGGCAGGTCGACCTGCGCTTGTGCGAGGCGCGCGTGGTCGTTGAGCGCGATGCCGTCGATCCACTCCATCGTCAGCACGTTGTGGGTGGTGCGGTCCCAATCCACGGCCGGCACGCGGAAATCCGGATCGTCGCGCGTATTTTCCGCCATCTCGGACATCGCGGCCGCTTCCAGCCGCAAGTCCATCTCCATCGCGACCGAGCGCGACATCGTGTTGATGACCTCGATCAGCCGCAGCCGGCGCGCTTCAGCCGAATGCGCTTCGGCATTGTGCGCGACAAAGAAGAAATCAGCGAGGTCGCGGCGGAAACGCATGGCGACATTGGGGCGTAGCACCTTGACAGCGACCGATTTACGAACGCCATCGCGTGCGACTTCGCCGCGATGCACCTGCGCGATCGAAGCTGCGGCGACCGACGGCCCGAGGCTCGCAAACGCCTGCGCCACAGGGCGTTCCAGCGATGTCGCAATGACGGCCTCGGCCTCGATCTGTGAAAACGGCGGCAGCCGGTCTTGCAAGGCTTCCAGGTCGCGCGCCATCGCGACGCCGACCACGTCGGGCCGTGTTGCGAGAAATTGTCCGAGCTTGAGATAGGCGGGACCAAGCCGGGTCAGCGCCCGCGACAGCCGCGGGCCGGATTTGGCGCCGGGCCGCTCGATGATCCGCGCCAGTTTGAGCGCAAGTTGCCCGGGTGGCGGCACCAGGCTCGGATCGACCACGCCGAACACGCCCTCGCGTGCGAACACAAAGCCGGCGCGGACGAGCCGCGCGATGTGGGTCGCCGCAGAAATCACAAACGCCAGCCCGAATGCAGCGCCACGATACCGCCGGACAGGCTTTCCCATTTCACCCGCGAAAAGCCGGCGGCGCTGATCATCTCGGCAAAGGCGTTGGGTCTCGGAAATTTCCGGATCGATTCAACGAGGTATTGGTAGGACTCGGCGTCGCCGGTCACGGCGCGGCCGAGCGGCGGGATCACCTTGAACGAGAAAAAGTCATAGAGCCGGTCGAGCCCGGGCACATCGACGGTGGAGAATTCCAGGCACAGGAATCTGCTGCCGGGTCTGAGCACGCGATAGGCTTCCTTCAGCGCGGCATCGATCCGCGGCACGTTGCGGATGCCGAACGCGATCGTATAGGCGTCGAACGTGCGATCCGGAAATTCCAGCGCCTCGGCATTGCCCTCGACGAACGAAACCTGCTGGTCGAGATGCCGCGCCAATGCACGGTTGCGGCCGACGCCGAGCATCTCGGTATTGATGTCGCAGACCGTGGCGTGGAAGCCCGTGCCTGCCGCCTTGGCGGCGCGGAACGCGATGTCGCCGGTGCCGCCGGCAACATCCAGCAGTGCGAACGGCGCATCGCCCTTCGGCGGATTGAGCTTGTTGATCATGATGTCTTTCCAGGCCCGGTGCAGGCCCGCCGACATCAGATCGTTCATCAAATCATAGCGCGACGCCACGCTGTGAAACACGTCGTTCACCAGCGTCTGCTTGTCCCCAAGGGGGACGTCCCTGAAGCCAAAATGCGTCGTTTGGTCCGGCCGATCCATCAACTTATCTCCATGGCCTGACCATAGCGCGCCCGCCGCAATGGCGCTATCACGTCACCTTCATAAGGTGAATACCTGCATGCCTGAATTACCCGAAGTTGAGACCGTCCGCCGCGGCCTGCAACCCGCCATGGAGGGGGCCAAAATCGTCAAGGCGGAAGCCCGGCGGAAAGATCTGCGGTTTCCCTTTCAAAAAGACTTTATCGCGCGGCTGGAGGGCCAGACCGTGACCGGCCTTGGCCGCCGCGCCAAATATCTGATGGCGGACCTGACCTCGGGCGACGTGCTGCTGATGCACCTGGGCATGTCCGGCTCGTTTCGCGTGCTGGAAAACGGCGGCAGCAAGAATACACCCGGCCAATTCCATCTCCCGCGCAGCGAAGACCGCGCCCATGATCATGTCGTGTTCCACATGTCATCGGGCGCCTCTGTCGTGTTCAACGACCCGCGCCGCTTCGGTTACATGAAGATTATCGCCCGCAACGCGCTGGAGGATGAGCCGCTGCTGAAAGGGCTCGGTCCCGAACCGCTCGGCAATGAATTTGACGCGTTGATGCTCGCGCAATCCTGCCACAACAAGAAGACCAGCCTGAAGGCCGCTTTGCTCGACCAGCGCGTGGTGGCGGGACTTGGCAATATCTATGTCTGCGAAGCGCTCTATCGCGCCCATCTGTCGCCGCGCCGGCTCGCGGCGACCCTGGCGACGAAGAAGGCCGAACCGACCGAACACGCCAAGCGCCTGGTCGGCTCGATCCACGATGTCTTGAACCAGGCGATCAAGGCCGGTGGTTCCTCGATCAGCGACCATCGCCAGACCTCAGGCGAGCTCGGTTATTTCCAGCACTCGTTCCAGGTCTATGACCGCGAAGGCGAGAAATGCCAGACCGCGCGCTGCGGCGGCATCGTGCGGCGCTTCGTCCAGAACGGCCGCTCGACCTTCTGGTGCCCGAAATGCCAGAAGTAAAACGCGCCACGCGCCCCTGCCGTACAACAACAAGAAACAGGAAACACCATGACTAACTGGCGGGATCGCGCGGCCACCACTTTTCAATGTCAGAAGCAGCCGGCGACTTCCAGCCGCGGCATGGTGGTGAGCAATCATCCGCTGGCCTCGAGCGCGGGAGCCGAGATGCTGGCGGCCGGCGGCAACGCCATCGATGCGGCGATTGCGACGCTGTTCACGCTGACGGTGGTCGAGCCGATGATGGTCGGCATCATCGGCGGCGGCATGGCGCATATCAGGCTTGCGGATGGCAGCCATCGCTTCATCGATGGCCAGAGTTCCGTGCCGCTTTCGGTTCGTCCCGACACCTACAGATCAAAACCGGGTTCGGCGCATGACGTGTTCGATACCGTCGGCAGCGAAAACCTCAACGGCCCGAAAGCGGTCGCAACACCGGGCTCGCTGAAGGCCTGGTGCGAGACGCTGCAACGATTCGGCACCATGAGCCTTGCCGATGTGATGCAGCCGGCAATCAAGCACGCCGCGCGGGGCTATGCCGCGACGCCCTATCTGCACGAATGCATCAGCGACAGCGCGGCTGAGATGCTGAAGGACAAGGCGATTTCGGCGGTTTTTCTGCCGAAGGGGACGCCGCTGAAACCCGGCGAGCGGGTGGTGCAATCGGAATATGCGGAAACGCTGACGTACATTTCGCAGCATGGCGCAGCGGCGCTGTATCAGGGGCCGCTCGGCGATATCCTGGTCGATTACATGAAGGCGAACGGCGGCTTCATCGCCCGCGAGGACCTCACCACCTACAAAACGGTCGAGCGCCAGCCAATCCGCGCCGACTATCGCGGCTGGCAAATTATGGGACCACCGCCGCCCGCGGCCTCCGGCGTGCACATCGCGCAGATGCTCAACATTCTCGAAGGCTACGATATCGCCCGACTTGGGTTCGGCTCGGCGGAAACGATCCACTACCTCGCCGAAGTGCTGAAGATCGCATTCGCCGACCGCGCAGCGGCGAGCGGCGATCCGGATTTCGTCAACGTGCCGGTGGAACGGCTGACGTCAAAAGCCTATGCCGCGGAGCGCCGCCGCGTGGTCGATGCGGACCGCGCGCAGCCATGGAGCGCCGGTGTCGCGCAGCTCGAAGGTATCAACACCACGCATATGACGGCGGCGGATGCGTTTGGCAACGTGGTCGCGACCACGCAGACCATCAACAATCTGTTCGGCGCCAAGATCATGATCCCAGGTCTTGGCACCGTCCCGAACAACTACATGAACCTCTACGATCCCCGGCCCGGTCATGCGCTGTCGCTGGCGCCGGGCAAGCGCGTCACCACCTCGATGTCGCCAATGATGGCGCTGCGCGACGGCAAGCTGGTCTATGCGCTCGGCCTGCCCGGCGGAAAGCGGATCTTTCCGAGCGCGATGCAGGCGCTGATCAATCTGATCGACCATGGCATGAGCCTGCAGGAAGCCGTCGAGGCGCCGCGGGTCTGGACCGATGGCAATGCGCTCGAAGTGGAATCGGCGGTGCCGGAAAGCGTTCGCGGCAAACTCACAGCCATGGGCCACAGAGTGCAGGCGGTGCCCACGGTGGCCGGCGGCATGAACGCAATCCAGTTTCATGACGACGGCCGGATGTCGGGCGCAGCCTGCTGGCGAGCCGACGGCACACCGATCGGCATCGCGGGCGGCCTCGCGCGCGCCGGGGTGAGGTTCGGGCTGGCGTAAACTAAGTTTACTTCCTCACGCAGATCACGCGCACCACGGATGCTTTTGCGTCCGGTGATCCGCTGGCGCCGGTGACGCCATTGGCCTTGAGGAAATCGCGCACGGCATCTGATGTCACCAGCACCGCCTGTGCGGCGCCGTTCGCCGGCCCTGCGACGACCACCGGCTTCAGCAGCGCGATTCCGGCGAATTTGCCGTCGCCGTCGAGCGCGGCCGCGCCGGAAAAGCCGAGCGCGGGCGGCGGCGACAACGCGACGTCGCTGCTGCCGCCAAGTTGCGCGACCGAGGCCTTGACGCTGCTGACGGCACCGCCGCCGCCCTGGTTCTGTGGATCGGCAATGCCGGTCAGGTCGAGCGCCGTCTTCGAGGCGGCGTTGGCGAGATTGAGCGGCTTCAGTCCACGCGCGCCATAGATGCGCAGCAAAGCGAGATCGTGCGCCTTGTCCTCGGCCACACGGTCGGCATTGCCGAAGCCGGCGATCGTGACCGCGACGCAGCCGTCGGTGATCTGGCGGTCGGCGATGATCGCGCCGTCGTCGCTGACCACGACGCCGGTGCCATATTCCACGGTCTTGCGCGGCGGGGGGCCTGCGACCTGCGGGCCGGTTGGAAACGCGTTGAACGCGCTCGACATCGCGATCACCACTGGCTCCACGGTGTTTTCCGTGGCCTGGTCGTAGAGGATGGTGAGGATGCGGACCTCATCGCCCTTGAAGGTGCCGCGCACATAGAACTTCTTCAGGCCTTGCAGGCCGGACAGCACGAAGAAGTCCGGCTTCACCACCGTGTAATCGATCTTGCGCTGGGCTTCCTTCTTTTCCAGCTCGGCGAGCTTGGCCGTGGTGGGGGTCGCTTCCTTGCGCCGCGCCAGTTGAATCTGAATGGTTCCGGTCGGTGACGTCCATTTGGTGCCGTTGGCATCGCTGGCCTGCTGCGGCACCAGCTTGGAGGGAATGCCGAGCCGCACGCCGGTGAGGGGATCGGTGACGATCTTCCAGCCGACATTTTCCTGTCGCTTCCTGGCGGTGTCGGCGAGGCTGCCGCGCTCCTGCGGATTGAGCACGCCGGTCTCCTTGGCCCCGCGGCTCTTCTGGAATTCCTTGATCGCCTTGACCATGCGCTCGCTGACATCGCCGGTGATCGCGCCATTGTACTGGCCAACCCAGGCGAGGTCGGATTGCAGCGCCAGTCGTTCGGCCTGCGACATCGCGTTGGCGGTCTCCTCGGGCTTTTGCAGCGCGGGCCGGATCGGCACCGTCGTGACCGGCTTCGGCTTGGCGCCGGCCGTGGAGGGCGGCGTCAACTGGGCCTGAGCGGACGATCCCAGGCTCGCGAAAATGGCGGCCGAGACCATCAATGTTGCTGAAAACACCGATCTCATGACAAATCCCAGGGAATACGCGGAATCGGGAGGGAATATTGGAGCGATCATTGACCTCGGGTCAATTAAGCACATCTGCTTGGTCAGCAACAACAGCGCCCCGGTTCACGGACGGCGCATGGGAATAGACCGACGATGCTGACCGCCGACGAACTCGAACGCTATGCCCGCCACATCGTGCTGCGCGAGGTCGGCGGCCCCGGCCAGACCGCCCTGAAGGAGGCGTCCGTGCTGGTGATCGGCGCCGGCGGTCTCGGCGCCCCGGTCCTGATGTATCTCGCCGCCGCCGGCATCGGCACGCTCGGCGTGGTCGACGACGATATTGTCTCGCTGTCCAACCTGCAGCGCCAGATCATCCACACGACGCCCGATATCGGCAAGCGCAAGGTCGATAGTGCCGCGCAGCAGATCGACGCGCTCAACCCGCATGTCAACTTCGAGGCGCATGCGGTGCGCCTCGATGCTGGCAACGCGATGTCGCTGATCGGCGGTTATGATCTGGTGCTCGACGGGTCTGACAATTTCGAAACCCGCTATCTTGTTTCCGACGCCTGCTTCCTCGCGGCCAAGCCGCTGATCACGGCGGCGCTCGGTCAGTTCGACGGATCGCTGACCACGATCCGCGCCCATGAACGGGGCGCTGACGGCGAGTTCAATCCGACCTATCGCTGTCTGTTTCCAGAGGCGCCGCCGCCGGGCACGGTGCCGGCCTGCGCCGAGGCCGGCGTGATGGGCGCGCTCGCGGGCATGCTGGGATCGATGATGGCGCTGGAAGCGATTCGCGAGATCGTCGGCTTCGGCGACAGCCTGGTCGGACGGCTGGTGATGGTGGACGCCCGCGCGATGCGGTTCGAAACCCTGCGCTACCGGCGCGATCCGGCCAACCCGCTCAATGGTGATGCGCCCACGATCACTGATCTAAGTGCGCACCGGTGAGGACTGGCGGCATCCGCCGTCAGTCGATGTCGGCAATCTGCTTCTCGTAGTCAGACGCGTTTGATTTATCCGTCATGACCTGCGGGCAACGGAAGCACGCCGCTTTGCCTTCCTGACGGAACCAGCGGCAGGTGGGGCGAATCTCGCAGGCGGGAAGCGCGTTCACGACAGCCGGAACGCCTTCAACGATCCGTTTGGCCAAGCTGCAGGTGTTGCCCTTGAAATGCTTGCAGCCGCCGCTGGCGCCCGCGCAGGGTGCCGCGATGCGGAACAGTTCCGTGGGCTTGGCATCTCCCGCAAGGGCAAGGACCTGTTCGGAGATTGGCACGGTCTCGGTGAGATATCCGACCCGGTGCTGCTCCGGCGTACCGGTGATTACGCCAAAGATTCGGGCGCCCTCGTCGGTCGCCTGCGAACTCGGGCAGTCGATCTGCTTCTTTAAATCCTTGGACATGAATCCCTCTATCTCGCTGCGCGTGCCGGGTGAGCTGCGTCTATCCTGAAATGAAAAGGCGTCCGGGATGGCGTCCGACGCACGACGCGCCGAACGCCATCTCGTCTCTTGATCGACTCAGAATAGAACCGTCTTTGTGGGTACCGGCATCGTCGGCGTCGGAAATCTGCCGAAGATGGTGATATCCTTGATGATATCGCCCAGCGATCCGCGGTTGATCGCAGCCCTGAAACCGGCTGCGACGATTTCAAGCTGCTCCGGGGTGAGCTGGACCGGTGCTTCGAGCGCGGGCTTCGCAGGCTCGACTGCGTTAATGTCGGACTTCTTCATCTGTCTTCTCCTGTCGCGAGACGAAGGGGCCATCCGCTTCGGCTGCTACAGGAGGCTAGGGACAGATTGGATGAGTTACCGTGATTTTGCTCACGGAACCCTCGCGCCGAGTGGGGGCGCGAGGAACTCGTGTGATTGCGTTCAGGCCCGCTTCTTCTCGCTGTCCAGATGCGCCATTTGCTCCGCCGCATAACGCGTGCCGGCGGCTGCATCCGGCGGGAATGCCTTCGCGAGCTTGTCCAGATACGCCGCGGAAAGCCTCACATCGAGCGCGCCGAGCGCCTCGGTCAGGCGGTCGCGGCGGCGGGCGCCGACCAGCGGCACGATGTCATTGCCCTGCGCCGCGACCCAGGAAATCGCGACCTGCGCCACCGATACGCCGAGTTCGGCGGCGACCGCGCGCAGCGGCTCGACCAACGCCAGATTGGCGTCGAGATTGGCGCCCTGGAAGCGTGGGGTCATCTGCCGGAAGTCCTGCGCGCCGGACTTATCTTTCGACCAGTGTCCGCTGATCAGGCCGCGCGACAGCACGCCATAAGCCGTGATGCCGATACCGAGTTTGCGGCAGGTCGGCAGGATGTCGGCCTCGATGCCGCGCGAGATCAGCGAATATTCGATCTGCAGATCGGCGATCGGATGCACGGCATGGGCGCGGCGGATGGTGTCGGAGCCGACTTCGGACAGGCCGATATGCCTGACATAGCCGGCCTTGATCATGTCGGCGATCGCGCCGATCGTGTCTTCGATCGGCACCGCCGGATCGAGCCGCGCCGACCGGTAGATGTCGATGTGATCGACGCCGAGCCGCTGCAGCGAATAGGCGATGAAATTCTTCACCGCTGCGGGGCGGCAGTCGATGCCGATGAAGCCACGCGCCGGATCGCGTAGCGCGCCGAACTTGACGCTGATCTGCACATCGTCGCGGTTGCGGCCGGCGAGCGCTTCGCGGATCAGCATTTCATTGTGGCCCATGCCATAGAAATCACCGGTGTCGATCAGGGTGATGCCGGCGTCGAGCGCGGCGTGGATGGTCGCGATGCTCTCGCCCCTGTCGGCCGGACCATAAAAGTCCGACATGCCCATGCAGCCGAGACCGACGGCGGCGACGTTGGGGCCGGTTTTGCCGAGTTTGCGGTGTTCCATGGTGGCTCTCCTCGTATTGGCGGCGGGGATTCCGGCGCCGGGTTGACGAGGCTGGTATGGCCGATCGCGATTACAGCGATAAGCTGGACAATACTTAATAGCTTGTTCAGTATACCGAACAATGCAGGATTTTGACCTCCGCGATCTCGATGCGTTCGTCGCCGTGGCGCGCACCAGGAATTTCCGGCGCGCTGCGATCGAGCAGCGCGTCTCCGTCTCGAGTCTCAGCCAGCGGCTACGCGACATGGAGGAGCGGCTTGGCGTCCGCCTGATGAACCGCACCACCCGCAGTGTTGCGCTAACCGAAGCCGGCGAGCTGCTGCTGGCCCGGGTCGGGCCGGCGATGTCGGATGTCGGCGACGCGCTGGATCAGGTGCGCGGTCTGCGCGCCGTGCCGTCGGGGCGCTTGCGGATCAATGCGCCGCCGCCGGCGATCGATCTGGTGCTGGCGCCGATGGTCGCGCCGTTCCTCGCAAAATATCCGCAAGTTGAACTGGAGATCGTTGGCGAGAGTGCATTCGTCGATATCGTCGCCGGCGGTTTCGACGCCGGCGTGCGCTACGGCGAGCATTTGGCGCAGGACATGATTGCGGTTTCGCTCGGGGCGCCGCAACGCTACGCGGTGGTGGCGTCGAAGGAATATGTGGCGCGGCACGGCAAGCCGATGCAGCCAAAGGACCTGCTCGATCACGCCTGCATCCGCACCCGCTTCGGCAGCGGCGCCATGCTGGATTGGGAATTCGAGAAGGCGGGGCGTGTCGTGGTGGTTTCGCCGCCAGCAAAACTGGTCGCGACCTATCTCGGCCTCGCGCTGCGCGCCGTCCATGATGGGATCGGCTTCTGGTTGACGTTTGAAGGTTATGTACGCTTTGGCATCAAATCTGGTGCGCTGGTCAGCGTGCTCGACGACTGGTGCGCGCCGTTTCCCGGACCGTTTCTGTATTACCCGAGCCGCCGCCAGCCGCCGCCGGCGCTAGGCGCGTTCGTCTCGTTTGTCGGGGAATGGCGCAAGCGCGAGAGACGTAAAGAAAAGACGGCGTAGCTTCCGCGCGAGGGAGTTACGTATTTTACAAGTCCGGCGGACCGGCCATGAGGCCTGATCCGCCGTACTCGTATTTTCCAAGGCGGAGGACTGCGTCTTGGTAATCCGCTCAGTGCATTCGGACTTACGGACTTACTTCTTCAGGCTGGCGAACATGAACTTGACCTCGAGGATCTGTTCATACTGCTCCTTGGTCACTTGAACCCGGTCCTTGCCACCCGAGACGGCGGTGAGTTCTTCGTCGGAAAGCACATCGATCTGAGCATTCTGGGTATTCATGGCAGTTCTCCATTTGGCAGGTGAGCGCGACAACCGCGTTCGTTTCCTGTGATTTGGAGAATGCCTGAGACCGGACCACAGCGCTGTTCCCCAAGTGACAGGCTGAAACGGCGTGTCCGGGCGAGCAGGCGACGGGCTAAGCCGGTGGCCACTTCAATATCTGCGGCTCGCGCAGGTCGTTGTAGCCGATTACGATCGCGGCGCGTTGTTCCGGGTCGCACTCGCTCAGATATCGCTGCTGGCCGCCGACATAGCGCTGGCTAGACGGCGAAGCCGGATCGGACGCGCCAAAATCCGCACCGCGCTGCGCGCCGCGCGGCACGGAAACATTGAAGTCGACCTTCAGAAATATCGAGAGATCCCAATAGGCCCGAAGCTCGGGGCGGTGCAGGAAGATGCCGTCAACGATCAGCGCGGCGGTTGGCGACGCTTGCTGCGTGACCGGCTCGAACGGCCGGTCGTTGTCGAGATCAAAACGCCTTGCGACGTATCGACCGGAGCCGCCGGGGCTCAAGGGATCGAGCAACAACGTCCGAAATGAATCGTAGTCGTATGAGTCGAGATAAAAGCCATCCGGCGAGTACCGCCCCCGCGCATAACGGACGGCGCGGGGATGATGGAAATCGTCGACGGAGGCGCGGATCGTCGGGCGGCTTTGTGCTGCCACGAGCGGCGCCAGCACATCCGCCAGCGTGGTCTTGCCCGCGCCATCGACACCATCGATCGCGACGCGGATAATCCGCGTGGGATGCCGTGCGACGATGGTGGCGGCGAGACGGTTCAGCAGGGATGCGTGGGCTTCCCTCACATCATCCTCGCTGTGTTGGTTCACAGCATGCTGGGCAGCACGCGGTCCGGCGGCTTGTGGTTGTCGAGGAAGGTCCTGATATTGATGATCACCTTCTCGCCCATCTCGACGCGGCCCTCGATCGTGGCCGAGCCCATGTGCGGCAGCAGCGTGACCTTGCCGGCCCTGGCCAGCCGAACCAGTTTTGGATTGACGGCGGGCTCATGCTCATAGACGTCGAGGGCGGCGCCGCCGATGTCGCCGGCTTCGATCAGCTTGATCAGCGTATCCTCGTCGATCACCTCGCCGCGCGCGGTGTTGACGATATAGGCCTCTTTCCGGATCAGTTTTAAGCGCCGCGCCGACAGCAGGTGGAATGTCGCCGGGGTGTGCGGACAGTTCACCGAGATGATGTCCATCCGCGCCAGCATCTGGTCGAGGCTTTCCCAATAGGTCGCGCCCAATTCGTCGGCGATCATGGGCGCGACGGGGCGGCGGTTGTGATAGTGGATCTGCAGGCCGAAGGCGCGCGCCCGGCGCGCCACTGCCTGGCCGATGCGGCCCATGCCGATGATGCCGAGGCGTTTGCCGCCGATGCGATGACCGAGCATCCAGGTCGGCGACCAGCCCGGCCAGTTCTTGCCGTCGGTGAGGATAGAGGCGCCCTCGATCAGCCGCCGCGGCACCGCGAGAATCAGTGCCATGGTCATGTCGGCGGTGTCTTCGGTCAAAACCTTCGGCGTGTTGGTCACAGTGATGCCGCGCGCATGCGCCGCCGTGACGTCGATATTGTCGACGCCATTGCCGAAGTTGGCGATCATCCGCAGCTTGCAGTCGGGCTGCTTGAGGATTTCCTCGTTGACCAGGTCGGTCACGGTCGGCACCAGCACGTCGGCGGTACGGACCGCCTCGGCGATCTGTTCCGGCGTCATCGGCGTATCGTCGAGATTTAACCGCGCATCGAACAGTTCGCGCATCCGGGTCTCGATCGAGTCCGGGAGTTTGCGGGTGACGACGACGAGAGGCTTTTTCTTAACCGACATGTCCTGCTCTCATGAGGCAATGGCTCGCCCAACCTTTGACGAGTCAGAAGCTTCGCCGTTGAGGCCTCATTAACCTGGTTGTTCGACACTGCACTCGCTGCGCGGTTCGAACGGCTACCTGGTCGTTTCCTTGGGTTTCCTTAGCGCTCCCCTGGGTTCCCCGATCCTTACCTCGGGGTTGCCAAGGGAAGGGTCAAGGTAATCAGAGAAATTCGGCCGTTCTGGTTCTCAAGCGTTCCGTCCTCTCTAGCAGAAGGCCGGGCCAAGACAAGAACCCCTCGGGAACGACAATCCGAGTTGCGACCAAGGCGGGCAATGGGGGACTCAAGTCTAAGGGTCTTGGGTTTAAGGGTCTTGGGTTTCGGGCGTTGAGTGGATTGTTTCAACTCGAAGAATTCGAGTTGAGGTTTTCGGCAGGAGACGAGTTGATGGCGTTGGGGCGTTTCTGTTCGATGGCGGTGCTGGCAGGGTGCATGCTGGGTGCGTCGGTCAGCACAGGTTTTTCAGCCAAGGAAGCGGGCTCTACCACCAGCGGCCTCCCGCTGCCGCGTTATGTCAGCCTCAAATCCGATCATGTGAACGTCAGGGCCGGTCCGACCAAGGACAATGACGTCGCCTGGGTCTACACCCGCTCCGGCCTGCCGGTCGAAATAACCGCTGAATTCGAGAACTGGCGCCGGGTGCGCGATTCCGAAGGCGCCGAGGGCTGGGTCTATCACTCCCTGCTGTCGGGCCGCCGCACCGCCGTCGTCACCATGAAGACCAAGGACGAACTCGCGCCACTCTACGATCGCGCCGATCCGTCCAGCGCGGTCGCCGCGCGCCTGCAGGCCGGCGTCGTCGCCCAAGTCAAGAAATGCGCCGCCGGCTGGTGCCGCGTGATCGGCAACGGATTTGACGGCTGGATCGAACAGCAGCGGCTGTGGGGCGTCTACGCCGACGAGAAGGTGGATTGAGTTAAGGCGTCGAGCAATAAACTCTTATGTCGTCCCGGCGAAGGCCGGGACCCATACGCCGCGGCCCTTCGATAAGGCAGTCAACCAGACGCCTTCCCTCAACAACAAACATTTGTGGTTATGGGTCCCGGCCTTCGCCGGGACGACAGTTAGCGCTTCTTGCGCAGCCGCACGACCATGTCGACGCGGGCGATCTCGTAGCCTTCGGGCACGTCGGGCATCCGCGACAGCACCAGATGCGGATCGGGAATGTCGACCAGCTCGTGATTGTTCTCGAGATAGAAGTGGTGATGCGCCGTCACGTTGGTGTCGAAATAGGTCTTGGTGCCGTCAACGCTGACCTGGCGCAGCAGGCCGGCATCGGTGAGCTGGTTGAGCGTGTTGTAGACGGTGGCGAGCGAGACCGGCACCTTGGCCAGCGTCGCTTCCTCGTACAGCATTTCAGCGGTCAGATGCCGCGCGCCCTTGCCGAACAGCAGCCAGCCGAGCGCCATGCGCTGGCGGGTCGGCCGCAGGCCGGCAGCTTGCAGCATTTCATTGACGTCATGCCAGGGACAGCCGGTCAACGCCGGTTGATGTCCGGCGGCACGGGCGGCCGGATCCATCGCAGCTAAGTCAGCGGCGTCGTCGTTCACAGTCGAGACCTGGTCGTTCATTTCCACTTCGGTACCACGCTGACAAACTTGGGCAATATTCTTGCCCAATATAAAAGGAAATCCTTTAGATGCAAGTTTTTCGCAACTAGAACGATCCCAAGGTTAAGGCGGAACCCACGATGGGATATGGTGTTTTTAGCCCGTATCCAGTGCTTTGCCGCCCGCCAATGCCTATGTTACAGAGCGCGCGGACCACATATGCATATTCGGCAGGGACATTTGCCGGTGGCACCCTAAGTAGCGCCAATTTGCGGGAACAGACATTCTTCCGCGGGAAACCGGTCCGGTTCGCTCGAAAGCGCTCATCGGGACATCTGAGAGAGGCTGAAACGATGCTGGATCGCCGCGGCGGTTACGAATACGAGGATTTGCTGGCGTGCGGCCGTGGCGAACTATTCGGCCCGGGAAATGCGCAATTGCCGCTGCCGCCGATGCTGATGTTCGATCGCATCACCGAAATTTCCGAAACCGGCGGGGAATACGGCAAGGGCATCGTTCGCGCCGAACTCGACGTGAACCCGGATCTCTGGTTCTTCGGCTGCCATTTCAAAGGCGATCCGGTGATGCCGGGCTGTCTCGGCCTCGACGCGCTGTGGCAGATGGTCGGCTTTTATCTCGGCTGGACTGGCGGCGAGGGCCGCGGCCGGGCGTTGGGCCTCGGCGAACTGAAGTTCTCCGGTCAAGTGATGCCGAACGTCCGCAAGATTGTGTACAACGTCGATATCAAGCGTGTGATGCGTTTAAAGCTCTGGCTGGGTATCGCCGACGGCTGGCTTTCGGCCGACGGCGAGATTATCTATCGCGCGAAGGATCTGAGGGTGGGGCTGTTAAAGCAGGGTGCCGCATTGCCGGGAGCGTAAGTTACCCGCTCTCCAATGAGGCGGCATTCGGTTTGATGGCGGCTATCACACAAACGCAAACGACAGGACGAGGCGATCATGAGGCGGGTTGTCATCACGGGGATGGGCATCGTCTCATCCATCGGAAATAACACCCAGGAAGTGCTTGCGAGCCTTCATGAGGCGAAATCCGGGATCACGCGCTCGGAAAAATACGCCGAGCTCGGCTTCCGATCGCAGGTGCAGGGCGCTCCGTCCCTCAATCCCGCTGATGTCATCGACCGGCGCGCGATGCGCTTTCTCGGCGAGGGCGCGGCGTGGAATCACATCGCGATGGAGCAGGCGATCCAGGATGCCGGTCTCAGCCCGACCGAAGTTTCCGACGTCCGTACCGGCATCATCATGGGCTCCGGCGGCCCGTCCGCGCGCACCATCGTCGAAGCGGCCGATATCACCAGGACCAAGGGACCCAAACGCGTGGGGCCGTTCGCGGTGCCGAAGGCGATGTCGTCGACCGCCTCAGCCACGCTGGCGACTTGGTTCAAGATCAAGGGCGTGAACTATTCGATCTCGTCGGCCTGCGCGACTTCCAACCATTGCATCGGCAATGCCTATGAGACGATCCAGATCGGCAAGCAGGATGTGATCTTCGCCGGCGGCTGCGAGGAACTCGACTGGTCGCTGTCGGTGCTGTTCGACGCCATGGGCGCGATGTCCTCGAAATACAACGCCACGCCCGCCACCGCGTCGCGTCCCTATGACGTCAGCCGCGACGGCTTCGTCATTGCGGGCGGCGCCGGCGTGGTGGTGCTGGAAGAGCTCGAGCATGCCAAGGCGCGCGGCGCGCGCATCTACGCCGAAGTGGTTGGCTATGGCGCGACGTCTGACGGCTACGACATGGTGGCGCCCTCGGGCGAAGGCGCCGAGCGCTGCATGCGGATGGCGATGGAGACCGTGAAGACGCCGATCGACTATATCAATCCGCACGCCACCTCGACGCCCGCCGGCGATCCGCCCGAGATCGAGGCGATCCGCAAGGTGTTCGGCACCGGCGAAAAATGCCCGCCGATCTCGGCGACCAAGGCGCTGACCGGCCATTCGCTCGGCGCCACCGGCGTCCAGGAAGCGATCTACTCGCTGCTGATGATGAACAACGGTTTTGTCTGCGAGAGCGCCAACATCACCGAGCTCGACCCGGTGTTTGCCGACATGCCGATCGTGCGCAAGCGCATCGACAACGCCAAGCTCGGCACCGTGCTGTCGAATTCGTTCGGTTTCGGCGGTACCAACGCCACGCTGGTGTTCAAGCGCATGGATGCGTGATTGTCATGCCCCGCGAAAGCGGGGCATCCAGTACGCCGCGGCTTCTCGATTCAATTACTGATATCTCTGGAATACTGGGTCGCCCGCTTTCGCGGGTGACGACAGTTGGGCCTATCCAGCCGCGATTTTCTCTGCGCGCTGAAATGCCGGGCGGGCCGCGCATCGATCGATATAGGCGTCGAACGACGGCCGTGACGGCACCATCTTGAACAGCCGCACGGCGAAATTCAGCCCGGAGCCAATGATGATGTCGGCTGCGGAGAAATTGTCGCCGAGGATCCATGGACCTTTCTCCAGCGCGTTGTCGAGCACGTCGATCACGCGTTGCGAATCGCCCCAGCCGGCCGCGACCGGATTCATTTCGATCTTGGTCGCGAGCTGCACGATCGCAGGTTCGATACAACCGGGGCTGAAGAACAGCCAGTAGAGATACTTTGCGCGCAGCGGATCTCCGAGCGGCGGCGCCAGCTTCGCTTCCGGATAGCGCTCGGCGACATAGGCCGCGATCGCGGCGGCTTCGGCAAGCGTGGCCTCGCCATCCCGGAGCGCCGGCACCTTGCCCATCGGATTGATCGCCAGATATTCGAGCTTACGCTGTGCGCCGGTCGAGATGTCCGTCAGCACGCGTTCATAGGGTTGCCCGGTTTCTTCGAACAGCCACAGCGAGGAAAACGAACGCGAGCGGGGCGACCAATAAAGCTGCATCATGGCGGAACCTTTCATCGGCGGAGGCGGACAATGCCACCTTCATTGCGCGTCTGACGCGAATTGGCAACGCACTACGCCTAGGACGAACGGTTCAACGTCAAGCGATATATTGGTCAACTTTATTTCGTGCGGTCGACTGGCCGGCGATCCCGAGCGAATCGCGGAGAGCCAGCTGCCACCCTGCTCAATTGTCTTTGGGGTAGTTGGGCAGCAGGAGGCATGGCTGGCAAATATTTGGCTAGCAAGAAATAAGGCGCGGCTGTGAGGCCTTCGTTATCGCGCCCGCGATGTTCGCGGCGAGGGTTTCGCCTTGCGCTGTTCGCGCAGGGCGTCGGCGGCGAGGCACACCACTTCCGAGATTTGCTGCAGCTGTGCGGCCAGCGGGCTTGTCTTGCGCCACACCATGCCGATGGTTCGCGACGGTTGCGGATTAGAGAACCGCGCGACCGAGACCTGTGCCGAGCGGGTTTCCACCGTGACCGCCATTTCCGGAATCAGGGTGACGCCGATGCCGGCGCCGACCATCTGAACGAGCGTGGACAGCGAGCTTGCATCCAGCACCTCGCGCGGCGGCGACTGCATGTTGCAGAACGACAGCGCCTGGTCGCGGAAACAATGTCCCTCTTCGAGCAGCAATAGCCGCATCTCCCGCAGCGTCTCGTGGCTCGGCACCGGCGTGCCCTCGTCCTCGCCCGGCCGCACCAAGAGGAAGTTCTCGGAAAAGCAGGCGACCTCGGTCAGCGACGGCTCCGATACCGGCAATGCCACGATCGCCGTATCGAGCCGGCCTTCGGTCACTTCCTTGATCAGCTTCGGCGTCAGCGTCTCGCGCACGTGGATGTCGAGTTCCGGATGCATGCGCGCGAGGTTCTCGATCACTTTCGGCAACAGATAGGGCGCGATGGTCGGGATCATGCCGATGCGCAGCCGGCCGGCAAGCCGGTCCTGTGCCGCGCGCGCGAAATCGCCGAGTTCATCGACCGAGCGCAGGATTTCGCGGACACGCTGGACGATCTCCTCGCCGAATTTCGTCAGCGTGATCTGTCGCGCGCTTCGTTCCAGCAGCGCGCCGCCGAGCGCTTGCTCCATTTCCTTGATTTGCATCGACAGCGCCGGTTGCGAGATCGAACAGGCTTCCGCCGCGCGCCCGAAATGGCCGTGACGGGCCAGCGCATCAAAATAACGAAGCTGCCTCAGCGTCATCTGGATCATCAGAATATCTTATCGGTTCGATCATTAAAATCAACTTCCACTGATGGAAAGCGGCTCTTAGAGTACTTCCAATCTTCAGGAAGCGGCCCTTAGGAGGCAATCATGGACGACAAAACAAAATGCCCGTTCTCGGGCGGAAAACGCGGACACTCGAACCGCGATTGGTGGCCGGACGCGCTGGACGTTTCGTTGCTCCACCGCAATTCGGCTCTGTCCGATCCGATGGGCGAGGCGTTCGATTACGCCAAGGAATTCAAGACCCTCGACCTCAATGCCGTGGTCAAGGACCTGACCGCTTTGATGACGGAATCGCAGGAATGGTGGCCGGCCGATTTCGGTCACTATGGCGGTCTGATGATCCGCCTGGCGTGGCACAGCGCCGGCACCTACCGCATCACGGACGGCCGCGGCGGCGCCGGGGCCGGTCAGCAGCGCTTCGCGCCGCTGAACAGCTGGCCTGACAACGCCAACCTCGACAAGGCGCGCCGGCTGCTGTGGCCGATCAAGCAGAAATACGGCCGCAAGATCTCGTGGGCCGACCTGATGGTTCTCGCCGGCAACGTCGCGCTCGAATCGATGGGCTTCAAGACGTTCGGCTTCGCCGGCGGCCGCGCCGATGTCTGGGAGCCGGAGGAGCTGTTCTGGGGCCCTGAGGGCACCTGGCTGGGCGACGAACGCTACAGCGGCGAACGCGAACTCTCCGAGCCGCTCGGCGCCGTGCAGATGGGTCTCATCTACGTCAATCCGGAAGGCCCGAACGGCAACCCGGATCCGCTCGCGGCGGCGAAAGACATCCGCGAAACGTTCTTCCGCATGGCCATGAACGACGAAGAAACCGTTGCCCTGATTGCCGGCGGCCACTCCTTCGGCAAGACCCACGGTGCCGGCGATCCGTCGCTGGTGGGCTCCGACCCGGAAAGCGGCGCGCTCGAGGATCAGGGTTTGGGGTGGAAGAGCAAGCACGGCACCGGCATCGGCGCCGACACCATCACCGGCGGTCCGGAAGTCACCTGGACGCAGACGCCGACGAAGTGGAGCAATCTCTTCTTCAAGAACCTGTTCGAGAACGAATGGGAACTGACCAAGAGCCCGGCCGGCGCCAAGCAGTGGAAGGCGAAAGGCGCCGAAGCCACGATTCCGGACGCCTACGACGCATCGAAGAAGCATGTGCCGACCATGCTGACCACCGACCTGTCGCTGCGCTTCGACCCGGCTTACGAGAAGATCTCACGGCGCTTCCACGAAAACCCGGACCAGTTCGCGGATGCGTTCGCGCGTGCCTGGTTCAAGCTCACGCACCGTGACATGGGCCCGGTCGCGCGCTATCTCGGCCCGCTGGTGCCGAAGGAAACGCTGATCTGGCAGGACCCGATCCCGGCGGTGGATCATCCGCTGATCGGCGATGCTGATATCGCCACGCTGAAGACCAAGATTCTCAGCTCGGGCCTGTCGGTGTCGCAGCTGGTTTCGACCGCATGGGCGTCGGCATCGACGTTCCGCGGCTCCGACAAGCGCGGCGGCGCCAATGGCGCGCGCATTCGTCTCAGCCCCCAGAAGGACTGGGAGGTCAACCAGCCGGCCGAGCTGAACACGGTGCTGCAGAAGCTGGAGGCGATCCAGAAGGAATTCGGCAAGAAGGTTTCGCTTGCCGACCTGATCGTTCTCGGCGGCTCGGCTGCGGTTGAAAAAGCCGCCAAGGACGCCGGCGTCGACGTCACGGTGCCTTTCACGCCGGGGCGCATGGACGCGTCGCAGGATCAAACCGACGTCGCTTCCTTTGCTCCGCTCGAACCGCGTGCCGACGGCTTCCGCAATTATGTCAACACCAAGCGGCATCAGTTCATGGAGTTCGAGGAAGCGCTGATTGACCGTGCGCAATTGCTGCGGCTGACGGGGCCCGAGATGACGGCGCTGGTCGGCGGCCTGCGCGTCCTCGGCGCGAATGCCGGGGGCTCCAAGCATGGCGTTTTCACCAGCAAGGTGGGGACATTGACGAACGATTTCTTCGTCAATCTGCTCAGCATGAGCACGGAGTGGCAGCCGTCGAGCGAAAATCTGTACGAGGGCCGCGACCGCAAGACCAAGGCGGTCAAGTGGACCGCCACCCGCGTCGACCTGATCTTCGGTTCGCATTCGCAGCTTCGGGCCTTCGCCGAGGTCTATGCGTGCGCGGACTCCAAGGAGAAGTTCGCCAAGGACTTTGCGGCTGCCTGGACCAAGGTGATGAACCTCGATCGGTTCTGATCACCCGAGCACTGCACGAACGCAGCACTGACAAAAAAGGGCGGCTCAAGAGCCGCCCTTTCGCTTTCGGAACGAAGCGCGCGATCAAACGCCGAGGGTACCGGCCTTCGCCGCGGCATAGCGCTCGGCGATCTTGGCCCAGTTCACCGTGTTCCACCACGCCTTGAGATAATCGGCGCGGCGGTTCTGGTAGTTGAGATAATAGGCGTGCTCCCAGACGTCGTTGCCGAGCAGCGCGCGCTTGCCGTCCATGATCGGACTGTCCTGGTTCGGGCGGGTTTCGATCGCAAGCTTGCCGTCCTTGGCAACGGTCACGAACACCCAGCCGGAGCCGAACTGGCGTCCGCCGGCGGCGTTGAAGTCGTTCTGGAATTTTTCCATGCCGCCGAGGTCCTTGTCGATCGCGGCCAGCACCTCGCCTTCCGGCTTGCCGCCGCCCGGCGCCATGATTTCCCAGAACATGGTGTGGTTGGCATGGCCGCCGAGATTGTTGCGCACGCCGAATTTGATGTCGTCGTTCAGGGCGTTCAAATTGCCGAGAATATCCGTCACCTTGCTGGTGCCGAGCTGCGCATTGGTCTTGGCGAGGGTGTTCAGGTTGTTGACGTAAGCGGCATGGTGCCGGCCATGGTGGATTTCCATGGTCTTGGCATCGATATGCGGCTCAAGCGCGTTGAAGGCGTAAGGGAGCGGCGGCAGCGTGAACGGACCTGCCGCGGCCGGGGCAGCCGCAGGTGCCGGTGCGGCGGCCTGGGCAAAGACGACACGCGGTGCCGCCGCGACGGCTACGAGGCCGGCGGCGGCGCTGAAAAAATGACGGCGCGAAAGTGCGGACATAAGTCTCTCCCTGCGTGACGAGCCTGCTTGCTCGATTCGGACGATTGTAACGGGTCCAGCTTCCAGCTGCGAAGTCAGCCCCATTCCGGTTTCCATTTTAAATGGGTTCGGCGCTGCGGCGTAAGAGCGCACGATCACATCTGCGGCAAATAAAAAGGGCGGCTTTGCAGCCGCCCTTCCTGATTTTCGATGGCGAAGCGCTTACTCGCCGGCCGCTTCGCGGGGCGCCGAGGCTTCCGCCGCCTTCTGCTTGGCTTCGAGGTCCTCGCCGGTCGCCTGATCGACCACCTTCATCGACAGCCGCGTCTTGCCGCGATCGTCGAAGCCGAGCAGCTTGACCTTGACCTTGTCGCCTTCCTTGACGACGTCGGAGGTCTTCTGCACCCGCGCCGAAGCGAGCTGGCTGATGTGGACGAGGCCGTCCTTGGCGCCGAAGAAGTTCACGAACGCGCCGAACTCCATCACCTTGACCACGGTGCCTTCGTAGATCTGGCCGATCTCCGGATCGGAGGCGATCGACTTGATCCACTTGATCGCGGCCTTCATGGCTTCGCCGTCGTTGGAAGCGACCTTCACGGTGCCGTCGTCCTCGATGTTGACCTTGGCGCCGGTCTTCTCGACGATCTCGCGGATCACCTTGCCGCCGGTGCCGATCACTTCACGGATCTTGTCGGTCGGGATCTTGAAGGTCTCGATGCGCGGCGCGTATTCGCCGAGCTCGGCGCGGGCATTGGTGAGCGCCTTCGACATTTCGCCGAGGATGTGGATACGCCCATCCTTGGCCTGGCCGAGTGCGACCTTCATGATCTCCTCGGTGATGCCCTCGATCTTGATGTCCATCTGCAGCGAGGTGATGCCCTGGTCGGTGCCGGCCACCTTGAAGTCCATGTCGCCGAGATGATCCTCGTCACCGAGAATGTCGGACAGAACGGCAAAGCGCGAACCTTCCAGGATCAGGCCCATCGCGATACCCGCGGTCGGCCGCTTCAGGGGAACGCCCGCATCCATCAGCGCCAGCGAAGCGCCGCAGACCGACGCCATCGACGACGATCCGTTGGATTCGGTGATCTCGGAAACCACGCGCACCGTGTAGGGGAATTCGTGGTGCGGCGGCAGGACCGGATGGATCGCGCGCCAGGCGAGCTTGCCGTGGCCGATTTCGCGGCGCTTGGTGCCGCCGAGGCGACCGGTTTCACCGACCGAGTAGGGAGGGAAGTTGTAGTGCAGCAGGAACTGCTCCTTGTAGGTTCCTGACAGCGAGTCGATGTACTGCTCGTCCTCGCCGGTGCCGAGCGTGGTCACCACCATCGCCTGGGTTTCACCGCGGGTGAACAGCGCCGAACCGTGGGCGCGCGGCAGCACGCCGACTTCGGCGATGATGCTGCGGACGGTCTTGGAATCGCGGCCGTCGATGCGCTTGCCGGTGTCGAGGATGTTCCAGCGAACGATCTTGGATTCGAGTTCCTTGAACACGCCGGCGATGCGCAGCTTGTCGTATTGCGGCTCCTGCCCTTCCGGGAAGTAGTGAGCCATCACCTTTTCCTTGGCCTTGCCGACGGCGGCGTAGCGGTCCTGCTTGATCGGAATCGCATAGGCCGAGCGCAGCTCCTGCTCGATCAGGCCGAGCATTTCCTTTTCGAGCGCGCTCTCGTCGACGATCTTGACTTCGCGCGGCTCCTTGGCGGCCTTCTCGGCGAGTTCGATGATCGCCTTGATCACCGGCTGGAAGTGCCGGTGTCCGAACATCACCGCACCGAGCATGATGTCTTCGTTGAGTTCCTTGGCTTCCGATTCCACCATCAGCACGGCGTCGGCGGTGCCGGCGACAACCAGATCGAGCTGGGTCTCGAGCATTTCGTCGAGCGTCGGGTTGAGCACATATTCGTCGTTGGCAAAGCCGACGCGGGCCGCACCGATCGGGCCCTTGAACGGCGCGCCCGAGATCGTCAGCGCCGCGGAGGCTGCTACCAACGCCAGAATGTCGGGATCATTCTCCATGTCATGCGACAGCACGGTGACGATGACCTGGGTTTCGTTGCGCCAGCCGTCGACGAACAGCGGACGGATCGGACGGTCGATCAGGCGGGAGACCAGCGTCTCCTTTTCGGTCGGCCGGCCCTCGCGCTTGAAGTAGCCGCCGGGAATGCGGCCCGCGGCGTAGGTCTTTTCCTGGTAGTCGACGGTCAGCGGCAGGAAGTCGACGCCTTCGCGCGGCGCCTTGGCGGCAACCACGGTGGCGAGCACGACGGTCTCGCCATAAGTCGCGAGCACGGCGCCGTCGGCCTGACGGGCGATCTTTCCGGTTTCAAGCTTGAGGGGACGTCCACCCCAGTCGATCTCGACTGAATGCGTATTGAACATTTCGATTTCTTTCATGGTTTCGCGAAAGCAGGGACGCCTGAAACACAAAGACCATGCGCAAGATTGCGAGACACTGATCGCAACAATTGATCAGCATCCGGCGATCCTGCCATGGTCTCTATATTTCGGATGGCGTCCATCCTCTCGGTAGTCTGGGCACCTTGCCCTGCCCAGCGGCCGGATTGCTGCTGGACGTCTATTGGACATGCGTTTCATCATGCCCTTGCGCATGATCGTCTCCGAAAATCCGGAGTCCGGGTTTCTTCCGGAAGACCATACGAAAACGCGCGCAACAGGCGCGCGCGTACTCTCGATATCAACGACGAATGTTGTGCTTTTCGAGCAGCGCCTTGTAACGCGCCTCGTCCTTCCGCTTGATGTAATCAAGCAGGGAACGGCGCGTGGCGACCATTTTCAAAAGACCCCGGCGCGAATGATTGTCCTTCACGTGGGATTTGAAGTGCCCGGTGAGGTTGTTGATGCGTTCCGACAGGATCGCAACCTGAACCTCGGGCGAGCCGGTGTCGCCGGCCTTGTTGGCATTCGTCTTGATGACTTCCGCTTTGCGTTCGGCGGTAATCGACATCGTCAAACTTTCTCATCGTTACGACCGGAACTGGCAGTCAGTCCGGTCAGGTTGAACACACGCTTGGGGATGAGTTCGCCATTGCCAATTTCGGCGAGGGCCAGAAGCCGGCCTGCCACCGTGACATAGACTGTGCCGCTACAATTGGGCGCATCCCGTCCGCGCAACAAAACGGCCTGGCCCCGGTGGAGCCTTGCCGCATCAGCCCGTGTGACGGCCAGTGCCGGGATGTCGTCCAGCGCGGTCTCAACGGGCAAAAGCGCGTCGGCGAGGCTGCCCTCGCCCGACGCGGCTCTATTACACAAAGCCTCCAACTGTTCCAGCGGAATCATGTCCGCTTCGCGGAATGGACCGACCAGGGTCCGCCGCAAGGCGCTGATATGGCCGAAACAGCCTAGAATCCGGCCGATATCGCGAGCCAGCGCCCGGACATAGGTTCCCTTGCCGCACTCGGCCTCGAACACGGATTGGCCGTTATCTCCATGTTCTACAAGGGTTAATTCGTGAATCTCGACCGGCCGCGGTTTCAGTTCGACGGTTTCGCCGTCTCTGGCCAGATCATAGGCCCGCTCGCCCTGGACCTTGATCGCGGAATATTGCGGCGGGATCTGCTCGATCAGGCCGGTGAATTGAGGCAGCAGCGCCCGGATGGAATCGGCAGAAGGCCTGAGATCGCTGGTCCTGGTCGCCCGGCCCTCGGTGTCGTCGGTGTCGCGTTCCTCGCCCCAGCTCACGGTGAAGCGGTAGCGCTTGCGGCCGTCCATCACGAACGGGACCGTCTTGGTGGCTTCGCCGAGCGCGATCGGCAAGCCGCCGGAGGCCAGCGGGTCGAGGGTACCGGCATGGCCGGCACGCTTGGCCTGGAACAGGCGCTTGAGCACCGCCACCGCGTGTGTCGAGGTCATGCCGATCGGCTTGTCGAGGATCACCCAGCCATGGACGTCGCGCTTGTCGCGGCGCGGCTGATTGTTCTGGCGTTGCTTGCCCTGATGCTTCTGACGCGGATCGTTATTGCCGCGACGTGCCTCTTCGCCAACGCGGCTGTTGCCGTCGTTGCGGGCTTCGGTAAAAATATTTTTTTCAGCGTCGCGCGATTCGGCATTTTGCGAATCGATCACGCTGTTGGCGGTGGTCACAATCATCCCTTGTCGTCCGAATCGGGTGCGAGGTCTCTTTGCACCGCAGGTGTTCTCAGTAATTTCTCGATCCGTTCCGCTTCATCGAATCGTTCGTCGACGCGAAAGCGAAGATCAGGCGCAAACTTTAAGTTAACGCGGTGCGCGATCTCGCCGCGCAGGAATTTCTTGTTGCGCGCGAGCGCTGCGAGCACGACATCGGTGTCGCGTCCGCCGAGCGGCATCACATAGACGGTTGCAAGCTTCAGGTCCGGTGACATGCGCACCTCCGGAACCGTGATGATGTGACCCTCAAGATCGGGGTCATGCACGCTACCTTGCGACAGAATATCGGCGACCGCATGGCGCACGGTTTCGCCGACGCGCAATTGGCGTTGCGAGCCGCCGGGGGCGGAACTCTTGCTGTGGTGGCGGGGCATGGCCGTCTCTCGAAATTGGTGATGGCCGGGCTATTCCCGGCCATCGACGTCTTTCTTGCTGCTGAATTCTCAGGGACGTGGATGCCCGGAACACAAATGCGAAGACTTAGCTTCGCGCTTTTGTCCGGGCATGACGTCGAACTAGTACAATGTCTTCCGACGAAGCCGTAAGGTTCAGACTTACAGGCTCCGCTGGATCGTCTCCACGCGATAACACTCGATAACATCGCCGACACGCATGTCGCCGTAATTCTCGAACGCCATGCCGCATTCCTGACCGGATTGCACTTCCTTCACTTCATCCTTGAAGCGCTTCAGCGTCGAGAGCTTGCCTTCATGCACAACGACGTTGTCGCGAATGAGGCGCACATTGGCGCCGCGTTCCACGGTACCGTCGGTGACACGGCAGCCGGCGACCTTGCCGACCTTGGAAATGTTGAACACTTCCAGGATCTGCGCGTTGCCCAGCATGGTTTCGCGCAGCGTCGGCGCGAGCAGGCCGGACATCGCCTTTTTGATGTCGTCGACCAGATCGTAGATGATGTTGTAATAGCGGATCTCGATGCCGTTGCGCTTGGCCGCAGCCGCCGCTTCCTTGTTGGCTCGAACCGAGAAGCCGATGATGGCGGCGTTGAAACCTTCCGCCAGCGTTACGTCGGATTCGGAGATGCCGCCGACGCCGGCATGCAGGATCCGCGCGGCAACTTCGTCGGTACCGAGCTTTTCCAGCGATCCCAGGATGGCTTCGAGCGAACCTTGCACGTCAGCCTTGATGATCAGCGGGAATTCCTTGCGGCCCGACGTCTTGAGCTGCGACATCATCTGTTCGAGCGAACCGCGCATGCCGGAAATCGAGGCAGCCGCGTTTTCGCGCTTCTGGTGGGCGCGATAGCTCGTGACCTGGCGGGCGCGGGCTTCGTTCTCGACCACCGCGAGGCGGTCGCCGGCTTCCGGCGGGCCGTTGAAGCCGAGCACCTCGACCGGCACCGAAGGTCCGGCCTCATCGATGTTCACGCCCTGATCGTTGATAAGGGCGCGGACGCGGCCCATTTCGGCGCCGGCCACGATGATGTCGCCGATGCGCAGGGTTCCGCGCTGCACCAGCACGGTCGCAACCGGACCCCGGCCGCGGTCGAGCCGGGCTTCGATCACGGTGCCTTCGGCGGGACGTTCCGCGTTGGTCTTGAGGTCGAGCAGTTCGGCCTGCAGCGCGATCATTTCCAGCAGCTTGTCGAGATTGGTCTTGTTCTTGGCTGACACCTCGACGTCGACGACTTCACCGCCGAACGACTCGACCTGAACCTCGTGCTGCAACAGCTCGGTGCGCACGCGCTCCGGCTTGGCGTCGGGCTTGTCGATCTTGTTGATCGCGATGATCATCGGAACCTTCGCCGCCTTGGCGTGGTTGATCGCCTCGATGGTCTGCGGCATGACGCCGTCATCGGCCGCCACCACCAGGATCACGATATCGGTGACCTTGGCGCCGCGCGCACGCATCGCGGTGAACGCGGCGTGGCCGGGCGTATCGATGAAGGTGATCTTCTTGCCGCTTTCCGGCGAGGTCACCTGATAGGCGCCGATATGCTGGGTGATGCCGCCGGCTTCGCCCGAAACCACGTTGGCATGGCGGAGCGCGTCGAGCAGCGAGGTCTTGCCGTGGTCGACATGGCCCATCACGGTCACGACCGGCGAACGCGGTTCGGTGTCGGTGGAATCGTCGACGATGTCGAACAGACCCTCTTCGACGTCGGACGCGGCCACGCGCTTGACGGTGTGGCCCAATTCCTCGGCGATCAGCTGTGCGGTGTCGGCGTCGATCACGTCGGTGATCTTGTGCATCGCGCCCTGCTTCATCAGCAGACGGATGACGTCGACCGCGCGTTCCGACATGCGGTTGGCGAGTTCCTGGATGTTGATGGCTTCCGGGATCACCACTTCGCGGATGATCTTTTCCTTCGGCTCGTTCGAGGCATGCCCCTTCAGGCGCTGGGTGCGGCGGCGGAACGAGGCAATCGAACGCTCGCGCACATTGTCGGCGTCCAGGGCGGTGACCAGCGTCAGGCGGCCGCGTTCCTTTTGCGGTCCGGGCTTGTGGGTCGTCTTCGGCGGCACGGCGGGGCGCATGGCGCCGCCGGGGCCACGGCGGATCTGGCGCGGACCTTCATCCTCATCGGAAGCGTCGGCGGCGACGCCCGGCGCGCGCGCGGGCGGCACTGCCGAAGCCGTCGGCCGGGCCGCGGGACGCGCGGTGGTAGTGGTGGTGCCGGGTGTGGTCGTCGTTGCGGTCTTGGCTTCGGCTTCGCCAAATCGCTTCTTGGCTTCGCTTTCCGCCTTGCGCTTGGCTTCCTCTTCGATGCGGTGACGTTCTTCCTCGGCCTTGCGGCGCGCTTCGGCGGCTTCGCGCTCGGCCTGCTCGATGCCCTCGCGGCTTGCGCGGCGCTTGGCTTCTTCTTCGGCGAGACGACGTTCCTCGATGTCACGGACCTTGGCATCGGCCAAGGCGCTGGCGCGCGCGGAGCGTTCATCCTCGGTCAGCGTGCGCAGCACCACGCCGGAACCGGCGCGGGGTGCGGCTGGCGCGGAGGGACGGCTTGGCGCCTTGGCGACGACCGGCGCCGGCTTGGCGACGACAGGTTCGGGCGCATGGCTTTCGCCGGCGGGCGCGTCGCCGCCGAGGCGTCGCTTGCCGCGCTTCTCGACCACGACCTGCTTGGTCCGGCCATGGCTGAAGCTCTGGCGTACGGTGCCCGTCTCGACGCGCGGCTTGAGCGTCAAGGTCTTGGCCGGGACACTCAAAGTCTTGTCGCCAGGCGTTTTGGTATCAACCATTCAGCAGTCCTAATCTTGTTGCGTTGTGCGCATTCGCACAGTCGTTAAAGCAAGTCTTGTTAGTCAGAATTTCTGGCCGCTTCCTTCGGTCTTGTCGTCATCGGCCATCCGGTATCGGACCAGGATCTGGCAGCGCGACAGGAACGTCTTGCTCGCCGGGCCCGCGAGCAGGGCAGCATGTATCACATTTGACCGCCCCAGTGCCAAATCCAATTCTGCCGACGTCAGAACATTGACGATCGGAAATTCCGCCGATTCATCCGCATTTCCGCGCTTTTGCCGCGCGATCGCGTCCAATTTGCGGATTCCGTCGGCCGCCCCGTCGGAAGCGTGGATAAGGGCCTGGGCCTCCCCGTCCCGGAGCGCGCCCTCGACCTTGCTGAAACCGGAGACGACCTGGCCGGCCTTGGCGACCATCGCCAGCGCCTCGGTGCAGCTTCGAACCAGCAAAGCCTCGGTGTCGGCGGGGAGGGTCGCGGCGACCCGGAGGTCGCGCTTGAAACCCCTGCTAAATTGGTTACGCCGCACCGCTTCCGCAACGGTCCGGCGCGATGCCGAGACCCACAGGCCGCGGCCGGGAAGCTTGCGCTTCAGATCCGGAACGACCTCGCCCTGGGGCGAGACCACGAACCGGATCAGTTCGTCGATCGGGCGCACCTCACGGGTGACCGCGCACATCCGCATCGTCGCGGACCTGTCGGTCCGCGGTCCGTTGTCGAGATCGGGGTCAACCATGGCGAGCATGCGCGGGGCATCTCCTTTACCACTTGCGCGAGTTCTTGGCGCAAAACCGGTGTCCACTTTTGCGGAACACGCGCGTTACGCCGTCTGGTCTTCGGTGGCTTCCGCCGCCTCGGACTGCTTGGCAAGATCGGCCTCGGTGATCCAGCCAGCGATGACGCGGGCCTGCATGATCATGCGCTCGGCATCGTCGCGCGAGATTTCGTTGGCGTCGAGAATGCCGGGGAACTTGGTCGGCTCGGCGCCTTCCTTGCGCTCGGTCCAGCCAACCAGATCGTCGGTGGCGCAACCGGCCAGATCCTCGACCGACTTGATGTCGTTCTCGCCGAACTTGACCAGCATCTTCGAGGTCACGCCGGGTACTGTCTTCAAAGCGTCATCCACACCGAGTTCCTTGCGTTTGTTTTCCAGCTCGGTCTCGAGCTGTTCCAGGTATTCTTTTGCACGGCTCTGCAGTTCGTTGGCGGTCTCCTCGTCGAAGCCCTCGATGCCGGCGAGTTCCTTGACGTCGACCAGCGCGAGTTCCTCGACCGAGGTGAAACCTTCCGACGCCAGCAGCTGGCCGACCACTTCGTCGACGTTCAGCGCTTCCATGAACACCCGCGTCGAATTCTCGAAATCGGCCTGACGGCGCTCGGATTCTTCCTGCTCGGTGAGGATGTCGATGTCCCAGCCGGTCAGCTGCGAAGCGAGCCGCACGTTCTGTCCGCGGCGGCCGATCGCCAGCGACAGCTGGTTGTTGGTGTCGGGCACCACGACCTCGATGCGCTCGCGGTCTTCGTCGATCACGACCTTGGCGACTTCGGCGGGCGCCAGCGCGTTGACGACGAAGGTCGCAATATCGGGCGACCACGGAATGATGTCGATCTTCTCGCCCTGCAGTTCGTTCACCACCGCCTGCACGCGCGAACCGCGCATACCGACGCAGGCGCCGACCGGATCGACCGAGGAATCCCGCGAAATAACGCCGATTTTGGCGCGCGAGCCGGGATCGCGGGCCACCGCCTTGATCTCGACGATGCCGTCATAGATTTCCGGCACTTCCTGCGCGAACAGCTTTGCCATGAACTGCGGATGGGTGCGGGACAGGAAGATCTGCGGCCCGCGGGTTTCGCGGCGGACGTCGAAGATATAGGCGCGGACGCGGTCGCCGTTGCGGAACACTTCGCGCGGCAGCATCTCGTCACGGCGCACGATGGCTTCGCCGCGGCCGAGATCAACGATCACGCTGCCATATTCGACGCGCTTGACGATGCCGTTGACGATGTCGCCGATGCGATCCTTGAATTCCTGGTATTGCCGGTCGCGCTCGGCCTCGCGCACCTTCTGCACGATCACCTGCTTGGCGGACTGGGCGGCGATACGGCCATATTCCAGCGGCGGCAGGGTGTCGGCGATGGTGTCGCCGACCTGGGCGCCCGGATTGGCGCGCTGCGCATCGGCCAGCGAAATCTGGTTCGACGAATTCTCCACCACGTCGACGACCAGCATGTGGCGCGACAGCCGCAGCTCGCCCTTCTTGGCGTCGATCTCGGCGTGAACGTCGGTCTCGCTGCCGTAGCGGGCGCGGGCCGCTTTCGCGATGGCGTCTTCCATCGCCGCGATCACGATGCCGCGGTCGATCGACTTTTCGCGGGCAACCGCGTCTGCGATCTGCAGCAGTTCGAGTTTATTGGCGCTGACAGCTGCCATGGCTCAGTCTCCTTCGGTGGGATCGAATTCGCCGCCGGGCAAACCTTGCGCGGCGAGGCGATGTTTCTTGGTATTCTTCGGTAACGGCTTCTTCAGCGGCTTGCTCAGTGTCTTGGGCTTCGGCTTGTTGCTCTTGGCCGGATCGCTTTTCTTGGCGTGCGGCGGGGGCGGCGGCTCGAGCCCGAGATTCTGCCGCAGCTCGCGCTCGGCGGCCTTGCCGCGCCGCATCGATTCCGCGATCAACTCGTCGGTGAGAACCAGGCGGGCGTCGGCGATGTCTTCCATCACCAGCAGCACGTCGGCATCTTCGTCCGCGCGGATGTCATCGCGATGAAGCCGCACCGCATCGCCTTCGACGCCCTGCAGCGTACCACGAAAGCGCTTGCGGCCCTGATGGGCGAGCGCCATCTCGATCTTCACGAGATGACCGACATAGCGTTCGAAGTCCGAACGGCGCACCAGCGGACGATCGATGCCGGGCGATGAGATTTCCAGCCGGTAGGCGCGCTCGATCGGATCGGCGACGTCCAGCACCGGCGACAGCGCACGCGAAATCGCCTCGCAATCCTCGATCTGCATGGTGCCGTCGGGCCGTTCGGCCATGATCTGGACCGTGCAGCCGGCCTCGCCGGAAATCTTGATCCGCACCAGCCGGTAGCCCATGCCCTGCAATACCGGCCCTGCCACGGCGGAAACCCGCGCGGCGACGCCCGGCTCGACCACGAGCCGCGGCTCGGCGAGCAGGTCAAGATCCTCTGAAACAGCAGTTGGCTCGGTCATGTCCAGGATCAAAAGCGTCTTTACTTACATGAGGTTAGGCCGGGTCTAACCTGGATCCGGCCGGTTCCCTGAACCGTGCCGTGAGGCCCTTCTGGGCTGGGCTCGTTCAGGTAATAAAAAAGAGCGGGTCCCGAAGGGCCCACTCTCAATACGCGATCGTATGAGAACCATAAGTTGCGGCGGATATAGCGGTTTTTCCGCAATCCGGCAAGGCCTTGCACGCCCCGTTAAGGGAGATTTTGAGTCCTGACCGAGCGGGCCAAAGCCTAACCCTTCATTCACGAACGGTACCTAGATTGCCGAAAACCAGCCAATTCGGCCGGTTTGGATAGGTTTATGACGCCAGCGACAACGCTGATCCCAGGACTGGACGACATCGTCAGGGGCGGCGATCCCAAGCGCCGCGCCGATGCCGCGCGCCGGATCAGTGAATTATTCCTGCAGGGGGCCGCCAATTTCGGCGCCGATCACGTCGATCTGTTCGACGGCGTATTGAGCAGCCTGGTCCCCCATGCCGACCTTGCCGCGCGGGCCGAGCTCGCCGAGCGGCTGTCGCTGCTTGTCAACGCGCCGCGCGGGCTGGTCGGGCAGCTCGCCCATGAGGACGAAATTGCCATCGCGGGCCCGCTGCTGCGGCGCTCGCCTGTCATCGACGAAAACATCCTGGTCGAAATCGCCAGCGTGAAGGGCCAGGGCCATCTGCTGGCGATGTCGGATCGGCCGACGCTCTCTCCCGATCTTACCGATGTCATCGTGCGGCGCGGCGACCGCGATGTCGTCAGGCGCACGGCGGGCAATGCCGGTGCGGCGTTCTCGTCGGACGGCTATTCGACCTTGATCAAGCGCGCCGGCCAGGACGGCGTGCTGACGCTCAAGATCGGCCAGCGCGACGATCTCTCCGCCGAACAACTGAAAGACCTTTTGGCCGGAACGATCGATGTGGTCCGCCGCCGCCTGTTCACAGTCGTCAAGCCGGCGCGGCAGGTGGCGATCAAGCGGGCGATCAACGAAATCTCCGGCGCTGTCGAACGAACAGACAGCGGCCGCGACTTCGAGGCGGCGCAGCGCACGATCCTCGCACTGCATCGCGACGGCCAACTGGTCGAAAGTGCGCTGCTCAACTTCGCCAAGGCAAACAAATACGAGGAATCCGTCGCCGCGCTGGCGGCGATGACCGGCGTGAAGATCACGACCCTCGACCGGCTGATTGCCGGCGACCGCTACGATCCGATCCTGATCGCCGGCAAGGCGGTCGGCCTCGAATGGGCCACCGTGCGCGCACTGATCCTGCTCCGGCTGGGTCCGAACCGGACGGCGTCATCAGCCGATATCGAAAGCGCGCGCATGAATTTCGCGCGCCTGATGCCCACGACCGCCGAGCGTGTCGTCGGCTTCTGGAAAACCCGTTCGACGGTTTGAGTTTTCCTGCAACTACCTAGCCGTCATGCCCGGCCATAGTAGTCTGCCTTGTGCAGACTACGTACACTTGTCTGCACTGCCGGGCATCCACGTCTTTCCTTTCTAAAGCGGGATGGAGTTAGGTTGAATCGATTTGGGATTCCCAAATCAGTAGGTTTCTGATTCAACATGCTGGCTGGACGGAGGCCAGCATGGATGGGCAAACCTTATTCTCTGGATCTTCGCAAGCGTGTCGTGTCCGCGA
>NZ_JAFCMC010000052.1:0-44191 GCF_018130085.1 Bradyrhizobium sp. AUGA SZCCT0169 | reverse complement strand
AGCGTAAACAAGCGTCCACCGCAACCCGCCCAACGTCCGTGACGACGGCCGACGCCCTTCTGAGTAGGACGGGATGGCCAAAGATATGCACCTGATTTACCTTCTGGTAAACAGAAATATTTTTCATTTCGGGACTTGACACAACTTCCGCAAATCAGAAGTGGTTTGCCCGTCGGGTTGTTTTGTCGCACTTGCGGAACTGCCGGCGATCGCCAACCGCGGATTGGCCGCTTGGCGCCAGAAACGCGCTTTCAGCCGGCCTGGGCTACCGAGTGCAACTCGTCGACGAGCACGCGCATGTTCTCGCTGTAGTCGACGGGCGCCACGACGAGATGCACGCCGCCTTCGCTGAAAGCTCCCTCCAGCATCGTCGAGAGCTCCGAGACCTTGCCGACGCGCGCGCCCTTGGCGCCGTATGATTTGGCATAGGCGACGAAATCAGGGTTGCCGAACTCGAGGCCGAAGTCGGGAAATTTGTCGACTTCCTGTTTCCAGCGGATCATGCCGTAGGCGCGATCCTCCAGTATCAGCACGACGAGGTTCAGCTTGAGCCGCACCGCCGTTTCCAGCTCCTGCGAATTCATCATGAAGCCGCCGTCGCCGCAGACCGCCAGCACGCGCCGCTTGGGATAAAGCAGCGCCGCCGCGATCGCCGAAGGCAGCCCCGCCCCCATGGTCGCCAGTGCGTTGTCGAGCAGCAGCGTGTTGGCGACGCTGGTGCGATAGTTGCGCGCGAACCAGATCTTGTACATGCCGTTGTCGAGGGCAACGATGCCGTCCGGCGGAATGACGGCGCGGACGTCGTGCACGATGCGCTGCGGCGTCAGCGGAAACCGGTCCTCGGTCGAACGCTCGGCGAGATGGGCCAGAATCCCATCGCGCAAACTTAGCAATGCCTGACCATTGGGGAGCTTGCCTTCGAGGCGATCGGCGAGCGCGGCAAGGCCCGCGCCGACGTCGCCGACGATCTCGGCCTGCGGGAAGTAGACCTGCTCCACCGTCGCCGGCGTGACGCCGACATGGATCACCTGCGGACCGTCATGACCCATCAGGAACGGAGGCTTCTCGACGGTGTCATGGCCGATCGAAATGATCAGGTCGGCCTGGTCGATGGCCTCGTGCACCCAATCGCGTTCCGACAACGCGGCCGTGCCCATATAGAGGTTGGAGCCGGCATTGACGGCGCCCTTGCCCATCTGGGTGTTGAAGAACGGAATCTTGCACCGCCGCACGAACGCCGACAGCGGCTCGGCAAGTTGCGGGCGGCTTGCCGCGGCGCCCAGCATCACGAGCGGCTTTTTGGCGGCCATGATCATGGCGGCGGCGCGATCGATGGCTGCCGCTGGCGCCACCGGCAGCTCGACGGTGTGCGGGGGAATCATATCGGCTGTGGCTTCATCGGCCGCGATGTCCTCGGGCAGTTCGAGATGCACCGGGCCCGGTCGTTCCTGCTGCGCCACGCGGAAGGCATCGCGAACCAGGGTCGGAATACTCTGCGCTGACACGATCTGGGTCGCCATCTTGGTCAGCGGCCGCATGGTCGCGACGATGTCGACGATCTGGAAGCGCGCCTGACGGCTGCTCCGGATCGCCTTTTGTCCTGTCAGCATCACCATCGGCATCGCGCCGAGATGGGCGCAGGCCGCAGATGTCGTCAGGTTGAGCGCGCCGGGACCGAGCGTCGTCAGGCAGACGCCCGCCCGTCCGGTGAGCCGCCCATAGGTGGCCGCCATGAAGCCGGCGGCCTGCTCGTGCCGCGTCAGCACGAGCTTGATCTTCGAGCGCCGCAGCGAGTCCAGCACGTCGAGATTCTCCTCGCCGGGAATGGCGAAGATGTATTCGACGCCCTCGTTTTCGAGGGCCGCGACCAGGAGATCGGAGGCTTTGGTCACGCGGCTCCCCTCACCCCTGGCTCCGCTTTCTCCGCCCGGTGCGGCAGCGTCCAGTCCGGCCGGATGAAGTGGCAGGTGTACCCGTCAGGATATTTCTCCAGATAATCCTGATGCTCGGGCTCCGCCTCCCAGAACGGACCGACGGGCGCCACCTCGGTGACGACCTTGCCCGGCCAAAGACCTGAGGCATCGACGTCGGCGATGGTGTCTTCTGCGACCCGCTTCTGCTCATCATTGGTATAGAAGATGGCCGACCGGTAGCTCGGGCCCAGATCGTTGCCCTGGCGATTCAGGGTTGACGGATCGTGAATCTGGAAGAAGAACTCCAGCAGCTTGCGATAGCTGATCACTTTCGGATCGAAGATGATCTCGATGCCTTCGGCGTGATTGCCGTGGTTGCGATAGGTCGCGTTCGGCACCTCGCCGCCGGTGTAGCCCACCCGCGTCGAAATCACGCCGGGGTAGCGGCGGATCAAATCCTGCATGCCCCAGAAGCAGCCACCGGCAAGGACTGCGCGTTCCGTCGAAACCGTCATGTCGGTCCTCCCTTCGGTTCCCCGCAAGCCATCAAGCGCGCATAATGCGGCCGAACGATGCCAAATTGCAAACAGCAACGAGCGGCTGCCTTGCGCCGGAAGCGGCCGTTCGAGCCAGGTCAGCTTTTGAACCGAAGGAGACGTCGGTCAGACTTACCAAGCGGGCTCATTCTCATCGCAGGCTTTGCTGGCCATGCCCGGGGGCGATCCACGCCGTGACGACAATATGCGCCGCGCCGCCTCCCCCTTGCGCGCTTTGGATGGAGTACGTGATGTTCCGGCGTTGCCGTTTCTTAGCCCTCATCCTGGCTCTGGCGTTCCTGCCCCTGCTCCCGCCGCCGGCCCGCGCGGCGGACAAGGCGTGGGAGGATTGCGGTCAAATCGCCGACCAGGAACGCAAGATCGCCGGATGCACGCAAGTGTTGGCGCGCGGCGCGGCAGAGAGCGAGACGAGCCGCGCCAACGCCTATGTCAATCGCGGCTATGCCTACGGCACTGTTGATAACGACCGCTCCATCAAGGATTACGACGAGGCGATCCGCCTCGATCCGAAATTGGAACGTGCCTATAACGCCCGCGGCCGTTCGTACTTCTTGAAGGGCGATTACGACCGCGCCATCAAGGACCTGGACGAGGCGATCCGCCTCAATCCGAAATATGCGCTTGCTTATACCGGTCGCGGCAAGGCCTACCACGGCAAGGGCGACAACGACCGTGCCATCAGGGATCACGACGAGGCGATCCGCCTCGATCCGAAATTGGCGGATGCCTATAGCAATCGCGGCAATGCCTACTCCGGCAAGGGCGACCACGACCGCGCCATCAGGGATCACGACGAGGCGATCCGTCTCGATCCGAATTTTGCGGAGGCCTATTTCAATCGCGGGCTTGCCTACACCAGCAAGCGCGATCACGACCGCGCCATCAAGGATTACAGCGAGGCGATCCGCCTCAATCCGAAAGATGCGAGCGCCCATTTGCATCGTGGCGGCGCCTACTTCTTCAAAGGCGACTACGACCGCGCCATCAAGGAGTACGACGAGGCGATCCGCCTCGATCCGAAATATGCGCTAGCCTATGAGATCCGCGGGCGGGCCTATGAAAGCAAGAGAGACCCTGCCCGGGCCAGGAAGGATTTCGACGAGGCGGCACGGCTGCGGCCGAGAGGGCAAACGGCGCTGATACCAAAGAATGCCGACGACTATAACGATCGCGGACACGCCTATTCCGAGAAGGGCGATCACGACCGCGCCATCAGGGATTTCGACGAAGCCATCCGCCTCGACCCGAAATTTGTGGTTGCCTACTTCAATCGCGGCAATGCCCACAAGGACAAGGGCGATAACGACCGCGCCATCAAGGATTACAGCGAGGCGATCCGCATCGACCCGAAATATGCGGCTGCTTATTTCAATCGCGGGTCTGTCAACTCCTACAAGGGCGATTACGACCCCGCCATCAAGGACTTCGACGAGGCGATCAGTCTCGATCCGAAGGATGCGAAGGCCTATTACAACCGCGGCGTCGTCTACTCCAACAAGCGCGATAACGACCGCGCCATCAAGGATTTCGACGAGGCCATCCGCCTCGATCCGAAATATGTGATTGCCTTTTACAATCGCGGCAATATCCACCGGGAGAAGGGCGACAACGACCGCGCCATCGCTGACTACAGCGAGGCGATCCGCCACGATCCGACATATGTGGCTGCCTATTTCAATCGCGCCGCTGTTTTCGTCGCCAAGGGCGATTCTGAACGCGCCATCAAGGAGTACGACGAGGCGATCCGCCTCAGGCCGAAGGATGCGGCGGCCTATGCCAATCGCGGCAGCGTCTACGCCAGCAAGAGCGACAACGACCGCGCCATCAAGGATTTCAGCGAGGCGATCCGCCTCGATCCGAAAAATATGCGGGCATATAGCGGTCGCGGCGATGCCTGGCGCCGCAGAAACGATTTCGATCGCGCCGCCAGGGATTACGGCAAGGTGATCGAACTGGCCGGCAAGCCGGAGAAGGCGCACTGGACCTGGTGGCTTTATCGCGGCGTGAGCTTTGAGCGCCTCGGCAAATGGCCGCAGGCGGAGGCGGATTTTCTCAAGGCGATGGAGCTCGACCCCGATCAACCCGACGTGCTCAATCAACTCGGCTATAACTGGGTCGATCGGAATCTCAAGCTCAGGGAGGGCCTGGCGCTGCTCGAGAAGGCCGTCAAGCTCAGGCCGGATGACGGCAACATGCTCGACAGTCTCGGCTGGGCGCACTACCGCCTCGGCGACTACCCGGAGGCGCTCAAGGTCCTGGAGCGCGCGGCCACTCTTGAGCTCGACAACAGCGAGATAAGAGACCATCTCGGCGATGTGCAGTGGCGGACGGGACGCCAGGACGAGGCGCGCAAATCCTGGGAGCAGGCGTTGTCGCTCAAGCCCGATCCAGCCGACGCGAAGAGGATCAGGGGCAAGATCGCCCGTGGGCTGGAAAAATGAGGCGCCTGGCGGCGCAAGAATCGAAACGTGCCTTGCGCCTGCACTGCTTTGAAGCAGAGCCATCGCAAAATCTAAAAAGATACATAAAACGGAGCGAAATCCAGAACGGTTCGCAACCTATTTAAATTGAGTGTTCCTCAACTTCGCGGGCAGATGATCGAGATGGGGCGCATCAGGAGCCGATCATGCCGACCAAAGCTCGAGCAACCGCAGCCACCGGACCCGCGCAAGCGCGCGAAGATATCATCAGCGCGCAAGCCCTCAGTACCCTGAGCGCGGGCGCGGTAAGTGCGATGAGCGCCGTTGGGGCCGCAGTCCTCAAGAGGCATAAGCAAGCGATGGCCAAAAAGCCGGAATGGTTTTGGCACATCTTCGCGAAGTGCGAGGCAAAGGCCGCGCGCATCGCCGAGCAGGCCGCCCGCGCCCCCCAGGCGTGCGGCGATGCGGCATTCATCGAATCCTATGCCAGGAGCCTGCCGAAGCTGATGGCGGCCGCGCTAAAAGCTCACGAGAAAGCTCTTAGAGACTGAGCCTGAGGCATCAGAGGCTGAGCCCGAGGGCATCGCCTGGAGCAGCCTACGGAGACCGGCCTCTCTTTGTGGGTTCGACGAGCAAGCTGCGAAGTTCGTCGATCCGTCGCGCAAGATCTATCGCATTTTCCTTCAACACGTTCATCGCATGGCCGCGGTGACCTTCATCTTCCAGTTCTGCGATCCGGTCGTTGAAGGCGTTCAGTTCTTCTTCCAATTTCTGAATTCCATGTTGAACCGGAAATTGCCGGGCAGGATATTTATCGACGGTTGGTCGCTTCGCTGGACCCGCACCCTGCAAGCCTCGCCGGCGCTGTGTTGACATGGCTCCTCCGAATCGCGAGCACGTGGCGACTTCAATCTAGCGTGTTTTTCGCCGGAAGCAGCACCATGTTGTTTGCTGCGGTGCATGGTCTGCTTGGGCATCATGGATTACCTCGCCCGGATGGCACATCGTCTCAGGCACGTTGTCATGCCTTGAACCGGCTGGACGGGACCCGCATACTCAATCCTGGGGTGCCGTTTTCCAGAGCACCCGCTCTTGGGAGGAACAGGGATGAAAGCATTCACTTTGGGTGCGGCGATCACGCTTGCGTTTTCCGCCGCCGCCTATGCGCAGGCGCCAAGCTGGACCGTTCCGGCGGAAAGCCAGCGTTGCCCATCGAAATGGGGCGCGGCCGACGAGCGCGGTTCGGCCAATCACCAGAAACCCGCAGCCGTGATGAACGCCGCGAAGCTGATCAAGAGCGGCGAGGTCATCGAGCTCGCGCACGTGCTCGGTCCCAGCATGGCGTTCTTCGGGACACGGCGCTTCGACGTGCACACCAAGCGCACCTTCATGAACCAGTTCTCCAACATGCGCGGCTCGAACGAAGAGATCATCATCACCGAACTCGGCCAGGTCGGCACGCAGTTCGACGGTTTTGCGCACCAGACCCATCTCAACAGCTGGTACAATTGCCAGAAGGTCGACGAGAATGTCGATCGCACCGGCTTCAAGAAGTTCGGCATCCATAATGTCGGCACGTTGTTCACGCGCGGCGTCCTGATCGACGTCGCGGGATTCAAGGGCGTCGAGATGCTGGGTGACAATTACGAAATCACCGTGGAGGATCTCGAGGGCGCGCTGAAGAAGCAGAACCTGACGCTGCAGCCTGGCGACGCGGTGGTCATCCACACCGGCTGGGGCAAGCTCTACGGCAAGGACAATCCGCGCTACGTGAAATCCTGCCCGGGCATCGGCGTGCCGGCCGCGCTCTGGCTTGCTGCGAAAGACCCGATGCTGCTCGGCGCCGACAACTGGCCGGTCGAGGTCGCGCCCAACCCCGACAAGCAATTGTCGCTGCCGGTGCACCAGCTCGCGCTCGTGGTGAACGGCATCCACCTGCTGGAGAACATGAAACTCGACGAACTCGCGCAAAAGGGCGTCGGGGAATTCGCCTTCGTGATGCAGCCGCTCAAGATTCAGGGCGGCTCGGGCTCGACAGTGTCGCCGGTCGCGGTGAGATAACGGCGGCTGTTCGAAGAACCCGGGGCTTCGACGATCGGAAGCCGCGATCACGCCCGGGCGCCGTGGATGTCCGCTCTGGAAGCAGAGCGGACGTCGCGCGACCATCCATAAATGGAAGTTTTCAATCTGGAGCAATTCTAGTAACCACCCATCGCGTTGCGAAGGTGCCTGCGTTAGAGCGAAGCCTCAAAAAAATCGTACCGGCCAAGCCGGCAGGCTTCAGGATACATCGCAGCGTGATACCAAAAGAGTTCCACTCGCCTTTCGCCACCCGACTTCAACTGACACGGATGATCTGCCTCGGGGCAGTCAGCGGATTTGCCCTCGCCCTGCCGACGGGCGCCGCGCTGGCGCAGTCGTCACTGCCGCCAATCACAGTGGAATCGCCGCAGCAGCGGGCGCGCCCGGCCGCGGCCCAACCGTCCCGCCGCGCGGCAACCGCGCGTGGCGCGCGCGCCAATCGCGCCGCCCGCGCGCCGCAAGCGGCGCCGGCTGCGATCCCATCGGGTCCCGGCGCCGGCGAGCGCGCCAATGGTCCGGTGCAGGGCTTCGTCGCGACCCGCTCCGCCACCGCGACCAAGACCGACACGCCGCTCATCGAAACCCCGCAATCCATTTCCGTCGTCACCACCGACCAGGTCAGAAACCAGGGCGCGGTGTCGATCGGCGAGGCGTTGCGCTACACAGCCGGCGTCAGCGGCGATGTCAACGGCGGCTCCGACACGCGCTTCGGCGGCCTGCAGATTCGCGGCTTCGACATGACCATGCCGGGCCTCTACATCGACGGTCTGCGGGTGCCGTCCAGCAATTACGTGCATTTCAACGGTCTCGATCCATACGGCGCCGAGCGGCTGGAGGTCCTCAAGGGGCCGTCGTCGGCGATGTATGGCGGTAGCGGCACCGGCGGTATCCTCAACTACGTGACCAAGCTGCCGACCGCGCAGCAGTTCGGCGAAGCCTCGATCTCGGGCGGCAGCTTCAACCGCTATCAGGGCCAGTTCGACATGGGCGGACCCGCCAACAAGGAAGGCACCGTGCTGTGGCGGCTGACCGGCGTCGTTCGCGATGGCGAGACCCAGGTCGACTTCACCAAGGACAACCGCGTCTTCATCGCGCCGGCAGTCACCTTCAAGCCGAACGAGGACACGACCATCACCTTCCTGGCCAACTATCAGAGGGACCGGGCCGGATGGGGACTGCAGTTCCTGCCGGCCTCGGGCACGGTGTGGCCCAATAACGGCCGCACCATTCCGGTCTCGTTTTTCGCAGGCGTACCCAGCTTCGACGCCTTCAACACCGAGATTGCGACCGCCGGCTACCAGCTCTCGCACGACTTCAACGACGCCGTCACCTTCCGGCAGAATCTGCGCTACGCCTACCAGCACAACGAAGAAAAAGTGTTCTATGGCGGCGGCTACACCAACGAGGCCGCAGGTCTGCTCGCGCGCTACGGCAGCACGAGCAACTCGTACATCAATTCCTTCGCGGTCGACAATCAACTGCAGGGCAAGTTCACCACCGGCTTCCTCAGCCACACCACGCTGGTTGGCATAGACTACCGCAACACCTCGTTCCGCGACACCGCCTATGGCGTGACGACCTCGGCCCCCGAGATCAACGTGTTCTCCCCGGTCTACAGCTACGACTGGACCATCGGGGCCATGAGCGACAACACCGGCATCAAGCAATCGCAGGTCGGGCTCTACGCGCAGGACCAGATCAGGCTCGGCCGGCTCTCGTTCCAGCTCGGCGGCCGCCAGGATTTCGTCACCACGAAGGTCGACAGCGGTCTGTTCAACACCTCGGCCACGACCGACGCCTCGGCGTTCACCGGCCGCGCAGCCGTCATGTACAATTTCGACAACGGCATCGCGCCATATATCAGCTATTCGGAATCTTTCCTGCCGGTGCTGGCGACCAACGCGGCGGGCCAGTTGCTCAACCCCGAGACCGGCGTTCAGTATGAGGTCGGCGTAAAATACCAGCCGGTCGGCCTGAACGCCCTGTTCACGTTCGCGGCGTTCGACCTGACGCGCTCCAACGTCGTTACATACCCGCCACCGCTCTATACCGCTGAACAGACCGGCCAGGTAAAGTCGCGCGGCATCGAGCTCGAAGGCACGGTATCGCTGGCCGATGGCTGGAACCTGCGCGCCGCCTACGCCTATGTCGACGCCGTGATCACGCAGGACCCGGTCAATGTCGGCAAGGCGCCCCCCACGGTGCCGCTCAACCGCACCTCGCTGTGGAGCGACTACACGCTGCGGAGCGGGCCGCTTGCCGGGGTCCAGTTCGGCGGCGGCGTCCGCTATGTCGGCGCGACCTGGGGCAATGACGCCAACACCTTCAAGGTCGAAGCAGCCACCGTGCTGGATGCGCTGCTCGCCTATAACAAGGACAATTGGCGCCTGTCGCTGAACGTCACCAATCTCGCCGACACGCGCTATGTCGCCGCCTGCTACAGCCTGTCGGGATGCTTCTACGCGGAGGGGCGCAAGGCGATCGGCAAGGTGACCTATCGATGGTGAGGCAACCTCTACACGGGCGAACGCCATGAGAGCGATCTTCGGGCGACTGCATCGCTGGGCCGGCCTTCTCACCGCCGGCTTTCTGTTTTTCTCGGGCATTACCGGCGCGATCATCTCGTGGGATCACGAGATCGACGACGCGCTCAACAAGCATCTGTTCGACGTGACCAGCAGCGGTCCGGCGATACCCTCCGTCGATCTCGTCAAGCTGATCGAGCAGCGCGATCCCCGCGCGCGCGTCATCCACATGTTCATGACGCCGGAAAAGGACCACTCGCTGTGGTTCTTCGTGCTGCCGCGGATCGATCCCGCCACCGGCACGCGATTCAGCCTCGATTACAATCAGATCTTCCTCGATCCCAACACCGGCGCGGAGCTCGGGCGGCGCTACTGGGGCGCGGTGTGGCCGGTGACGCGCGAGAACTTCGTCTCGTTCCTCTACAAGCTGCACTACACCATGCACATTCCGGAGTTCTGGGGCAGCGACCGCTGGGGCATGCGCGTGCTCGGCGTCATCGCCATCATCTGGACCATCGATTGCTTCGTCGGTTTCTATCTGACGCTGCCGTCGCGTCGCCGCGCCCGGGTGGGCCGCGCCCCTGCCGTCGAGCGCGAGCTCGGCCGCGGCTTCTGGGCGCGCTGGGCGCCGGCCTGGAAGGTCAAGACCTCGGGCAGCGCTTACCGGATCAATTTCGACCTCCACCGCGCCTTCAGCCTGTGGACCTGGGCGCTGCTGTTCGTGATCGCCTTCACGGCGTTCTCGCTCAACCTGTATTTCGAGGTGTTCTCGCCGTTGATGAAGACGGTGTCGGACTACACCCCGACGCCCTATGAGCAGCGTCCTTACCGGCATCTCGACGATCCTATCGAACCCAGGGTCAGCTTTGCCGACATCGCCGCGCGGGCGGCCGCCGACGGCAAGAGCCGCGGATGGACCACGCCGGTCGGCTCGATCAATTATGGCCCGGCGCACGGCGTATATGCCGCGGCCTTCTTCCATCCCGGCGACGATCATGGCACCGGCGGCGTCGGCCCGGCGCAGCTTTATTACGACAGCGAGGACGGACGGCCGATCGGCGCGCGACTGCCGTGGGTCGGCACCGCCGCCGACATCTTCGTGCAGGCGCAATTCCCGCTGCATTCCGGCCGTATCGTCGGGCTGCCCGGCCGCATCCTGATCTCGATCATGGGGCTGGTGGTTGCGGCGCTGTCGGTGACCGGCGTCGTGATCTGGTGGCGCAAGCGCCGTGCCCGCGTCCGGGTGCGCCAGACCGCAACATCACGCCCTGGCGGACAGCTCGCACCCGCGGAATAGCGCGGCTACCCGAGCTCAAAGGTCGTGACGCCGAACACCCGGTCCAGCCGCAACGGCGGAATCGCGCCGGTATACATTCGCGCCGTCTCGAACACCGGCGTGAGCCCCAGATCCTGCGCCAACGCGACGGCGTCGCGGTTGATGGCGGGCACGTCGAGGAAGACCTCGCCGCCGCCCATATCGGCCAGCAAAGCCGACAGAATCGCCTCGGCCGTGGCGCGGTCGTCGGCGACCAGCGGGCCGATCTTGTGGCCCTGCCGGCATGGACGGATCACGCCCCATCCGGCAAGCGCGCCATCGCGCAGCAGCGCGCGGCCGCTATGCCCGGGCGAACTGATCCAGGCGCGCAGGAACGCGGGGCGCGGCGCCGGAAACACGGTCGCATCGTAGGCCTCCACGGCCGCCATCGGGATTTCGGCGAGCGCGACCATACCCGCCTGTCGCACAGGAGGGGCAGCGACGGTGCCGCCGTAACGGACATTGGCATAGGCCAGTTCGAAGCCGGACCGCCGATAGTTTTGCTGCTGCGCCACCACGCCGTCGAGCCCGATCACGCGCGATCCCGCATGCGCGATGGCCGCGTTCCATATCCGCAGACCGTAGCCGCGGCCGCGCAGATCCGCACGCACGATATAGAAACCGAGGAAGGAAAAATGATCGCTGTAATTGACGCAGGAGACGGTCGCGGCCGGCGCGCCATCGAGCTCGCCGATGAGGAAGCCCTGGGGATCGACGGTTGCGAAGCACGCGTCGTCGGCAATGCCCGGGTTCCAGCCTTCGGCCGCCGCCCAATCGACGGCTATCGAGATTTCGTCGGGCTGCATCGGCCGGATGCGCAAATCATTCATGGCGGGCGATCGCTCGGATGGATAGTCAACCGATATCACAAATTATCATGCGAAAACGCGATGTCCGCAATAACAGGCAGATGATCTGAGCAACTCCTCGCCTTGTCATCGGTCCAAGCGTTCACGATCGTCCCGCTCGGCGTGGCGTAGATGCGGTCGAGACGCAGGATGGGAAGCCGGGACGGAAACGTCCGCAGGCGGGTTCGAACCGGACACCGCGCCGCCAGCGCCCGGCGCACCGACTTGAACCAGAACCAGTCGTTGAAGTCGCCGAGGACGATGGTCCGGGGCGCATTCACCAGCGCGGCGAGCGCCTGCGCCTGCGCATAGCGCTCGTGCATCGAGAGGCCAAGATGGGTCGCCACCACAGTCACTTCGCCAATCGGCGTAAGGATGCGCGCAGAGATCGCCCGGCGCGGTTCCCTCTCCTGATAGGAGACGTCCGTCACTGTGGGTTCGCAGGCGAAGGGCCATTGGCTCAGCAGGGTCTGGCCATAGTGACCGTCCTGCGCGACGATCGAGCGGGCCTCCACACGGTGCTCGCCGACGGCGTCCGCCAGCCGTCCGAAAACATCGTCGGAACGTCCGCGCGAGTCGACCTCCTGCAGCGCGACGACGTCAGGCGACCATCTCTCGATGACCGAACAGACGCCTTCAAGGTCGAAATCGGGATTGAGATTGAACGTGCCGTGCACGTTCCATGTCATGACGCGCAGCGTACCCGTCACGTGCGCCGACCGCTCAGCCAGGTCACCAGGAACTGGACCGCGAGACAAACCGCGATCCACAGCACGATGGTCAGGCCGAGCGGCACGATGTTCGACCATGAGGCATTCCTGGCGAAGTCCGCGATCTGCGCGCCCAGCGCGGCCATCATAATGATGCCCGGCGCCATTCCAAGCAGGGTTCCGATCAGAAAGTCGCTCAATCGGAGCTGGCTCGCGCCGGCCAGAAGGTTGACCAGCGTAAATGGAGCGATCGGGACCATCCGGATCATCGCCACCGCGACAACACCCCGGCCGGCGACGCGTTTCTGTACGCGCAAGGCGCGGGCACCGAGCACCGCCTGAAGGCGTTTGTGACCCATGAGACGGCCAATCATGAACAACAGCAGTGAGCTCAAGAGGACCCCGACGGTGGCGCTGAGGGCACCGATCCAGGGCCCCAGCGCCGCCGCCGTCGCGGCAATCAGGACGATCACCGGAAATACCACCAGCCCGCCCAGCACAAACAGCGCAACCGCATACAGCGGTGCGAATGCCGACTGCGCGTGCTGCGAAATCAGCGAGGCTACGTATCCGAGATCGGTGTAGCTGCTCAGCGGCGTATAGCGCCAGGCAAGGGCCAGCCCCGCCAGCGCGACCGCAGTGCCGGCCGCCGCCATCACGGTACGCCCGTTCCACATCCGCCGTGCGGTGCGCTGAAGGTTGAGCGGATGCCTGGGATCCGCGATCGGCTGCACGATGCCGATCAGCGCCGGCGCATGTTCAAAATCGATCGGCACCAGCGCCCTGCCCGCGCCACTCGCCGCATGGCGTTCGATAAATCCGAACAGGTCGTCCTCGTTATCAGCGATCACAGCTTCTTCAAGCCCGCAAAAGTGCCCGATCAACCGGCGCCGCAGGCGGCGGATGAAATCGCGGTGACGTTCGGACGTCGCCTCGAACGCCAGGTCGCATTCGGTATCCGCCCCCATCGAGCGGTTGTTGATGTTGGCGGAGCCGACGCGGAGAAAGCCGTCGTCGACGATCATGACCTTGCTGTGCACCATCACCGCCGCGGATGAGTTCTCATCGGCGACCGACGGATAGAGGATACGAAGACGATCGGTGACGCCGGCGGCAACGAACGGATCGAGAAAGCCTCCGCGGCCGCCTTGCATCGCCTGGGATTCGAACCAAGACGAATGTCCCTTCGGAGTCACGATGAGAACACGCAGCGCGGGAACGTCCACCATCCGCCGCGCCAGCGAACGCGCGATCTCGTTCGCGCTGGTGAACTGGTTCTCGATATAGATGAAGCGGTTCGCCGCGTTGATCGAGGCCTCGAACAACCGGGCGACCTCATCTATTTCCTCGCAGGTCTCGGTTTTCGGTTCGGTTCTCGCGATGCCGGCCGTAATCGCCCGCGCCTGCGCCGGTACGGATGCCGGCCAATGGTCGCCTGCGACGGGCAGCAAAGGTTCGCTGGTGCAGCCGGCCGCCGTCCACCTCGCCACTGCGATTTCGCCGAGCGCGGCAGCCGCCGATCCCTCGACCATGCACTGGACATCGTGGAATGGCGGGTAAGGCTTGCCGTCGGGATCGCGGCGCAACGGATGATCGAGACAGTGCTCGCTGGTGTCCCACCTGCGGATCGTGAGGTCGAGGCCGCCGACGAAGGCGATCGCATTGTCGACCACGACGATCTTCTGATGCTGGGCGGAGCCCAGCGGCAGACAGGCATCCAGGCAGAAGCAAAGCCGGCCGTCACATCCGGAAGTGAATTTTTTGGCGGAATTCCATTCGCGCTCCGAGGCATATAGCGCCGCGAAGTCCCAGGTCAGGATGTTGATGCGCAGCGCCGGCTTGCTCTGCAGCAAGGCCTTCAGGAAGGCGCCGAGCCTGACCGGCAAGCCATCTTCGGCCCGGCCTGACGGCCCCACCAGGTCGGTCTCGCTGTGCATGTCCCAGCCGACGATATAGACCTGCCGCTCCGCACGGAGCAGCACGTCCCGCAGGGCCGCGAAATATTCGGCCGCGTCGTTCAGCACCGCCACCCGGCTTGCTTCGCCCTTTTTCCAGATGGTCTGGCCAGGGACGAGAATCGATGCACGTTGAAGCAGTTGTCACCTCTGCGGAACGAGTACATATCCCATTCAAACGCCCGGGAACTGGCTGAGTTCCTTTGCTCGCCGTGGCGAGGGATCATTGCGAACAAAGCGAGAATCAGTGACCGTTGATTCGCTCCTGGGGACGAACCATTCGTGTCAATTGCCGCTGCCTATCTCGACAATCTCAATCCGGAACAGCGCCGTGCGGTCGAGCATGGCGCGATCGGACCGGGCCCCTTCGCGCCCTTGCTGGTGATTGCCGGAGCCGGATCCGGCAAGACCAACACGCTTGCGCATCGCGTGGCCCATCTGATCGTCGGCGGCGCCGACCCCCGCCGCATTCTTCTGATGACGTTTTCACGCCGCGCCGCGTCCGAAATGACCAGGCGCGTTGAACGGATCGCGCGGAAGGTGATGGGTGACAACGCCGGCATCATGACCGATGCCCTGGCCTGGGCGGGCACCTTCCACGGCATCGGCGCGCGTCTGCTTCGTGAATACTCCGATCAGATCGGCCTCAACCCCGCCTTCACGATCCACGACCGCGAAGACTCCGCCGACCTCATGAATCTGGTCCGGCATGATCTCGGCTTCTCCAAGACCGAAAACCGTTTCCCGACCAAGGGTACGTGTCTTGCGATCTACTCGCGATGCGTCAACGCCGAAGCGCCGATCGAGCAGGTTTTGGGGGCATCGTTCCCCTGGTGCGCAGGGTGGGCCGCCGAACTGAAAGAGCTGTTCGCCGGCTATGTCGAGGCCAAGCAGCGCCAGAACGTGCTGGATTATGACGATCTCCTGCTCTACTGGGCGCAGACCATGAACGAGCCTGAAATCGCCGACGATATCGGCGGCCGCTTCGACCACGTCCTGGTCGACGAATATCAGGACACCAACCGTCTGCAGTCGTCCATTCTGTTGGCACTCAAGCCCGGCGGCCACGGCCTCACGGTCGTCGGCGACGATGCGCAGGCGATCTATTCATTCCGCGCTGCGACCGTGCGCAACATCCTCGACTTCCCCACGCAATTCTCGCCACCGGCCAGCATCATCACGCTTGACCGCAACTATCGGTCGACACAGGCCATTCTGGCCGCAGCCAACGGCGTCATCGATCTGGCACGCGAGCGCTTCACCAAGAATCTATGGACCGACCGGAGTTCGGGCACGAGACCTCAACTCGTCACGGTGCGCGACGAAGCCGACCAGGCGCGTTGCATCGTGGAACGCGTCCTGGAGAACCGGGAGTCCGGCGCGCGGCTGAAGGAGCAAGCCGTCCTGTTCCGGACATCCAGCCATAGCGGTCCGCTGGAAGTCGAGTTGACCCGGCGCAACATCCCGTTCGTCAAATTTGGCGGTTTGAAATTCCTCGACGCCGCCCACGTCAAGGACATGCTGGCGTTGCTGCGCTTTGTCGAGAACCCGCGCGACCGTGTGGCCGGCTTCCGCCTGATGCACCTGATCCCGGGCGTCGGCCCCGCCTCGGCGCAGCGCGTGCTTGATCACATGGCTGGCGATCCCGATCCGATTGCATCCCTTGCGCAGGCGCCGATCCCGCCGCGCGCCGGCGAGGACTGGAAAACATTCACTTCCGCCATTGCGGACCTGCGTCATTCAAACTGGCCGGCCGATCTCGAACGCGCCCGTTCGTGGTACGAGCCGCACCTCGACCGCATTCACGAGGATGCCGAAACCCGCCGCGCCGACCTCGTCCAGCTTGAACAAATCGCGAGCGGATATGCGTCCCGTGAACGCTTCCTCACCGAACTGACGCTCGATCCGCCAGACGCCACCAGCGACCAGGCCGGCGTTCCCCTGCTCGACGAGGACTATTTGATCCTGTCGACGATCCACTCCGCCAAGGGCCAGGAGTGGAAATCGGTGTACGTGCTCAATGTGGTCGACGGCTGCATGCCCTCCGACCTCGGTACCGGAACGACGGCTGAGATCGAAGAAGAACGACGGCTGCTTTACGTCGCCATGACCCGGGCCAAGGACGATCTGCATCTTGTCGTCCCGCAGCGTTTCTTCACGCACGGGCAGCACGCGAAGGGCGACCGCCACGTCTATGCGTCGAGAACCCGTTTCATTCCCGATCGCCTGCTCGCCCTGTTCGACAAGACGATTTGGCCGCTCGCGGTGGCGGGAGGCGATCGGCCCGCGAGCAATGGTCCGCGCATTGATGTCGGTGCACGCATGCGCGGGATGTGGCGCTAGTCCGCTGGGCATCTGCCGATGAGATGAGCAGTTCGCGGAGCTGCGCTGGTTCCAATTGTCTTATGTTTGCAACAGGTGCGGCGAAAATTTCCGGCGACACAATCGCGCCGCACGAAAATCCAAATTGAAAACGCAACTGGTCCGCGATCGACGCAAATCAGGGGACAACTGAATGCGACATGAACGAAATCGGATGAATGGCGATGGGGAACCGGGTGGCTACAATTTCTTCTTTCAGATAGCGAATGACGGTGAACGTCGGGCCTGTTGCGTCAAGGTCGACGCGCCAAGCATGCAGGAAGCGTCGGTTCTGTTCCGCGAGAAATGGCCCGTCATCGAATCGATGGCGCGCGACGGCATCAAAGACGGAGTGATCGAGGACGGCGTGATTACGCTCGTGATGCCGTAACCAGAAGCGTCAGATCGTAGGGTGGGTTAGGCGAAGCCGTAACCCACCCTGAACGTGGCAACAAAAGAGGTGGGTTACGCTTTCCGCCTTCGCTCTTCGAGCTACGGCGGACAAGTCGCTAACCCACCATACGAAGCAACGCTACAGCACCTTCCGCTTCGCCAGATTTCGCATCAATTCGCCGATGCCAAAGGTCCAGGGCTCGCATTCGTCGCTGGTGCGCATGCGGTTGACAAGCTTGCCTAGCTGGGGCGCGGAGATCGTGACGATGTCGTCGCGCTTGTGGGTAAAGCCCTCGCCCGGTGCATCGCGGTCTTTCACGGGTGCGAACATCGTGCCGAGGAACAGCGCAAAACCATCAGGGTATTGATGCACGGGCCCGATGGTTTGCGCGACAAGGTCGGTGGGGTCGCGGCTGATCTTGCTGATCGAGGAATGGCCGTCGAGGACAAAACCGTCCTGTCCCTTCACGGTCAGCCCGACATCCATTTTTCTGACGTCATCGAGCGAAAAACCGTTGTCGAACAGCCGCAGCAGCGGGCCGACCGCGCAGGAGGCGTTGTTGTCCTTGGCCTTCGACAACAGCAGCGCCGAGCGCCCTTCGAAGTCGCGCAGATTGACGTCGTTGCCGAGCATCGCGCCGACGATCGTGCCGCGGCTCGACACCACAAGCACGACTTCCGGCTCCGGATTGTTCCAGGTCGATTTCGGATGCAGGCCGGCGTCCATGCCGGTGCCGACGGAAGACATCGTCGGCGCCTTGGTGAACACTTCGGCGTCGGGACCGATGCCGACTTCCAGGTACTGGCTCCAGGCGTTCTGCTCGATCAGCACCGCCTTCAGCTTCATCGCTTCGCCTGAGCCGGGCTTGAGTTTTGAAAGGTCGTCGCCAACCAGCCGAACCACTTCCTTGCGGATTGCGTCCGCCGAGGCCGGATTTCCGCGCGCCCGCTCCTCGATCACGCGCTCCAGCATCGAGATCGCGAACGTGACGCCCGCGGCTTTCAGGACCTGCAGGTCAAGCGGCGCCAGCAGCCAGGGCTTTGCCCGGTCACGCCGATCGGGCGGCGTGTTGGCGACGATGCTTTCGAGGTCACCGATCCGCGTCCCCGCGGTGCCGCGCAGCGCCTCCGCGGGGTTGGCCTCGTCGCACAGCGCACTGACGGTGGAGAACCGTGCACTGACGTCGAAGACGCCGTCGTTGCGGACGGCGACCACGGCCGGGCCTGCGAGATCGGGCATCCAGACCCGCCCCACCAGCGTGCCATCAGCGCCGTCTTCCGGCAGGACGTCTCTTGCGGTCAGTGTGATCATTTCCTGGCTCCCTCTATCTATTCGTCGTCCCGGCGAACGCCGGGACCCATAATCCCGGTCATCTGTTGTTGAAAAAGTCGTCGCCCAGTCTGCTCAACAATTTCCGCTGCGGCGTATGGGTCCCCCGATGTGCAATTGCACATCTGAGCTCAAGGCCGGGACGACGGAAACTACCGCCACGGCTCCACGATGATCTTGGTGTGCCGCTCCGGATTGGCCAAATCTGCGAACGCCTGCGCGACGCCGTCGATGCCGACGCTTGCGGTCACCAGCGAGGCCGCATCGACCTCGCCTTCCGCGATCAGGCGCAGGGAATAGGCGAATTCATCGGGTGTGTAGCCGAGCACATATTGGACGTTGAGCTCCTTGAGGATGCCGAGCATCGGCTCGGAGCGGTCGGTCTCCATGCAGACGCCGACCACGACGATGCGCGCATCGCGCGGCGCGCCTTCGAACACCTGCTGGATCACGCCGGGGATGCCGACGCATTCGAAGATCAGCGCGGGCTTCAGCGCCGGCAACAGGGCCTGCAGCGGCGGCCGCGCGGCCTTCTCCTCCGGCGACATCGCGGCGTGTTCGGCCCAGGTCGTATAAGGCTGCGTGCGCGCAGGGTCGACGACGATATCGGCGCCGAGTTTTTCAGCGAGCGCCCGGCGCGCCGGCGAATAATCCGCCGCTACGATCGGGTGCAATCCCCTGATCTTGAGGGCGGCGATCACGGCAAGCCCGACCGGGCCGCAGCCGATCACCAGCGGCACTTCGCCGCCTTTGATATTGGCTTTCGCAACCGCGTGAACGCCGACCGCCAGCGGCTCGGTCAGCGCCGCATGCTCGGCCGCCAAGCCGTTCGGGACTTCGAGCAGCAGCGCTTCGCTGAGCAGCATGCGCTCGGCATAGGCGCCGACATTGTCGTTGGAATAGCCAATGCCCTGCGGGCCTTCCGCGGTCAGCAGCGCCGGCAGCGAACATACCCTGGTGCCGGCCTTGAGCTTTCGCGTGGTGCCCGGGCCGTAGTCGAGAATTTCGCAGCAGAATTCGTGGCCGAACACGACGTCACGCGAAAGGTCCATCGGCTTGCGGCCGGGAAAATGTTTTGCAAGTTCGACCATGCGGTGGGCGTGCTTGCGCGCGTGCAGGTCGGAGCCGCAAATGCCGCAGGCCAGTGATTTGACCAGCACCATGCCCGGGCCCGGCTTGGGCTCCGGCATCTGGTCGACGACGATCTCACCGTTCCGGAAGATTGCAGCCCGCATCGGCGTTCTCTCCTGTTATTCGTTATCTTTTCCTCTCCCACAGCTGGCTGCGGAAGGAAAGAACGAAAACACGCGGAGGTTCACCCCGGAAGACGGCGTCACCAGCTGTAGCGGATGGCGCCCTTGCCGGCATAGGAGCGGGTGATGTCGGAGAACTCACCCTCGAAGGTGGCGGCGGCGGACCAGCCGTTCAGCCATTTCATTTCGGCGGAGGCCGTGGTCAGCGCGGTGTTCGGCGCCTGCGCCGCACCGCTGACGAGGAAGGTGGCGCCGGGCACCGACTGGAACAGCGCCGTGATGCTGCGATCGGTGTTGAAATTATGCGCCCAGGCGGCGCGGCCGCGCAGCGTGAGGACCGCGTTCTGCATCGCAAAGGAGCGGTCGAGCCGGACGCCAAGTTCGCTGCGCCCAGTGGTGACATCCTTTGCCGCATAGTTCAGCGCAAAGGCATTCGAACCCGACACCACCTGTTCGGCATAGGCCGGCAATTGATAGGTGGTGAACTGGCCGGCGGCATAGGGCGTGATGCCCATCCAAGGCGTGACGTAGCGGTAGCCACCCTCGACGCGTCCGGACCAGGCGTTGGCGTTGAACTCGGCGCGCAGGCGGTCGACGCCGGCCACGGTGACGGTGCGGTCCGTGGTGACGTCCTGCCAGCCATAGACCGCCGCGGCGGTGACATAGGCTGCACCGACATTATGGCGCACGAAGGCGCCGGCCTGGAACAGGTCCGACCGCCCGTAGCCCGAGCCATTGACGTTGAAATTGGTGCCGCCGCCGGACAGCGCGAAGCCCACCAGCGTCGACGGCGAGATCCGGTAGTCCGCGCCGCCGGCGAGACCGAACGCGCGCACCGCGGCGTTGTTCGATCCCACATTGGCGTTGCCGTCGCTGTTGCTGCCGCCGCCAAAGGCCGAGCCCCACACGCTCCAGCGCTGATCGAACAAATCGTTGCGCGCGACATCGGCCTTGGTCGGGAATTTGGCGAAGGCGTCGCGCACCGTGCCCTTGTTCTTCGCGGCATAGGCATATGAACCGCTCTCCTCGGAATACGGCGTCGCGCCGCCGCCGACGCTGGCGCCGCCGTTGCGGCCGGCGATGAAGGGATCGGTCAACAGACCGAGGAAGATGTTCATCGCATCGAAGGTCGACTGCTGCGAGCCGGTCGCGAGCTCGCCCGAGATCTGCGTCAGGCCTGCGGGCGTCAGGGAGCCGACCGCGACCGGAACGCCGCCGCCGGAATTGAAGGCATTCGTCAACGCGTTGGCGACGTTCTGCTGGTTCGGCGTGAGACCATTGGTGAAACTGAGCGCGAGGTTGAGATAAACATTGTTGGCGTCGTAGCTCAGGCTGGTCTTGAAATTCGGGGCCGTGGTCCCAACCACCGGATTGAACGTGCCGCTGATGCTTGCGGCATTGAGAATGGTGTATTGCCTGGCAACGTAGTTTCCGGGTTCGAAGCTCACATTGACCGTGGCGCCGCCGAGCGTCGCAATGCCCGTCACATTGGTGCGGTCGGCCGTGGTGGGTGAAACTTCCACCATGTAACTGGCCGCCGCGGTAAATACGAGACTGCCCTGCACGGTGAGCAGGCCGATCGAGTTACCGGGCGCCAGCGCGCCGCCGTTGATGGTGGTGTTGCCGACGATGCCGTTGCCGGCGAGCGTGCCGCCGGCGTTGACGGTCACGCCGCTCGACGCGACGATCGAACCGTTGACCGTGAGCGTGCCGCCGTTCACCGTCGTGCTACCGGTGTAGTTGTTGATGCCGGACAGGATCAGGTTGCCGGTACCGACCTTCTCCAGCGAGCCGGGACCCGGGAAGCAGCCGCAATCATCGGCAATCACGCCGGTCACCTCGGTGGAGAGGTTGTTGCCACCAACGACCAGGGTATTGCCGCCGCCAATATAGTAATTGCCGGAACCGGCAAGCGAGCCCACCGTGATGCGCCCATCACCGTTCGGACCAGCGCTGCCGCCGAATTCGACAGAGCCGGTGCCGTTGGTGATGAACTGCGCGGTGCCGCCGTTGGCGTTGTCGAAGAAGCTGGTGGTGCCGCCGTCATTGGTGATGATTTTGGCGTTGCCGGCGGTGCTGTTGTCGAAGAAGCCGGTAGCGCCGCCATTGTTGGTGGTGATGGTGGCGTTGGCGGCGGTGGACGATGCGTTGAACTCGGTCAACCCCAAATTATTGTTGGTGATCGTGGCGCTGCCGGCGCTCGCAGTATCCGTTCCGAAGGCCTGGCCGAACGCCGTCGTGCCGAAATTGTCGTTGGTGATGGTCGCGAACCCGGCCGAGGCCCGGTCGACGAAAACCAGCTGGGCCGCGTTCTGATTGGTGATCTTCGCGGTGCCGGCGTTGGTGTTGGCGAAGAAGCCGACCGCGCTGCCGCCATCGTTGATGATGGTTGCACTACCCGCGGTGGCGGTATCGGTACCGCCGAAAACGCCAAAGGTGAGCTGGCCGCCATTGATGTTGTTGATGGTCATGCTACCGGCGGAGGTCGCATTGAGAAAATTCGCCGCGCCGCCGTCATTGGTCAGCGAAGTGATGCCGGACGTGTTGGCGTTGACGACATCGAGACGCCCGAAGTTGGTGATATCGCCAACGAGCGACGCCGTATGCGTCGCATCGCCGAGCTGCAATGCCACGCAATTGCAGATTTCCGTGCCGCCGGTATAGGTGTTGTTGCCGAGCAGGACGACGGTGCCACCGCCCGCACTGTCCACCGTCAGCTTGCCCGCGCCGACGCCGTCGGAGATGTTGCCGGCAATGGTCAGTATGATGCCGTTGGCGTCGATCGTAGCGCCTGCGCCGGAGTTATTGATCCTGAAATTATTGGTGAAGGTGATGTCGCCGGCGCCGTCGGCTTTGAATGCGGCATTGTCGAGCGTCACCGTTCCGGTGCCGACCGAAGAGGAATTGGTGACCAGCACCGTGGTCCCAACCACCAGCGTCCCGCCGGTGTAGGTATTGGTGCCCGATAGCTGAACGTTGGCTGTCGCGGAGCCGGTCGAGTCGATCAAACGCAAAACGCCGGCGCCGACGCCATCAGCGATCACGCCCTGAAGATTGACCTCGGCGCCGTTCGCGTCGACCGTGCCGCCGGCGGCGCTGACGGCGATGTTGTTGGTGAAAGCAACGCTCACGACCGTCGGCGACTGCATCTGGAAGGTACCGCCGCTCAGCGTGATCGTGCCGCTGCCGACCGAATCCGCGTTCGTTACTTGCACCGTTCCGGCTGAAATCACCGTCCCGCCGGAATAGCCATTGGTGCCCGCAAGCACCAATGTGCTGTTGCCGGTTTGCTGCACCATGATGGGGCCACCGATACCATCAGTGACGTTGGCGGAGATGGTAATGGTTTGGCCGGTGTTGGCGCTGTTGATAAGGCCGCCGGTTGGCCCTGACAGGCTGAAGGCAACCGGGTTCCCGCTGATCGTGAACGAAAGCGAATTGGCGTTGAAGGTCCAGGAGTCCGGCAACATCGGACCGGCACCGATGGTTATCGTCGCTGATCCCGTCGAACCGAAAACGGCCGCCTGTGTCGGAAGGATCGGCGGCGCACCGGCCGGCGGATTGGACCAGTTGGTGCCGAGGCTGTAGTCGCTCGTAACGGTCGTGCTGCCGGTGCCGCCCCAGACGGACTGCGCTTGTGCCGCCGGCACCGCCGCGAACGCCAGGCCAATGCCAAACAGCAGCCCGGCCACGCGCTGCCGCAGCCGTTTTTCCACGCCCGATGCCGACTTAAAAACCACGCCCAAACCCCAGTACCCCCCAGCGCTCTGCGGCGCTGTCCGGGCACAACCTAGCATGGGTTCCACCGTACAATTACGGTTTGCCGGGAATCCCTTGTTTTGACACCGGAAAATGGGCGTTTTCCGGGGCACCTGTGGTACCCGGGCAACGCTTGGAGGGCGGCTCCTCTCATTCAGCGCAAGGTCGTCGGCCGGGACCCGCTCAGGCGTTCGGCGACGACTCGGCCGCGACCGTCAGCAGCTGCGACCGCCGCACCCGTTCGCGATGGGCTGTGTAGAGGCCACTGGCGACGATGAAGCAGGCACCGGTCACGGTGTAGACGTCCGGGACTTCGCCGAAGATCAGGAAGCCGAGGATGCTGACCCAGAGCAATTGCGTATAGGAGAACGGCGCCAGCACCGAGGCATCGGCGTAACGGAACGCCAGCACCACGATCCACTGTCCCGCGGTCGAGGCGACGCCGATGAAGATGCCGAAGGCGATGTCGTGCCAGGTCGGCGTCACCCAGACGAACGGCACCAATGCGCTGAGGATGCAGACGCCCGCGATCGACGAATAGGTCATCACGGTGATGGCGCGCTCGGTGCCGCTCATCATCCGCGTCATGATCAGCGTGCAGGCCCAGGCCAGCGCCGAGACCAGCGGAAAGAACGCCGCGGGATGAAACGCACCGGTGCCCGGCCGCAGGATGATAATGACGCCGATCAGGCCGACGCCGGTCGCGATCCAGCGGCGCAGGCCGACCTTCTCGCTCAGGAACACGATCGACAGCGCGGTAACGAGCAGCGGCGCGACGAAGCCGGTGGCGGAGGCTTCCGCGATCGGGAGAAACCGCAGGCCGGAGATGAAGAACAGCGACGAGGCCAGCACGGTGAGGCCGCGCATCAAATGCAGGCCGGGCCGCCTGGTCTGCAACGCAAACAGCGGCGAGCCCGGCAGCATCGCCGGCGTCATGATCATGGCGAACACCACGAAGCGGATCCAGGCGATCTCGATCGAGGGCAGCGTCGCGGACAGATATTTGGCCGTCACGTCAGAGACGCCGAGGAAGACCGTCGACGCCAGGATCAGCGCGATGCCCTTGAACGGACGATCGGCACGAGCGGGCGCTTTGGGAGTGAAGTACTTCTTCTCGGGCAACGGCAATGGCGCGCTGTCCAGCCTGGCGGCTGCGGCGGGGGGCGGTGTCACGGCAATCTCGAAAGCAATAATGATCGAATCGGGCGAGGCTCTAAAAAACGCTATCTGAGGCGGAACAACAAGGTCCGATAACGGGATGCGGATATGCGCTGAGGGCGCGATTGCAACACTTTGTTAAGAACCGTCATCTGCCAAAGCGTCGCAATCCGTCGTCCTGAGGTGCGCGCTCTTGCGCGCCTCGAAGGGTGACGGCCCGTCGGTGGCCGATTCATCCTTCGAGGCTTCTATCAGAGCATCGGCAGACCGCGCGGCTTCGGGCCACGCGGAAAGGCCTTGTCGAGGGCTTCGATCTCGCTGGCGCTCAGCGTCAACTTTCCCGCCGCCGCATTGTCCGCGGCATGCTCCGCGCTCGCGGCTTTCGGAATTGCAAACACCGCTGCAAGGCGCGTCAGAAACGCGAGCGCGATCTGCCGCGCGGTGACGTGGCGCGCGTCGGCAATCGCCTGCAACACCTGCCCTTCCCTGCTGTGCGGCGAGGGAAAATCATTGTGACCGAACGGTGAATAGGCGACGACGGCAACACCGTGCCGTTCGCACCACGGGATGACAGCATGCTCGATCGCGCGCTCCTGCAAATGATAGAGCACCTGGTTGCAGGCGATCCTGCCCTGCCCGGCGACCGCCAGCAATTCGTTGAGATCGTCGGTGTCGAAATTGCTGACACCCCATGAGCGGATTTTTCCGGCTGATATCAACTGATCGAACGCCGCCACGGTGTCTTCAAGCTCATGGGATCCGCGCCAGTGCAGCAGGTAGCAGTCGAGGTGATCGGTCTTCAGCCGCTTCAGCGATCGCTCGCAGGCGGCAATGGTGCCGCGACGCGACGCGTTGCTCGGCAGCACCTTGGAGACGAGATAGAGATCCTCGCGCTTGCCGGCGGCCATCGCCTCCGCGATCACGGGTTCGGCATCGCCATACATTTCGGCGGTGTCGACATGGGTCATGCCGAGCTCGAGGCCGCGGCATAGTGCTGCGACCGCGCTTTTGCGGTCGGCGCGATCGATGTACCAGGTGCCCTGCCCGATGACGGACACTTCCGGGCCTTTGACGCCGAATTTTTTCTGCTTCACGATCGCCTCAACTTCTGATGTTGCCGACCAGACGAGGACGGCGATGGACTTCGAGCGGGTTCTCGACCGGCAGCGCGCGCAGCCAATCGCGGAAGCTGACGACCTCAGGACAGTCAGCGGTGCCTTCGGGCGCAATCAGCCAATCGCCCAAACCGGATCCCTCATTGACGCGGTCGCAGCGATAGCCCGGATGGTGGCCAAGACCGCGGGCGATCAGCAGGTCGACTTTGCCCTCGACCAGCTCGTGCAGGCCGGCGGGCTGCAGCACCCGCAAACCGATTTCCGCATGCGCGCCGCGAAACGCCGCCAACTCCAGCCGGCGCAGGTCGAAGCTGCCATGGAGCCCCAACTGCAGCAGCACCGCGCCGGCCGGCTTCAACCGGGTGGTCGCATCGGCGATCAGACGAAAGCCGTCGGATATTTCGGGCAGATAGGCCTGGCCGGCCGCGGTCAGGATGAGCTGTTTGTGCAGCCGCTCGAACAGGCGTACGCCGAGGCGCGCCTCCAGCGCTTTCACCTGCTGCCCCACGGCGGCGGGTGTCACATGCAGCTCGTGCGCGGCCAGTTTGAAGCTGAGATGTCGCGCGGCGGCTTCAAATGCGCGAAGCGCATTGAGTGGTGGAAGGGTGTAGGTCATCGCGCTGCAGTTTGTCACTGATGGGCCCTGGCCTTGCAATAGATTTTCTAGTGCTTGAGCGAAGGAACTATGCTTTGCGCTGACCTGATGTCCCCGGTTACGGTCGCTTCGCAGCATCCGGAGATCCCATGCCTCGCCGACTAGATCATCTCGTTATTTGCGTCCACAATCTGGCAAAGGCCGCGCCGGACTGGCAAACGCTCGGCTTTTCTCTCACGCCGACCGGCGTCCATCCCTTTGGAACCAGCAACCGTCTGGCGATGTTCGGGAATAATTTTCTGGAACTGCTTGGTGTCACCGATGCTGGGGCAGTGCCGCCAGCCGCGCCCGGCCACTTCAGCTTCGCCGCCCACAATCAGGATTTTCTTCGCACCGGTGAAGGGATGTCGATGCTGGCCTTGCACAGCACCGACTCCATGCCGAAGCGGTGCGCTTCAACGCGGCCCATCTCGGCGCCTATGCGCCGTTCGATTTTGGCCGTGACGCGGTGCTGCCGGGCGGTGGCACGGCCCGCGTCGGATTTTCACTGGCGTTTGCCACTGATCCCGCGATGCCCGGGATCGCCTTCTTCACCTGCCAGCAACGCCATCCGCCCGAACTGTTCTGGAAGGCCGAATACCAGCATCACCTTAACGGCGCCCTGCGCGTGGTCGAAGTCGTGATGTCGGCGCCGGAGCCGGCGCAGCACCGCGCGTTCCTCGAGCGCCTCACGGAGGGTGTCGCCGAATTCGCGACCGGGCGATTGACGGTGGGCGAACGCGGCGACCGGATAACCGTGCTCGGCCCGCCCGAGCTGGCACGCCGGCTGCCGAATTGCGCCGCCGATGGTTCGCCGCGCTTTTGCGCGGCGCGGCTGGCGGTCACCGATCTCGATGCGACCGGACGGGTCTTGAAGAACAACGGTGTCGCGTTCGAGGTCATCGGCGATGTGTTGCTGACTTCGCCCGCCGCATCGCATGGCCTGGCGCTGGAGTTCGTCGAACAGGAGACTGCCTATGGCTGAGATTCACCCCTTTTACGAACAGCATCGCGGTGCGATGGAGACCGCCATGCGCCATCGCCTCGACCTTGCCGAAGCGATGTTGTGCGAGCGCGCGCATCTATCCGATATTGATGGGATCAGGCAGGAGGTGATGGACGAATTCGAAATCGTGCTTACCCAAATGCCCTATGTCGGAGGCTCGGCAAGCCGCATGAGCGATTTCTTCATGCGCCTCATCGGCTTTATGGCCATCAGCCGGGTGCTCCGGCGACACGACGTTCCGCTGTCCGCGATCGGCGAAATCGAGCGAGAAACCTACAAGGCGCAATTGCTCACCGTGCCCGAAGCGGAGCGCCTCGCCTCGGGTCGTCAGTTCATGTCGTCAGAGAATCAGGCTTTGCTGCGCGAGCAGGCTGCAAAAAGCCACCGCCAAGAATTTCCGGAAGATTTCGTCTACGATTTCGTCGAGCCTGATACGGGTGACAAGTTTGAATTCGGCATCAACTACAAGGCTTGCGGCTTCTGCAAATTCGCGGCTCGCCATGGAGATCAAGAAATCCTGCCGAACATTTGCGGGCTTGATTTCGACGCCTATGCAACGCGGGGCATCCATTTGGAAAGGACACAAACGCTGGCTGGCGGCGCGAGCCACTGCAATTTCCGATTCTCGCGGCTGGCGTCGGAGTAGGACGATACGGGTGTGCTCGAGTCATTCGCGTCGCCTCCTCCGTCATTGCGAGCGAAGCGAAGCAATCCATCGGGCGGCAAACAGGAAGCAAGAATGGATTGCTTCGCTACGCTCGCAATGACGTTGATGGACCTGCTTTAATTCGCAGCCACGGCCAACTGCGGCACGGCGTTCGGCGCGGTTTGCGCGATCAGTCGCTTCAACTCCGGAATGCATGAGCCGCAATTGGTGCCCGCCTTCAGTTTGGCGCCGATGTCGGCCGCGGATCGCGCGCCTGCGGCGATGCTGTCGCAGATCGTGGTGCGGCCAACACCAAAACAGGCGCAGATGATCGGGCCGGCATTGGCAAGACCGTCCGTCGATTTGCCCGACAAAAGCATGCGGCGCTGATCGTTGCTGAGCGCGTCGGCGGCAAACAGGCCCTTGACCACATTCCAGTCGCCGGCGTCCCGCGCGGGCCCGATGAACAGGCAGGTCTCGATACGGTCGGCGGCAAAAGACGCCGCGCGATAGACGCCGCCGCCAAAGTCCTTGTATTCGGCGAGGTCATCGCCGGCGATCGATCCGAGCCAGGACTGCCAGCCCCTGAGATCGGCGTTATCCGCGAGCAGATAGCCATAGCCGCCATTGACGGCGACGCGCGCCCACCAGGCATGCGCGGGTAGCTCGAGCGGCGTGCGCGACAATGCAAAGCCGCGGAACACATATTCGTAAGGGGTGATCGAGGCCGGCGTCGCCTTGTTCTCGGGCTGGCCGGAGAACGGATCGGTGAGCGGCGCGACCAGCGATCCCACGCGTGCGCCGGTCGCGGTGACCGCGCTCCAGTGGATCGGCGCGAACAGCATGCCGCGCTGCTGGCGCTCGCTGACGACAACCCGCAGCGTGCATTGTCCGTAATCGGTCGTGACCCGCGCGAAATCGCCGTCGGCGACGCCGTGCCTTGCCGCGTCGTCCGGATGCACTTCGACGAACGGCTCCGGCAGATGCTGGCCGAGCCGCGGGCTCATCCCGGTGCGGGTCATGGTGTGCCATTGGTCGCGGACGCGGCCGGTGTTCAGCCGCAGCGGGCGCGCGGCCGTAGTCTCGGTCCGCAGCGCGGGAGTCTCGGGTGCGATAAAACGGGCCTTCTGTTCGCCAGTGAAGAATCCGCCTTCGGCAAAGAAGCGCGCCTGCGGCTGCGCATCGAGCCGGATCGGCCATTGCACCGGCGCCATCGTATCGAACGCTTCGTCCGACAGCGCCTGCAAGCCGCCGATGTCGAAATCGCGGTTGCCCTCGTTTTCGAACGCCGAGAGTGCGGCGTGCTCGCGAAAAATATCGGCGGCCGATGCAAAATTGAATGCCGCGCCAAAGCCGAGCCGCTTTGCGATCTCGCCGATGATCCACCAATCCGGCCGCGCCTCGCCCGGCGAAGAAAGAAACGCGCGCTGACGGGAGATGCGGCGTTCCGAGTTGGTCACGGTGCCGGATTTCTCGCCCCAAGCCTGCGCCGGAAACAGCACCTGCGCCCCGGCATCGACGGTGTCGTTGGTAACAACGTTTTCGGAGACGACGAACAATTCGAGCTTCTTCAGCGCCGCGCTGACGGCGTCGGCATTGGGCAGCGACACCGCCGGATTGGTGCCGATCACCCACAGCGCCTTGATCTCGCCGCGCGCGATGGCCTCGAACATCTGGACCGCTTTCAGCCCTTCATGGGTGGCGATCCGCGGCGCCTTCCAGAACCGGCGCACGCGGTCGATATCCGGCGGCGAAAAACCCATATGGGCCGCCAGCTGGTTGGCGAGCCCGCCGACCTCGCGGCCGCCCATCGCATTGGGCTGTCCGGTCAGCGAGAACGGCGACGCGCCCAATTTACCGATCCGACCCGTCGCAAGGTGGCAGTTGAGGATCGCATTGACCTTGTCGGTGCCCTGCGCCGATTGGTTGACGCCTTGCGAATACATCGTGACCACGCGCGGCGTATTGGCGAACATCTGGAAGAACGCCGCGACATCAGGCTCGGACAGGCCGGTTGCCAGCGCCGTCGCGCCGAGGCTGCCAGCCATGCTGCGCGCCCGCATCATCGCGTCGTCGAAGCCAGTAGTATGGCGTTCGATGTAGTCGTGGTCGAGCGCGCCGTTGTCGGCGAGGTGCACCAGCAAACCGCTGAACAATGCGGTGTCGGTGCCCGGCTTCAACCCCAGAAACAGATCGTCATTGCCGACCGTATCGGTCCGGCGCGGATCGATCACCACGATGCGGGCGCCGCGGCTCTGCTTGTTGACCAGCATGCGCTGGTACAGCACCGGATGACACCAGGCCGCGTTGGAGCCGACCAGCACCAGCAAATCGGCCTCGTCGAGATCTTCGTAGCAGCCGGGCACGGTGTCCGCCCCGAACGCGCGGCGGTGGCCGGCGACTGACGACGCCATGCACAGCCGTGAATTGGTGTCGACATTGGCGCTGCCGACGAATCCCTTCATCAGCTTGTTGGCGACGTAATAGTCTTCGGTCAGCAGCTGCCCGGAGAGATAGAACGCGACGGCGCCGGGTCCGTCGCGCGCGATGATGTGCTGAAAACGATGCGCGACATGGTCGAGCGCGTCGCTCCAGGCCACGCGCTCCATGGTCCCATTGTCGCAGCGGATCATCGGATGCAGCAGGCGATTTTCCAGACCCAGCGTCTCGCCGAGCGCCGAGCCCTTCGAGCACAGCCGGCCGAAATTCGCCGGGTGCTCGGGATCGCCCGAGATCGACGCCCCGCCCCGCCCGTCGGGCGTCGCCAGCACGCCGCAACCGACGCCGCAATAGGCGCAGGCGGTCTTGGTGACGCGCAAATGGGGATCGACGGCGGTCATGCGAGCAACCGGCTCATGCCGCCTCTGAACGGATCGCGAGCGAACGGCCGAACATCATGTCGGCGCGAATGGGCGCGGTGGGCTGGCGGGTACGGATCAGTTCGAGATACCAGAGCGCGTCGCTGGCATCGCCGATCAGTACTGCGCCGGTCAGCCGTCCGTCCGCAACCACGAGTTTCTTGTAGGTGCCGTAGTTGAGATCGCTGAGCACGATGGTTTCGGAGCCCTCAGTGCCCACGAAATCACCCGCTGAGAACACGCTGACGCCGGAGACCTTCAGATTGGTCGCCACGATGCTGCCGCTATAGGAGGTGTCGCGGCCTGCGAGATGCCGCGCCAGCACGCGCGCCTGCTCATAGGCCGGCTCGACCAGGCCGTAGCAGATGCCGCGGTGTTCGGCGCATTCGCCGATCGCAAAGATGCCGGGCGCGACGGTTTGCATGACGTCGTCGACGACGACGCCCCGGTTGACGGCAATGCCGGCTTCCTTTGCCAGAGCGATATTCGGCCGGATGCCCGCTGCGAAGATCACCGCATCGGCATCGATGCGGCGGCCATCGGTCAGTTCGAGGCCCTCGACGCGTGTCGTGCCATGGATGCGCGCGGTGTTGGCATTGAGCAGGATCTCGATGCCCTTGCGCTCGACCAGCGATTTCAACAGTTCCGCGGCGGGCGCATCGAGCTGGCGCTCCATCAGCCGCTCCATCAAATGAACCAGCGTCACCGGCGCGCCGGCCTTGGCGAGCCCGTAGGCCGCTTCCAGCCCGAGCAGCCCGCCACCGACGACCACGACGCGCTTCTTCTGCGCGGCCAGCGTCAGCAGGAGATCGACGTCGCGGCTGTCGCGAAACGTGTGCACGCCGGCAAGATCGGCGCCTGATACGTTGAGCCGCAGCGGCGACGAACCCGTGGTCAGGACCAGTTTCGAGAACGGGACACTCTCTTCATTTTCGATTTTGACTTCGCGCCGCCCGACATCGACCTCGGTGGCCCGGCAGCCGTATTTCAGGGTGACGCCGCGGTCGCGCCACCATGAAGCGGGCCTGAGCTCGATATCATGCGAGGCGGTCTCGCCGGCAAGGACCGATGACAGCAGCACGCGATTATACGCAAGCCGCGGTTCGTCCCCGATCACGGCAATGGCGTAGCGGCCGAGCGCGACCTTGGCCAGTTCGTCGACCAGACGGGCGGCAGCCATTCCGTTGCCGACAATCACCAGCGGTTCGCTCATGACGTACCCTCACTCGGCCGCTTCAGCGCCCGCGCGGGCGCGGAGATAACAAGAACTACGCCGCCTCGACGAAGCGATGCCGCTCGTACAGGAATTCGAGCACGCGCTGCCGGCACTTGAGGTACCCGGGGTTGGTTGCGAGCTCGAGCCGTTTGCGCGGACGCGCCAGCGGCACTTCCAGTACTTCGCCGATCCGCGCGCTCGGCCCGTTGGTCATCATCACGATGCGGTCCGACAGCAGCACGGCCTCGTCGACGTCATGGGTGATCATCAGGATGGTGTTGCCGAGCTTCTGGTGCAGCGCCATCACCGAGTCCTGCAGATGCGCGCGGGTCAGCGCGTCGAGCGCGCCAAAGGGCTCGTCGAGCAGCAGCACCTTCGGCTCCATCGCCAGCGCCCGGGCGATACCGACGCGCTGCTTCATGCCGCCGGAGATTTCCGACGGGCGCTTGTCCTTGGCATGGGCCATCTGCACGAGGTTGAGATTGTGCATCACCCAGGCATCGCGTTCGCTGCGGGTCTTGCTCGAAGCGAACACCTTGTCGACGCCGAGCCGGACGTTTTCATAGACGGTCAGCCAGGGCAGCAGGCTGTGGTTCTGGAACACCACTGCGCGATCCGGTCCCGGCGAATTGACTTCGCGGTTTTCCAGCAGCACGCAGCCATTGGTGCAGTCGGTAAGGCCGGCCACGATGTTGAGCAGCGTGGACTTGCCGCATCCGGAATGGCCGATGATCGAAACGTATTCGCCCTTGTCGATCGTCAGGTTGATTTCCTTCAGCACCTCGGTCGAGGCATTGCCGCGGGTGAAGGTCTTGTCGATGTGGTCGAGCTTCAGATAGGCCTGCATGATATGTTCCCTTCAGCCTGCGGACGTGCCGCGGGTCACGATCTTGCCCAGTCCTGCGATCAAGCGATCGAGCACGAAGCCGATGATGCCGACATAGAACAGCGCCAGGATGATCTCGCTGATGTGCGAGGAGTTCCAGGCGTCCCAGATGAAGAAGCCGATGCCGACGCCGCCGATCAGCATCTCGGCCGCGACGATCGCGAGCCAGGACAGGCCGATGCCGATGCGCAAGCCCGTGAAGATGTAGGGGGCAGCGGCCGGGATCATGATCTTGCCGAAGAACTCCAGCGGATTGAGCTGCACCACGGCCGCGACGTTGCGGTAATCCTGCGGGATGTTGCGGATGCCGACTGCGGTGTTGATGATGATCGGCCACACCGAGGTGATGAAGATCACGAAGATCGCCGAGGGCTGGCCGTCGCGGAACGCGGCCAGCGACAGCGGCAGCCACGCCAGCGGCGGGATGGTGCGCAGCACCTGGAACAAGGGATCGAGCCCGCGCATCGCCCAGACCGACTGGCCGACCAGCGTGCCGAGCGCGACGCCGACGATCGCAGCGATCGAATAGCCGAGCGCGACGCGCTGCAGACTTGCGGACAAGTGCCAGAACAGGCCCTTGTCGATGCCGCCGCGATCGAAGAACGGATCGAAGATCAGTTCCTTGGTGTCCTTGAACACGCGCGAGGGCGGCGGCAAGGTGGAGCCGGCGCGTTGGCAGACCAGCTCCCAGAACAGCATCAGGAGCGCGATCACGATCAGCGGCGGCACGACGCGCACCGCGGTGTCCTTGACCATCTTGCTGTATTTTTCGGCACGCGGCGGACGCTTCGGCGTCATCGTCACGACCGGGGTGGCAACCGGGGCCGCCGCGTGCGTAACAATCGCGGTGGCGGGTTCGGTCTTGATCGCAGGCATGTTCATGGGAAATGCGTCTCCGTGTTCACGAGGCGGACCGCCCGCTTGCGGGCGGTCCTGCCGGATCAGACATCAGCACGCTTGATGGACAGCGACTTCAGGTACGCGCCCGGATCTTCCGGATCGAACACCTTGCCGTCGAAGAAGGTCTCCTTGCCGCGTGACTTCGAGGCTGGAATATCCGCAGCCGCGACGCCGAGCGCCTTGGCGGCATCGCGCCAGATGTCCTCGCGATTGACCTTGGCGATCAGTGCCTTGGAGTCGTAGCCCGGCTCGAACTTGCCCCAGCGAATGTCCTCGGTCATGAACCAGAGATCGTGGCTCTGGAACGGATAGGAGGCGTGGTCGCGCCAGTACTTCATGATGTGCGGCGAGTTCTCGACCACCTTGCCGGTGCCGTAGTCGAACTTGCCCTTGGCGCGATCGAGAATGTCCTCAACCGGGCAGTTGATCCACTGCCGCTTGCCCATGATGGTGGCGAGTTCTTCCTTGTTCTCCATCTTGTCGGCCCATTGCTGCGCCTCCTGGATCGCCATGGTGATGGCCTGCGCAGCCTTCGGATTCTTGTCGACCCAGGCCGAGCGCATCGCGAAGGATTTCTCGGGATGCTTGTTCCAGAGCTCGCCGGTGTTGACCGCGGTGTAGCCGATCTTCTGATGCACGAGCTGGCCGGGCCAGGGTTCGCCGACGCAGAAGCAGTCCATGGTGCCGACCTTCATGTTGGCGACCATCTGCGGCGGCGGCACCGTAATGGTTTCGATGTCCTTGTCGGGGTCGATGCCGCCGGCGGCGAGCCAGTAACGGATCCACAGATCGTGCGTGCCGCCCGGGAACGTCATCGCCGCCTTGATCGGCTTGCCGGCAGCTTTCTTCTTTTCCAGCGCTTCCTTGAACGGTTTGGCGTCCAGGCCGACCTTGAGATCGGCGTATTCATTGGAGACCGAGATGCACTGCGCGTCGAGATTGAGCCGCGCCAGGATGTACATCGGCGTCGGCTGATTGTTCTGCGTCACCTTGCCGGCCGAGATCAAATACGGCATCGGGGTGAGGATGTGCGCGCCATCGATGCCGTTGCCTTCCGATCCCAGCACGAGGTTGTCGCGCGTGGTGCCCCATGAGGCCTGCTTCTGCACGTCGACATCGGGGACGCCGTGCTTGGCGAACAGGCCCTTGTCCTTAGCCACGAACAGCGCGCCGGCATCGCTGAGCGCAATGAAGCCGAGCTTGGCCCCCTTCACTTCGGGCCCCGCCCCTTGCGCGAAGGCGCCAGCCGGGAAATTTAGCTTGGCCGCGGCCAGCAACGCCGCCGTACCAGCGGTCGCTTTCAAGAGCCGGCGGCGGCTGAGGCCGTGTGAGGTCGGATGGGTGGGCTTCGTCATGGGTCTCTCTATCCTTCGTTGGAAATGGGGCCGTCCGAATGGATCACCGCGCGTGGTCGCACGAGGGCGCGTTCCAGGGATGCCCCCGGAGTGCGGCGTCACAATTCGGATGAGTGGTCTCAAGGGACGGCATCAATGGCGTCAGCACTAGCTATTCAAGCTTCGTGCCAAGCCTTCTTCACTACAAAAAACTTTTAAATATCAGTGCTATGCAGAACCAATGCCGCAAAAATCGGCAGCGGTCAGGAACCAGTCATCGCTTTTCAAATTTGCGATTCGCCCAATCCTTGTGCGGTGCACAACGATTGGGCAGGCCTCGCACCAGCCTGCCTCAGGCGTCCTCTTTGGCGTTGTCAGGTGTCTTGTCAGTCGTCCTGGCCATCATCGGTTTTGGCGCGGCGCCATCGCCCGGTTTCATCCTGAATTCGTAGGTCATCAGGTGCCACGGCGCGGCCGCGGGCTTGCCGTCCGGCATCGTTGCGTCAGTGCGTTTTTCAATCTTCGCGACCAGCTCGTCCTTGACGCCGAACACCACGTCGGAATCGAGATATTTGTCGCCCTCCATGAACACATGCGTGATCAGCGGCTGATAGCCAGGCGCATCGACCAGGAAGTGCACATGCGCCGGCCGCATCGCGTGCCGCCGCGTCTGGATGATCATTTCGCCGACCGGACCGTCGGTCGGGATCGGATAGCTGCACGGCAAAATGGTGCGGAAGAAGAACCGGCCATCGGCATCGGTGACGAAGCGCGCCCGCGACGAGGGTCCCTCGGTGGCATAAGACGCCTTCTGTGAATCGTAATAGCCTTCGTCATCGGCGTGCCAGATATCGACGGGAACATTCGCCAGCGGCTTGCCCGCAAGATCCGTGACGCGGCTCTGCACGAACATCCGCTCGCCCGGCAAATTGGCCGAGACGTCGGTGCCGTGCGGCGTCACCTTGTGTTCGCCGACATAGAACGGCCCGAGCACGGTGGTCTCGGTGGCGCCTTCGCGTTCGCGGTGGTTGACGGCGTCGACCAGCATCGAGACCCCGAGCACGTCGGAGAGCAGGATGAATTCCTGGCGGATCGGGGTGCACTTCTGTCCGGTCCGGGTCAGGAAATCGATCGCGTATTCCCATTCCTCGAAGGTGAGATCGGTCCGGCTGACATAATCGTGCAACGATTTCACCAATTCCTGCAGCAGGAATTTCGCCCGCGGATCCGGCGTGTCATCGAAGCTGCGGATCACAGCGGCGGTCAGTTCGGTTTCGTTGAATTGGGGCATTTTGGCTGTCCTGCGGGGTGCATGGTGGCTCGGTCAAGCCTACACCACCATACCGCACGGGGTAAGCGCAGGCGGTTGGAACGGGGCACACTTTTCGGCTATCAAGGCTCCCTCGCCAGCCGGAGATCAGCCCTGATGCTAGCCCCTACCCCCGCCTCGCCCGAGTCTGCCGGAATGTCGAAGCCGGCGCTGGATCGTCTCGAGAACCATCTCAAGCAGCGCTACATCGACGCCGGCCGCTTCCCGGGAACACAGGTCCTGATCTACCGCCGCGGCAAGGTCGTGCATTCGACCGCGCAGGGCTTTGCCGACCTCGAGCGCAAGGTCCCGGTCAAGGACGACACCATCTTCCGCATTTATTCGATGACCAAGCCGATCACGAGCGTGGCTTTCATGATGCTGCTCGAGGAGGGCCGCGTCGCGCTCGACGAGCCCGTCCACAAATACATTCCGGAATGGAAGAACCTCGGCGTGTTCCAGGCCGGCAGCTTCCCGGCCTTCCTGACCCGGCCACCGTCGCGGCCGATGCTGATCGTGGACCTGTTGCGGCACACCTCGGGTCTTACGTATGGCTTCCAGCAGCGCTCCAATGTCGACGCCGCCTATCGCGAGAACAAGATCGGCGAGGTCATCAAGGCCGGCACGCTGCAAAGCATGATCGAGGATCTCGCCAAGATCCCACTGGAATTTTCGCCGGGCGAAGCTTGGAACTATTCGGTTGCCACCGACGTGGTCGGCTATCTGGTCGGCAAGATCAGCGGCATGCCGTTCGAGCAGTTCCTGAAGGAACGCATCTTCAATCCGCTCGGCATGAACGACACCGACTTCTTCGTGCCGGCAGACAAGGCGCATCGTTTTGCGGCCTGCTATTCCGCTGGCGTACAGATCGGCATGACGGCCGGCGAGGCCACATTGAAGCTGCAGGATGACCCGGCTACGAGTTCGTTCCTTACCCCGCCCTCGCTCGTCTCCGGCGGCGGCGGATTGTGCTCGACCGCGGCCGACTATCTCACCTTCTGCCGGGCGCTCCTCAATGGCGGTGAGCTTGGCGGCGTCAGGCTCATCGGGCCAAAGACGCTGAAGCTGATGACGTCGAACCATCTGCCCGGCGGGTTGGACCTGCCTGGCATGTCGCGCTCACTGTTCAGCGAAGCCACCTATAACGGCATCGGCTTCGGTCTCGGCTTTGCCGTCACCATGCATCCCGAGCAGACGCTGATTCCCGGCAGCCCCGGCGAGTATAATTGGGGCGGCGCGGCGACGACCTCGTTCTTCATCGATCCCGCCGAAGAACTGATCACGATCTTCATGACCCAGGTGCTGCCGTCGAGCGCCTATCCGCTGCGGCGCGAGCTGCGCACCCTGGTGTATGCGGCGATCACCGACAGCAATCTCTGAAGCCGGAGCCTCATCCCGCGGCATGATCGCCGCGGGATAGATGGCCTGCTATTTCAACATCTCCGGCACGATCAGGCGCGGCAGGAACAGCGATACGCTGGGCCAGATGATCAGCGCCGCCAGCACCAGCAGCATCGGGATCAGCATGATCACGGTGTCCTTGAGCGCATAACGCAGCCGCACCCCGGCAATCGAGCACGCGATCATCAGACATAACCCGTAAGGCGGTGTCACCAGCCCGAACGCCAGCGAGACGATCGAGATGATCGCGAACTGCACCGGATGGAGATCGACCGCCCGCGCCAGCGGCTCCAGCACGGTGCCGACGATCACGATCGCCGGAATGGCATCGAGGAAGCAGCCGACCACCAGAAAACAGAAGGAGATGAAGAAGCCCGCCGCGATCGGCCCCATGCCCCATGTCGAGACGTTGGCCAGCAGTTCCTGCGGAATCTTGTAATAGGCGAGCAGCCAGCCGAATGCGCTCGCCGTGCCGATACAGAACAGCGCGACGCCGGCGAGGCGCCCGGTGTCGAGCAAGGCCTTGTAAAGTTCTTTGGCGCCGGTTTCGCGGTAGAAGAAAGCCGACAGCGCCACCGAATACAGCACCGCGACGCAGGCGGACTCGGTTGCCGTGAACCAGCCGAGCAGAATGCCTCCGACGATGATGAACGGGGTGATCAGCGCCGGTATAGATCGCCAGAGCGCGCAACGCATCTCGACCCAGCTCGACTTTGGATAGGTCGGATAGCCGCGGCGCACCGCATAGACATGCACGGTGACCATCTGCGCGCCCGCGATCAACAATCCGGGAACGATGCCGGCCAGGTACATCGCCGCGATCGACGTCGAGATCAACCCGCCCCACACGATCATCAGGATCGACGGCGGGATGATGACCGCAAGCACCGCCGACACCGCGGTGATGGCGATCGAAAACGAGAGGTCGTAGCCTTCCTTGGTCTGGGCATCGATGAAGATCTTCGACTGACTCGCCGCATCCGCGGTCGAGGAGCCGGAGATGCCGGCGAAGAACACCGACAGCACGACGTTGATCTGCGCCAGCGAGCCTGGCCAGTGCCCGACCATCGAACGCGACAGCGACACCAGGCGGTCGGTGATGCCGCCGATGCTCATCAGGTTCGCGGTCAGCAGGAAGAACGGCACCGCCAGCAGGATGAAGGAGTTGTAGGCGTTGAAGGTTTCCTGCGCGAGCATCATCATCGACAGCCGCGGCTCGATCAGCAGGATCGGCAGGCAGGCAAGCCCGAGCGCGAACGCGACCGGTACGCGCAGGATGAGCAGGCCGATGAAAACGCCGAACAGGACCATAGCAGCCTGCCCGGCGGAAAGAACACTGCCGCTCATCGTGCCACCCCGAGCAAGATCCGCGCCTCATCGACGATCTGTTCGCCCGCGAACGCGATCCACGTGAAGCCTGCCACCGGCCATGCGACGTGAATCAGCCAGAGCGGCAGATCGGCCAGCTCCGACGTCCTGTTCCAGGCAAACCGCGTGAACTCAAGGCCCGCCCACACGAACACCAGCGCCAGCGCCAATATCCCGAGCCGTCCCGTGATCCGCACAGCGGCCTCCGACCGCCGCGACAAATCGGGCCAGACATCGACTTCGAAATGCTGCGCCTCCCTGACGCCGACCATCGCCCCGATCATGATGGTCCAGACGAACAGGAACCGCGCCATCTCCTCGGTCCAGATGTAGGATGGGATGAACGGCGTATAGCGCGAGATGATCTGCAGCGTGACGGGAATGACCAGGATGCCGACGCAGGCCGCCAGCAGGATTTCCAGCAATTTGCCGTAGGCGCGCGTCAGTCGCCGCCACAGCGACGGGTTGAAATCGATCGGCAGTTCGGTCATTGGCGCCCCCGCGCGGTAACACTCATCGAACGGGGCAAGCGGTGAAGCTTGCCCCGAACTCCGGTCTGCGACGCGCAGCCCTAGGCGACGTTGATTTTCTCGAAGATGGCTTCGGCGCCGATTTCCTTGGCGTACGTCGCCATCACGGGATCGGCGAGCTTCTTCATGGCGTCGCGCTCCTCGAACGGCACGCGCTTGAGCTTGCCCGCCTTTTCCAGCGCGTCGAGCTTGATGACTTCCTCACTCGACTCGAGCTTGCGGCCGAAGTCCCCGGCCTCCTTGCCCGCCTTCATGATGGCGTCCTGCAGATCCTTGGGCAGGGTCTTGAGCGTTTTGACCGAGAAGCAGATCGGCCGGATCGACACCGCATGCTGGGTCAGATTGAGGTGCGGGGCCACTTCGTAGAACTTCATCGCCTCGACGCCGGCGGCTTCGTTCTCGCCGGCCGAGATCACGCCATTCTGGATGGCGTTGTAGACCTCATTATAGGCGATGACCGTCGGAGACATGCCGGCGGCGGCAAACGTCTTCGACCAGATCGGCGCGCCCTGTACACGCACCTTGAGGCCCTTGATGTCGGCCAGGTTCTTGAGCGGCTTGTTAGCGAAGATGTTGCGGATGCCGCCCCCGGCGTACCCGATCAGCACCACCTCGGCCTTCGCAGCGACTTCGTCGGCGACCGGCGCCAGGATGTTCGCCTCGACGACCTTGTTCATGTGGTCGATACCCTTGAACACAAAGGGAGCATCGATGAACGGCGCCGCCTTGGCGAAGGTCGACATGTGGGCCGGAGAGACGATGCCGTAATCGACCGCCTTGCCCTGCGACATGTACTCGAAATACTGCTTCTCGAGACCGAGGGACGAGTTCTTGTGCAGCGTGAAATTGACGGGCTTGCCGTAATACTTCTTCACCAGCTCTTCGAACCGAACCAGCGCCTTGGTAAACGCGTGGTCGTCGTTGAACTGCACGGCGCCGTTCAGCGTGACCGGCGCCTGCGCTTTTAAGATGGACGGCATTCCAAAGACGGCCGCTGTCGCACCGAGCCCGGTTAATACTGTTCTGCGTTTCATGTTGTCCCTCCCTGTGCTCCGCCCTTGTACCGGGTCGTGAGCTTTGCCGACGTTGCGGCTTGCAATTTTCGAAGCGTATTCAAAAGAGCGTTGCGATGGAAGCTAATTCCAATGCGCGGATCGAACAGCACAGCGCTGCAGCTTACGCAATGATGCGGCGCACCACGCAGGCCGCCGCTCCGCCGGTCACGAACGCGAAATCGGACTAAAATCCTTGGCGGATGCCGGCTGCTTCTCCTATGCTCGCGCCGGTTTGGGGGCGCCGATCCGGGACGAGCATTGCCAAAGCGTTCACTGTCGATGCGTCTCGTCCTTCTGGTGGCGGGAACCACGCTGCCGCTGATCATTTTCGCGGCCGGCATCGTTTTCAACAATTACGTCCAGGACCGCAAGGACGCGACGCAGCGCGTGCTGGAGACCGTGCGCGGCATCCGCCTCGTGCTCGATGCCGAAATGCAGCGCATGATCGGCGGGCTTCAGGTGCTGTCGCTGACCAACGCGCTGCGGGACCGCGACTTCGACGGTTTCCGCCGCATCGTTACCGGCTTTCTCGAACAATATGGCAGGGACGGCGTCGTGCTGGTGGCGGACCGCGAAGGGCGCCAGCTGTTCTCCTCGGTCACGCCTGTCTTCAGCTGCGCAACAACCTCGACCTTGTACCGAACCCGCAGAACACGATCGGCCAGCGGGCATCGCCGTCGCTCTATGCGGAGCTGTTTCGCAAACCCGAGGGAACCTTTGCGACCGCGTCGCTCGAAGGCGCGCCGCTGACCACCGGCGTTGCGCGCTCCTCGCTCACCGGCTGGACGGTCGCCGGCGGGATTGCGGAAAGCTCGCTGGTCGCCCCGTTATGGCGCAATCTGGCGATCACCAGCGTGATCGGTGGCGTGCTGCTGCTGGTCGGCCTTGGCTTTGCAGTGCGGATGGCGACGGCGATTGCGCGCGGCGAGATGCTGCACGATCTCCTAATTGACGAGCTCAACCACCGCGTCAAGAACACGCTCGCGATCCTGCAGTCGATCGCCATGCAGACCTTTCGCAGCGCCAGCCGGACCGAGCGTGAGACATTCGAGGGCCGGCTGGGTGCGCTCGCCGAAGCGCATAATCTGCTCAGCCAGGAGAAGTGGCAGGGGTCCGAACTGCAGGACGTCGTCGCACGGGTTCGCAATCCCTATCTGCTCAACAATCCGGAGCGGGTGCGGATGTTCGGACCGAAGGTGCCGCTATCGCCGCGGCTCGCCGTGGTGTTGTCGATGATCGTGCACGAGATCGCGACCAATGCCGCAAAATACGGTGCGCTGTCGAACGACAGTGGAACCGTTACGCTGGATTGGGAGATCATCGCACAAGGCGGTGGCCGCAAACTTCGGATGATCTGGAGCGAGTCCGGCGGGCCGCACGTTTCTGCGCCGGTGCAGCGCGGTTTCGGCTCGCGCCTGATCGAGCGCAGCGCGCGAGACCAGCTCGGCGGCGAGGCCACCGTCGACTTCCTGCCCCGCGGCGTCGTCTGCACGGTGACTGCGGCGCTCGAGCAGGAGACTTGAGCGGATAGCGATTTCGACCGCGACAAGCCGCGGCGCGAGTTCGAAGGGCCTAACCGGAGGATGTCACCGCAGGCTGGAGCCGGGATGGGTTGCCCGCAACCAAAGAGCGACAACGAGTCGCACCGGCAAAGGCGCCGTGCAGGCCGGCCGGTCGGGGAGTTTTTGCGCAGGCCTATCGGGCCGAAGGCAGCGCTTATTTGATGAGCTTCAAATAAGGCGGCAACCGCGGGCCCGGTGCGGCCTTGGTGGTATGCGCAGCCTGAGCATCCGTCACCATCAGGTCGCACAGCGCCTTGAGTTCGGAATCCGTCACCCGATGCAGTTCCATCCGAAGCTCGAGAATGGCCAGCGACAGCAATCTCGCGGCCTCCGGGCTGGCCTTATCCATCAGAAACGCCCGACATTCCTCCAGCGTTGCGAGGAGCGACAACAATCGTTCTTCTGAATGGGCCGCCGGCATTTTGTCAGTTCCCGAGCTTGCAAGATAGATTGGAGGCGGTTCGGATCGTCGCTTCATGAGCCTCTCCACGAAAAGGCACCAAAATAATTCGGCCGCTGTCACGCAATGGATCGTGTGAGAGCCTGACCTGATGATCCAGAAGTTTTACTCAATTGTCCAGCACACTATCGATTTGAAAATCGTATCGACCGTGCTGTATTTTTTCAGATATCACGGTTGAGGCATGTGCTCGATACAAGCCACGGGAAGTCCTTTCGTACACCTAAAGAGGTATTTCATCGGCCCACAACCCGCCACAAATATCCGTAGAAGTACCGGGTACACAGGCGTTACACGGTAAGTATGCTCCCAAAATCTGTGGCAAGTGAACTCGCGGTGGTTGTAGTTTGTCGAATAGTTTGCCAAATGTACGGGTGCGGGGTTTTGCTAAATTATGCCCCGGGCGCCAATGGCTGGAGGCAGCCGACGGCGCCGGTATCAGGGTGTTTCCAATGCGCAAATGCGTTTGGCTACCATCCCGCAATCACTCGATATCCCGTGGTTCTAACGACGAACTCACGACCCTGACGAACTTAACGCGGTAAATGCGGATGAACCCCTGGCTCGATCGCTCAGGGTTTCCCGATCGAAGGACGGTAAAACCAGAATGAAAACATCAGCAGCAAAGAAGATGAAGCAGCGCAGTGCCGGCAAACCCGACATTGAATTGGGCAAGCGGATTCGCCTGCGGCGTGTTGAGCAGAAGATCTCGCAAGCAGAGCTTGGCGACAAGCTCGGCGTCAGCTTCCAGCAGGTCCAGAAGTACGAGAAGGGCGTCAACCGTGTCGGCGCAGCTCGTCTTCAGCAGATCGCTACCGCGCTTGATGTGCCCGTCACCTTCTTCTACGACGGCGACGGCAAGGCGCGTGAGGTCGAGAGCCTGCTGTTCCTCGACAGCGCTTTCAGCCTGCGGTTGTTGCGAGCCTACAGCAAGATCAAGGACCAGACCGTACAACGTCAGCTGGTGTCCTTGATGGAATCGATCGCAGCGAACGAAGACTGATCGGTTGCCTGGTGCTTTCGCGCGGACCGGGGCCGGTTCGCGCGAAGAACACGCGTGAAAGGTGTGCGTCAAAAAAAGTACGCGTCAAAAAATACGCCGCGAATAACCACGGCTCCAACAATCCACGTCTTCAACAAATCCACGCCTTCGACAAATAGAGCCCGGTTGTGACTCCGTCAGAACCGAAACGGCTCTAAAGCGTGATGGCATTAGGTTCGATAGCCTGAGTTTTTGAGGTAGTTGGCACATTCTTCTGAGGTGAAGGCATCGAGTGCGCAGCCGATTGCGGCGCAGACCGCGTCGACAGTTCGCGCGGCAGCTTTGCGGAC
>NZ_JAFCMC010000051.1:0-45550 GCF_018130085.1 Bradyrhizobium sp. AUGA SZCCT0169 | reverse complement strand
GTCCGCAAAGCTGCCGCGCGAACTGTCGACGCGGTCTGCGCCGCAATCGGCTGCGCACTCGATGCCTTCACCTCAGAGGAATGTGCCAACTACCTCAAAAACTCAGGCTATCGAACCTAATGCCATCACGCTTTAGGAGGATCAGAGATTACGCGAAATCAGCTCGCGCATGATTTCCGACGTGCCACCGTAGATCCGCAGCACCCGTGCATCCGCATAGAGGCGGCAAATCTCATACTCGCGCATAAAGCCGTAACCACCAAAGAATTGGAGGCATTGGTCGACGAGCCGGCCATGCATTTCAGTGATCCAGAGTTTTGCCGTCGATGCCGCGTAGGTCGTCAGTTCGTGATTGATGTGGTCATGGAGGCACTGGTCGGCATAGGCCCAGCCCACCGCAAGATCGGACTTCAAATCGGCCAGCTTGAACCTCGTGTTCTGGAAGCTGCCGATCGGCGATCCAAAGGCATTGCGCTGCTGCACGTAGTCCTTGGCAAGATCAAAAGCCTTCTGGGCGGCGGCGATCGAATGCAGCGCGATGGTCAAACGCTCCTGCGGCAGCTCGCTCATCAGCGCGCCCATCGCGCCGCCTTCCGCTCCCAGCAAATTGGTCACCGGGACGCGCACGCTGTCGAAGAACAGTTCTGACGTATCAGAGGAGAGGTGCCCGAGCTTTTCGAGGTTGCGGCCGTGGCGGAATCCGGGACGGTCGGTCTCGACCAGAACCAGACTCATTCCCCGTGAACCACCTTCCGGGTTGGTCCTGACAACGACGATGACGAGGTCGCACATCTGCCCGTTCGAGATGAAGGTCTTCTGGCCCGAGATCACAAACTCGTCGCCATCGCGTACCGCGCGGGTGCGGATGCCCTGCAGGTCGCTGCCGGTACCGGGCTCGGTCATCGCGATGGCGCAGACAGTCTCCCCTGAGACCATGCGGGGCAGCCATTTCTTCTTCTGTTCGGGGGTGCCGTAGCTGAGCAAATAGCCGCAGCAGACATCGTTGTGCACGGAGAAGTCGGTGGCCGGGCCAGCGAAGCCGGAATAGCTGAGTTCCTCGATCACAACCGCATTGTGCCGGAAGTCGCCGCCGGCGCCGCCGAACTCTTCGGGGACCTGCGGGCAGAGCAGGCCGGCCGCGCCGCCGGCGCCCCACAGCGACCTGTCGATGATCCCGGCTTCTTCCCATCGTGCGAAATCCGGCGCGATCTTTGATGCTGCGAAGCGCCGTACCGTTTCCCTGAACTGTTGATGTTCTTCGTCGTAAACCCTGCGATGGGGCAGCATTGAGGCCTCCCGATGATTGCGTTTGGCGATCCGGCCGCTACATCGATTCCGATCGATCAGCGGTCAGAACGCGACCTTGTCGTCGCCCTTGAGCTCAAGGATCTCGCGTGCCTCGTCGGCCGTCGCGACGTCCAGTCCCAGCCCTTCGATGATCTTTCGAACCTGCGTCACCTGATCGGCGTTTGACGCTGCGAGTTGGCCGGCGCCGATCCAGAGGCTGTCTTCCAGGCCGACCCGCACATTGCCGCCGATGGCCGCTGCAATCGCCGCGACCGGCATTTGCGCGCGCCCGGCGCCCAGCACCGACCAGCGATAATTGTCGCCGAACAGGCGATCGGCGGTGCGCTTCATGTGCATGACGTCTTCCTGATGCGCGCCGATGCCGCCGAGCAGGCCGAACACGGTCTGGATGAACAGCGGCGCTTTCACCAGGCCCTCGGTCCAGAAGTAATGCAGATTGTAGAGGTGACTGGTGTCGTAGCACTCGAACTCATAGCGCGCACCGGTCGAGTTGAGCGTTTCGAGCGCGTAACGGATATCCTTGAAGGAATTGCGGAACACGAGGTCGTGGGAGCCTTCCAGCATCGCGGGCTCCCAGTCGTGCTTGAACTGCTTGTACCGCTTCAGCATCGGGAACAGGCCGAAGTTCATCGAGCCCATGTTGAGGCTGGCGACCTCCGGCTTCCAGACCGCCGCGGGCTTGATCCGCTCTTCGACGGTCATATAGGGCGAGCCGCCGGTCGTCAGATTCACGACGACGTCGGATCGCTGCTTGATCACGCGAAGAAACGGCTCGAACGCTTCCGGCGACTGGTCCGGCCGGCCATCTATCGGATTGCGGGCGTGAAGGTGCACGATCGCGGCGCCGGCCTCGGCCGCCCCCAGAGCCGATTCCGCGATCTCCGCCGCCGTCACCGGCAGGTGAGGCGACATCGAGGGGGTGTGGATCGAACCCGTGATTGCGCAGGAAATGATGACCTTACGTGCCGGCACGGTGTTTTCCTCTTGCGATGCGCGTTCAGCCGATGCGGGGCGAGGGCATCGGCGAACGCGGGGGAAGCGACGTGTTCATTGCCAAAATGGCTAAGTGAACTTGTGGAAGTCCGGCGTCCGCTTCTCGTTGAAGGCAGCGACGCCTTCCTTCGATTCCGCCGTATCGTAGAACAGCTTCACGGCGTGAAGGGCGAGGTTGCTGATACCGCGAATGTTGTCGCTGTCGGCATTGAAGGAACGCTTGGCGAGCGCGATCGCGGTCGGTGACCGCTGCGCGAGCTTGTCGGTCCAGTCCTTGACGGCTGCGTCGAGGTCGGCGGCCGGAACCACCTTGTTGACGAGGCCCATTTCACGTGCCTGTTCGGCGGTGTAGCGGTCGTTGATGAACCAGATTTCCCGGGCCTTCTTGTCGCCGACGTGGCGGGCCAGCAGGGCGGTGCCCCAGCCGGCATCGACGGAGCCGACCTTCGGTCCGACCTGGCCGAATTGCGCGGTGTCGGCGGCGATCGTCAGGTCGCACAGCGTCGCCAGCACGTTGCCGCCGCCGATCGCAAAGCCATTGACGCGCGCGATGACGGGCTTGGGCACGTCGCGGATCAGGCCCTGCAGCTCGTCGATCGGCAGGCCAACGACGCCGCGGCCGTCATATTGGCCCTCATGGGCGGACTGGTCGCCGCCGGTGCAGAACGCCTTGTCGCCGGCGCCGGTCAGCACGATGCTGGAGACGTTGCGGTCGTTGGCGGCGATCTGGAACGCCTGAATCAGTTCTTCGAGCGTCTGGCCGCGAAAGGCGTTGTAGACCTTGGGCCGGTTGATGATGATCCAGGCGGCGCGATCGCGGACTTCATAGATTACGTCGGTGAATTTGCTGGGGTCGAACATCGTATTGTCCTCACATCTGCTAGATCATGTTCATGCCGCCGGAGACCGAGATGGCCTGTCCGGTGATGAATTTGCCGTCGTCCGACGCCAGCAGGGCGATGATACCGGCATAGTCGTCGGGCTCGCCCATGCGCTTTAAGGGAATGCCGCGAACCATTGCGTCCTTCCACTTTACCGCCTGTTCGCCTTCGCCCAGCACCGCCGCCATCATTGGCGTGTTGGTGGGACCCGGACACACCGCGTTCAGCAGCACGTTCTTGCGGGCGAGTTCGCGGGCGATCGATTTGGTGAAGGAGATCAGGCCGCCCTTGCAGGCCGAGTAAACCGCCTCGTCGCTGGTGCCGACGCGGGCGGCATCGGAGGCGATATTGATGATGCGGCCGCCGCCATGTTCGACCATCAGCGGCGCAATGGCGTGGTGGGTGTTGAGCGGACCATAGAGATTGATCCGGATGATCTTGTCCCAGAGTTCCTTGTCGGTCTTCAGGAACGGCATCGGCCGGTCCCAGCCGGCGTTGTTGACGAGAACCCAGATCGGGCCAAGTTCGGCTTTGACCTGCGCGACGGCGCGATCGACCGAGGCGCGGTCGCCGACATCGACGGTGTAGGTCGTGATCGCCGACTTCGGCGCCAGTTTCGCGGTCTCATGTCCGGCGTCGGGATTGATGTCGAAAATCGCGACCTTGCAGCCTTCCTCGGCGAGCCGAAGGGTGATGGCGCGGCCGATGCCCTGGCCGCCGCCGGTAACGATCGCTACCTTGCCTGATAAGCCTCTCAAATCTCACTCCCTTGGTTTGCGACGCTTTGGTCGTCTGTTCTGTCTCGGCGGACCCCTTGGCGTCCGCCGGCCGTGTGCCCTGAATGGCGATCAACCGCTCTTGGCGAGCGCAAAACCACATTGGGCGAACATCTGGCGGGCGATGATGGTTTTCATGATCTCGATCGATCCACCCGCAATCTTGACGATCCTTGCGTCGACATAGGCGCGCGCGATCGGGTACTCCGTCATATAACCCCAGCCGCCGAATAATTGCAGGCATTCATCGACCGCTTCGCAGTGAAGTTCGGAGGTGAACATCTTGGCCATCGCAGCGTCGACCGGATCGAGCTTTCCTTCCATGAAAAGCGAAATGCATCGATCGGTAAAGACGCGGGCGACCGTCGCCTTGGTCTTGAGATCGGCGAGCTTGAACTGGGTATTCTGGAAGTTGGCGAGCTTTTGCCCGAACACGCTGCGATCCGACGTGTATTCGACGGTCCAGTCCAGCACGGTTTCGGTGACGGTGGCCGATCGGATCGCCTGGGCGAGCCGCTCCTGCGACAGCTTCGTCATCATCAGGGCAAAGCCCTTACCCTCCTGTCCGAGCATGTTGGTGGCAGGAATGCGGATGTTCTCGAAGAACAGTTCGGAGGTATCCTGGGCCTTCATTCCGATCTTTTCGAGATTTCTACCGCGCTCAAAGCCGGGCCGGTTGCTCTCGACGATGAACAGCGTGACGCCCTTGGCGCCGGCGCTGCCGTCGGTCTTGGTCGCCAGCACGACGAAATCGCAGAGCTGGCCATTCGAGATGAAGACCTTCTGGCCGTTGATGACGAAATCATCGCCATCGCGCACGGCGCGGGTCCGGATCGCCTTGAGGTCGCTGCCGGCATGGGGTTCCGTCATGCCGAGCGAGCCGATCGCTTCGCCCGACACCATCTTCGGCAGCCACTGCCGCTTTTGCGCTTCGGTGCCGAACGAAAGCAGATAGGTGGCCACGAGATCGGTGTGGATCAGAAACCCCGGGCCGCTCGCGCCGGAGCGCCATAATTCCTCGAACACGACCACGTCGAACAGATAGTCGAGGCCCATGCCGCCATATTCTTCCGGAACGGTGCAGCAGAGCAGCCCCTCGGCGCCGGCCTTGAGCCACAGTTCCCGTGGCACGATGCCGTCCTTTTCCCACTGCGCATGAAACGGCACGATCTCGCGATCGACGAAGCGCCGGACCGATTCCCGGAAAATATGATGTTCCTCACGGAAAATGGTGCGCTCGATCATCGACATCCGTCCACATCAATTTAGTTAGGTAGTGTACTATATGTTCCGGGATGGTAAAAGGCAAGCTGGCGCCGCGGGCTTTTTGCATTATGGGTCGACGACGTCAGTGTCAGGACTTTCGCGTGCGTTGCCGCCAAATCAGCGCTGCAACCGCTGTAGAGTTTTCGCGGCGGCAAAACCATCCGTTTAAACTAGTACACAGATATACGATATGCTATAGGGCGAAAAACGGCGACGGAGAAGAACCCATGGACGAACTGGGAAAGTTGCAGCAATTCCGGGCCGAACGCAGCGAAAACAATGTCCTGCATCTTGTTTTCGACATGCCCGGCCGCCCGATGAATGTGTTCTCCAACGCCGCGATCGCCGAACTCGCCATTTTCAGCCGGTGGCTCCGCGACAGCGACGTCAACGGCGTGGTGATCCGCTCGGGAAAGCCATCGGCATTCTGTGCCGGCGCTGATCTCGCCGAACTGGGATTGGCCTACGACATGATCATGGCCGCGCCGGCCGAGACGCGCGATCGCATGGCGTTCGATCATTTCTTCCGTCTCAGCCAGGCGCTGCGTGGAATCGAAACCGCGGGCAAGCCGGTCGCGGCGGCGATCGCGGGCCTGGCGCTCGGCGGCGGCGGCGAACTGGCGCTGGCGACCCATCACCGGGTCATGGTCGACGATCCCAAGGTTGCGTTCGGCCTGCCGGAGTCATTGGTCGGGCTGTTGCCGGGAGGCGGGGGAACCCAACGGCTGCCGCGTCTGACCGGAATCGAGAAGGCATTTCCGATCCTGCTGGAAGGTGCGCGGCTGTCCGGCCAGGCCGCTGTCAGCGCCGGCGTGGTCGATCAACTGGTTCCTGCCGGTGAAGAGGTGGCGGCGGCGGAGCGATGGGTGCTGTCATACCCGGCGGCGTCGCAGCCCTGGGACCGTTCCGGATGGCGGCCAGCGGATGTCGATGATGCCGCCTCGATCATCGCACGGAAGCGCGAGAGCGTTCTGGCCGAGACCCTCGGGCACTATCCAGCGCCGCTGGCCATTCTCGATTGCGTTGCGCAGGGATTGCCGCAGCCCTTTGATGCGGCGATGCGCACCGAGATGGAGATCTTCTCGAAGCTCATCCAGCGGCGCGAGCCGCGCAACATGATCAGGACGCTGTTTCTCGGCCGGCTCGATCATGACCGTTTTCGCAAGGCGGGAGGCATTCCCCCTCCCGTCGAACAGGCCGTGGCGGCGGTATCCGGAGCGCTGCAAGTCGGAGCGGATGCAACGCTTGCAAATGCGTTCGCGCGCGCCGGTTTTCACGGGCCAGGAAAGGCGCCGGCATTCGATGGCGTCATTGCGCAGTCCGCGTTCTGGCTGGAATCGGAGCCTGTCACCGACGGTAAACGCGCGCTGCGCGAACGGCTGGCGCGGGCGTATGCCGTGGCAGACCAATGGCGGGCCACCTTCTCCGAGGATCAGCGCCGCGCGGCGGATTATCTGCTGGTCACGAAATACGGCTTTCCCGCCTACATGGCAGGTGTCTTCTCCTCCGCCCAACCGGGCGCCTGACTGATGCCGGCGTCGAAACTTCAGCTACCGCGGCTCGCGCAACTCAATTGAGAGAACGACATTGTCAAAACCTCTGACCGGCATCCGCGTCCTCGACCTGTCGAAGGTCCTGGCAGGTCCGCTATGTGCGCAATATCTCGGTGATCTCGGCGCCGATATCATCAAGGTGGAGACCGTCGGGCAGGGCGACGAGACACGCGGCTGGCCGCCGTTTCCGGCGCCGGGCCTCGGCACGGTCTTTCTCAGCGCCAACCGCAACAAGCGCAGCATCGCCGTCGACATGAAATCGGAGAAGGGGCGCGAGATCGTTCATGCGCTGGCCAAATCCGCCGACGTCGCCATCGAAAGCTTTGGAACCGGTGTCGCCGAACGGCTGGGCATCGATGCACCGACGCTTCGCACCCTGAATGAGCGCCTGATTCATTGCAGCATCTCCGGGTTTGGCCGTGCGGGGCCGCTGAAGAACTCGCCCGGCTATGACGTGATCCTGCAGGCGTTCTGTGGGGTGATGTCGATGACCGGCGACCAGGACGGCGGATATATCCGCAGTCCGATCTCGCCGATCGACCAGATGACCGGCGTGCACGCCTTCAGCGGCATTCTGGCGTTGCTGTATGCGCGAGAAAAAACCGGGAAGGGCGGCGAGATCCAGGTCTCGTTGTTCGAAACCGCGCTGGGCCTGCTGGGCTATAATCTCCAGACCTTCTGGGAGCGCGGTGTTCAGCCGCCGAAATGCGGCTCGAGCCATGAATCGCTCTGTCCCTATCAGGCCTTCGAGGCTGCCGACGGCCCGATCATGATCGGGGTCGCGAACGACAATCTCTGGCGCAAATTCTGCGCGGTCACCGGCTTGAGCGCGATCGTCGATGATATCAGATTCAGGACCAATGCGGATCGCGTTGCGCACCGCAAGGAAACCCTCGGCCATGTCGAGGCCGCGCTGCAGCAAAATTCCGTCGCGCACTGGAACGAGGTACTGACCGGCGTCGGCGTGCCCTGCGCGCCGATCAATTCGATCGCGCAGTTGCTCGACCATCCTCACACCAAGGCGAGCGGCATCATTGTCGACTATGAGCACCAGACCGCGGGCAGGCTGAAGGGCGTCGGTCACCCGGTTCTGATCAACGGCGCGGAACGCCGCGCAGGCAGGCCGCCGCCGGTGCTGGGACAGCACACCGACGATGTGCTGGGTGAAATAGGTCTGTCATCCGAAGTAATCGGCGAATTGCGTCGGGAACGTGTGATCGGTTGAGCTTTGCGCCGCTTAAGGGGAAATTGAGAAGATGGGACAATCAACAGATACGGCCCTGGCCGCGCTGAAAATCAGTGGACGTGTCGCTTACGAGCGCCTGGCGCGGCCAATGGCGCGCCGGTTCGACGATGTGCCCTGCACACCTTACGCTGTTACGCCGGAATGGCTGACGGCGGTGCTCTGCGGCAAGGTCCCGGGGGCCATTGTCACAGACGTTGAAGTCAAGCCTGCGAGTGCGGGCACCCACGAGCGGCATCAGTTGAAGGTCTCCTACAACGAGGAAGGTCGCCGCGCCGGCCTGCCGGTCTCGATCTTCACCAAGTCGCTGCCGAGCATCGTCACCCGCATGATCGGCGGCTTCAACGGCACGGCGCGCGTGGAGGGCAGCTTCTTTACGCAGATCCGCCCCCAGCTCGAGATCGAAGCCCCGCTGTGCTATCATTCCGCCTATGATCGGCGAACGTTCGCGGCGATCCATCTGCTGGAAGATCTGGTCGCAACCAAGTCGGCGACGTTCTGCAATCACAAGACATACGTCACCCGCGCCATGGCCGACGACATGATCGATCTCCTGGCGGCGCTGCACGGCCGCTTCTACGGCGATCCGACGCTGGCCGAACGCTACCGCTGGCTCGCTAGCTATCCCCGATGGTTCACCATCGGGGCTGCAAAAATGGGCACCGAGTATTACACAAGGAAAGCGTTTGATGCCGCCGCTCACGTCATTCCGGCTGCGGTCATGGCGCGCCGCGACGATGTCTGGCCGGCAACGATGCGCGCACTTGCGCTGCATGACAGCGAGCCGCAGGGCCTCATTCACTCCGACGTACACATCGGCAACTGGTACCGGACAGGCGCGGGCCAGATGGGACTGTGCGACTGGCAATGCCTTTCGCGCGGCCATTGGTCACGCGATTTTAGCTACGCCGTGACGGCGTCGCTGACGCCCGAGAATCGCCGGAGCTGGGAGCGCGAACTGCTGGCCCGCTATATCGAGCGGTTCGCGGAGAAGACCGGCGTCAAGCCGGACTTTGATCTCAGCTTCCAGCGCTACCGGCAGCAGATCGTGCACGCGCTCGCAATGTGGACGATCACGCTGTGTCACTCGCCACTGTTGCCGAACATGCAGCCCGAGGCCACGACGCTGACGATGATCGAGCGGATGACGACGGCGATGGCCGACCTGGATGCGCTCGATAGTTGATCTTCGTTGGCTTGCAGCTGCGCGCGCCGAAATCCGTCGCATCGTTGCGCTTGCGTACTAATTCGACGAGCAAACTCCCGGCGTGACGGCATACGTGTGGCAGAGCAGCGCAGGCCAGTCGGCGTTTTGCGTTTGCGGGACATATAAGTATATGATAAACACGTGTACTAAATAACGGGCATAGACCCGGCTCCGCCGGCACGGCGGGAAAAGAAGCAGTTCGGCGTCACGCCCGCGATCGGATCGTCGGCGCACGCTTAACGTGGCGGGGAGGATGCTTTGCGGAAGCGGGTGCGCAAATTGGCGGCGTATCGGACGGACGCGTTTCGTTCGCGGACGCATGACGGGAGGGCGCCGGCGTGATCGCGCTGTTGATCGCCAATTCGCTGGCGCTTGCCTCGCTGCTGATCATGCTCGCCAGCGGCCTCGCGCTGATCTACGGGCTGCGCGACGTCATCAATTTCGGTCACGGCGCGATCTACATGCTCGGCGCCTATCTAGGCTACACCGTCTCGCTGGTCGGCGGATTCTGGCTGGCATTGATCGTGGTGCCGATCCTGCTCGCATTGCTTGGCATTGCCTTCGAATATCTGGCGCTGCGGCCGCTGCAAGGCCGGTCGCATATCGAGGTCGCGCTGGTGACGCTCGGCCTCGGCATCATCCTCGGACAGATCATCATCTTCTTCTATGGCGGCGTTGCGCGGAGCGTCGATGCGCCGCAGATCCTGTCCGGTTCGGTTACGGTGCTGAACCTGTCCTATCCGGTCTACCGCATCTTCCTGATCGTCATGGGGCTGGGGTCGTGCGCGCTGCTGGCGCTCTGGCTCAGATACACATCGTCGGGACTCTATGTCCGCGCGGTGAGTCAGGATCCGTCCGTCGCGCGCATGATGGGTATCAATGCCGACCGGCTCAGCCTGCTGGTGACCAGTCTCAGCACCGCGTTCGCCGGTGTCGCCGGTGTACTGGCGGGTCCCTATCTGTCGATTGACCCGGGAATGGACGTCACGATGATCGTCAACTGCCTCATCATCGTGGTGATCGGGGGCACCGGAAGCATCGGCGGCGCGATCGTCGCAGCACTGCTGTTCGGGTTCATGCAGGTCGCCGGATCGGTTTTCCTGCCGAACATCGCGGCCCTGGTTCCCTACATCTTGCTGATGATCGTGTTGTTGGTCGCTCCCCGCGGCATCGGGCGCGGCAGGGTGCTCAATTGAGTAACCGGACAACGACCGCGGCAAGCGAGCGCGTTGCCCCACTCGGCGCGATCGGCGGATCGTCCTTGCGCTTGCCGCTGACCCTTGTCGCGGTTGCGATTGTGTTCGTGGTCGGCGCGGTGGCGCCAACCCGCTTCGCCGGCGATTTTGTGCTCCGGCTGGCCAACGAAGGCTTGCTGCTCGGCATGCTCGCGCTCAGTGTCGCATTTCTGATGAACCAGGCCGGACTGGTGGCGCTGGGCGCCGCGAGCATCTATGGCGGCTCCGGTCTGCTGTTCGCCATCGCGATGAACGACTGGAATCTGACCCCGGCGTGGGCGCTGTGCACCGCCTTTCTGATTATTGTCGTCTACGCCACCGTTCTCGGCGCGCTGATCGTGCGTACCAATCCGCTCGCCTTCATGATGCTGACGCTTGCCGCCGGCGAGATGATCAGCCACGCGGTCATGCTGGAGGCATTGCGCGACTATACCGGAGGCGCCGACGGCCTCGTCGTCAGCTTCAAGGGTACGGTATTCGGCATGGAGGCTGCGGACTTTGCCAGCCCGGCGCGGTTCTGGATGGTGATGTGGGTCGCCGCATGGCTTTCCGGATTGGCGCTGTGGGCCGTGGGCCGCTCCCGCCTCGGCGCCATCCTGCGCGCGGTGCGGGAGAACGAGGAGCGCATGCGGTTCTCGGGGTTCGACACCTATTTGCCGCGCCTGATCGCCTATGCGCTCGTCAACATCGTCGCCGCCGTTGCCGGCCTGCTGCACGTACTCAACGCCGGCTTCGTCTCGCCGGAGAGTCTTGGGATTTCGGTCAGCACCAATTCGCTGGTTGCGGCCCTGATGGGCGGCATCGCCGGCTCCGTGGGACCGCTGCTGGGCGGCGTGATCTTCTCCTTTGCGCAGGATGAATTCGGCGCGCGCGGGCTCACGCAGCTTTTGACCGGCATCGCCATCGTCGTGTTCATCGTGGTTTTCCCGCGCGGTGTCGTCGGCGGACTGTCGAGCATGGCATGGCTGCGGAAGTTTGCGTTCGGCGGACGACGGGAGACGTCCTGACATGCTCAAGATCGAGAATCTTTCGGTGAGCTATGGATCGGTCCGCGCCTTGTCGGACGTCGACCTGGAAGTCCTTGGCGACGGCATCCTTCACGGCGTCATTGGTCCGAACGGCGCCGGTAAATCCACACTGCTCGATGCGGTATGCGGCCGCCGCCGTCCGGTCGCGGGAACCGTTCACTATCGCAACGAGGATATCACGCGGCGCTCGGTGGCCTGGCGGCGCCGGCACGGCATGGCGCGCTCGTTTCAGCGCACCAGCGTCTTCCAGGAACTGACCGTTCACGAGCAGCTTCATCTGGTTGCGCAGCATCTTGGCGATAACAGGCTCGATGACGTGATCGAGGTGATGGATCTCGCCGGCTATCTGCACCAGAAGGCCGGCCGTATCGCCTACGGCGTGCAGCGCAGGGTGGACGTCGCTTTGGCCTTGATCGGCCGCCCGCATCTGCTGTTGCTGGATGAGCCGGGCGCAGGGCTTTCGGCAGCGGAGACGCTGCATCTGTTCGAGCATCTGCGCGATCTCGTGCGCGAACGGAAGATCGCGGCTGTCGTGGTGGAGCATGATGTCGACGCGGTATTCGCCTGCTGCGGTAAGGTCACCGTGCTCGACCTCGGCCGCCACCTCGCCACCGGCACGCCCCAGGAAATTCGCGCCGACCATCGCGTCGTCGCCGCCTATCTCGGAACCGCGGCATGAGCGCGCTCCGCATTGAGAAGCTGGTTGCCGGCTACGGCGCTTCGACGGTGCTGCACGGGATCGACCTCACGGTCAATGAAGGGGAATCGGTCGCCGTGGTGGGCCGCAACGGGGCGGGCAAGTCGACACTGCTGCTCTCGGTGTTTCGCGAGACCAACATCATCTCCGGCGCGATCTGGGTACATGACAGCAGGGTCGATCATCTGCCCGGCTATATGGCGGCGAAAATCGGCATTTCGATTGCGCCGCAGGGCCGCCGCATCCTGCCCAATCTGACCGTCAAGGAGAACCTGCTGCTCAGCAAGGCGACGGGCAGGGCGGGGTATTGGGATCTGAAAGCCGTCTACGAACTTTTTCCGGTACTCGAGGAGCGCGCGAACCGGCCCGGCACCATGTTGAGCGGCGGCCAGCAGCAGATGCTGGCGATCGGCCGGGCGCTGATGGCCAATCCGAGTCTCGTCTTGCTCGACGAGCCGTCGGAGGGCCTTTCGCCGGTACTGATCGACGGGCTGGTCGGCGCGCTCAATACGATCCGCCAGGCCGGGACCGGCGTGCTGGTGGTCGAGCAGCATTTGAATTTGGTCAAGCGCGCGACCGATCGTTTCATCATTCTGGCCAAGGGAGAAGTCGTCGGTTCAGGACCGACACCGGCGATCGGTGCGCCTGAGAACCAGGCACTGATGGCGTTGTAATCAGAAAGTTTAAACCAGGCGTAGGGAGAGGACATATGAGGAAGGCACTTACCTGTACGGGCTTCGGCGCGCTGCTTTCGGCGGCCTTCGCCATCGCGATGGCAACGACGGCGCCGACAAAAGCTTCTGCCAACGATACGGTCAAGATCGGCGTGCTGCTGATCGACAGCGGGCCGTTGGCCGGCCTGAAGGAAACCCAGACCAAAGCGGTCAATCTGGCGATAGAGCGGATCAATGCCGCCGGCGGCGGCGCCGGCAAGAAGCTTGAAGCCGTCTTCATCACCTATCCCGGCACGCCGGACACTGCCGTGGACGGCGCCACCCGCGCCGTCCAGAAGGATGGCGCGTTGTTCATCACCGGAATGGACACCTCATCCGTCTCGCCTGCGCTGCAGGCAAAGCTTCCCACATTGAAAGCCCTGATGGTCGAAGTGATGGCCAATGCGGACGGCCTGACCGGCAAGGGATGCTCGCCGAACTATTTCCGGGTCAACGCCAACGATTCGATGATCATGGGTTCCTACAGGGAATTCCTGAAGGACCAGGGCGTCAAGAAATGGGACATCATCGCAGTCGACTATGCGGCAGGGCGCGACTCCGCCGACAAATTCAAGGGCCTGGTTACCTCGCAGGGCGGAACGATCGCGAAAACGCTGTTCACCCCGTTCGGAACGCCGGACTTCGGCGCCAAGATATCCGAGCTCGGCGCAGAGCCGGCCGACGGCCTGTTCGTGACGATCTTTGGCAGCGACGCCATCAATCTTGCCAAGCAGCAACAGCAGTTCGGCCTGTTCAAGAAGTACAAGATGGTGCTGGGAAATTCCTTCGTGATCCCGCAAACGCTGCCCGCGCAAGGCGACACGGTGCTGGGCGTCTATCAGAACATCGGCTTCGTTGCCGGTTTTCCGGGCGCGCAGGCCGAAGCCTTCGTGAAGGCCTACAGCGAAAAGTACAACGGCGAACTGCCGCCCTACACCGGCGCTGACCAATACGCTGCCATTCAGCTGATCGCGGCCGCCCTCAACAAGGCGAATTCGACCGACATCAACGCCGTACGGGCGGCGCTGTCGGGCCTCAAGGCCGATACGGTGCTTGGCGACGTGGAGATGCGCGCGGGCGATCATCAGGCCGTACGGCGTATGGCGATCAGCCAGATCCTGCCGGGCAAGGACGGCAAGCCGACCTACCACATCAAGAAGATCGAGCCGGGCCCGGACATCATTCCCCCGGTCGATCCCGCCTGCAAGAAGTGAGCGAGCCGGCGCCGATGTCGATCAGGTTTCGACGCCGGGGCCGAATTGTCTTCGCCGGGCCGCGCCGTTCGCGGCACGCCTGTCACGCCACCAGCGACACCTTGCCGAACTGCGCCCCGGACGCGAGATGATCGAATGCGGCGCGTATGTCCGCCATCTCAAAGGTCGTATCGATCACCGGTCTCACCAGACCGCGATTGAACACATCGAGCAGCTGGCGGAATTCGGCGAGGCTGCCGCCGGTCGACCCGTAGATCTCCAACTGGCGGATGAACACGCGCTGCAGATCGGCCGGAGGGTTGGAGCCCGTCGTCGCGCCGCAGGTGACAAGCCGCCCTCCGCGCCGCAGCGACCGCAGCGATTCGCCCCAACTTGCTTCGCCGACGCTGTCGATCACCATATCGACGCCGCCATTGCTCATTTGCAGGATCGCGTTCGAAACCCGGTCTTTTTGATAGTTGACGCCGCCGCTGGCGCCCAGCGCGATCGCGCGCTCGATCTTGGCGTCGCTGGACGAGGTGACGAAGACCCGCGCGCCCACCAGTTTTGCGAGCTGCAGGCAGGCGACCGCGACGCCCCCGCCGATGCCGACGATCAGCACGCTCTCGCCGGGCTGCAAGGTCTTCTTGCCGAACAGCATGCGCCAGGCGGTGAGGTGGCCCGTCATCAGCGCGCCGGCCGCGACCAGATCGGCGTCGTCGGGCAGGGGCAGGAAACATCGGCTCGGCATCGCGATATATTCGGCAAAGCCGCCATGGCGGTGCTCGCCCATGATCTTCACGTTCTCGCACAGCGGCTGGTCGCCGGCGAGGCAATAGCGGCATTTGTTGCAAAACGCCTCGGAAAACAGGACGGCCTTCATGCCGGGCTTCAGCCCGCTGCCGGACTCGGCCTCGACGATCTCGCCCGCGGCCTCTACGCCCATCACCTGCGGCAAGGTGTGCGTGATCCCGGCGCCGCTGTCGCGCATGTAGAGATCGACGCGATTGAGCGACGAGGCTGCGACCTTGAGTACGGACTCGCCGGGGGCAGGGGCCGGATCGGGAAAATCCCGCCAGCTGACGCCTTCGGCTCCGCGCCGTTCCAGGACCGCCGCTTTCATGGTGCCTTCTCCTTCGCCCGTCGCGCGTTCCGGTATTCGGACACACGTTTATCATATGCGTCCTGTGCTTGTTCCCTCAAGGCGCCGTCGCGCCCGCCGCGGTCGGTATGCGGTCCGGTGTCGATAGGTGAACGGACCGGTCGATTTTGCAGTTGCGGTTCATTCTAAAACTAGTACACTAGCTAACGAATAGGCCGTCAAGCGCCGCGATAAGATTTCAGGGAGAGAACGCATGAGCGGAAATCGATTTGATCCCGTCGCCCACGCAACGTCGATGCGCGCAGGCGGCTTCTGGATCGACAAGAGCTTCGACGAGTTTCTGCAGGCGACCATCGCGGCCACGCCGGGAAAGCTCGCCCTTCTGGCCGACCGCGCCGATCGCCCCGAGGCCAAGCGCTTCACCTATGCCGAACTCGGCGATCTGATTTCGCGGGCGGCGGCCGCCTTGAAGGGCCTCGGGATCGGTCCTCGCGACGTCGTCTCGGTTCAGCTTCCCAATTGGTGGGAGTTTGCCGTGATTGCGCTCGCCGCGTTCCGGGTCGGCGCCGTGGTCAACCCCCTGATGCCGATCTTCCGCGAACATGAGCTGAGCTACATGCTCGACTTCGCGGAAACCAAGCTTTTGATCGTGCCAAAACTGTTCCGTAGCTTCGATCACGAGGCGATGGCGCAGTCGCTGCGGCCCAAACTGTCAAAACTGCAGCACATCATCGTCGTCGACGGCGAGGGGGCGAACAGCTTCGACCAGGCGCTGCTCTCCGGCAGCGATCGTCTCGGCTCGCCCCCGATCGGCGAGATCGGCGCGCTGCCCGCAGATCAGATGGCCGTGTTGATGTTCACCTCGGGCACGACAGGTTCGCCCAAGGGCGTCATGCATTGCCTCAATACGCTGCTGGCCTGCAATATCGCGCTGGCCGGCCGCTTCGGCCTCGACACCAACGACACCATGCTGGTCTGTTCGCCGCTCGGCCACATGACCGGATTTGCGGCCGGCATGCTGCTCGGCCTCAAGATCGGCGCCACCGTCGTCTTCCAGGACGTGTGGGAGCCGAAACGCGGCATCGCGATCATGGCCAATGAGGGCGTAACCTATTCGGCTGGCGCTGCGACGTTCCTCGCCGACATGTGCGAGGCGGTCGCGGCTGGCGCGGCAAAGCCTGCGCGGCTGCGCAAATTCCTTTGCGCCGGTGCGCCAATTCCGCCGGCACTGATCGATCGCGTCTACCGCGAGCTCGATCTCAAGGTCTGTTCGCTGTGGGGCATGACGGAATCGCTGTCGAGCACCTTGACCGAGCCGGAGCGGGCGCTCGAAAAATCGTCGAAGACCGACGGACGCCCGCTGGAGGGCGTTGCCGTAAAGGTGCTTCGCATGGATGGATCCCCGGCGCCCGTCGGCGAGAAGGGGCTGCTCAAGGTGCGCGGCGCCCAGATGTGCCTCGGCTACTACAAGCGCGCCGACATGGAGCCGTTCGACGCCGAGGGGTGGTTCGACACGGGCGACATGGCTTACATGGACGACGAGGGCTACATCCGCATCGACGGCCGCATCAAGGACATCATCATCCGCGGCGGCGAGAACGTGCCGGTTTTCGATATCGAGAACCTGCTGTTCAAGCATCCCGCTGTGCTTTCGACCGCGATCGTGGGTTATCCGGATCCGCGACTGGGCGAGCGGGCCTGCGCATTCGTGGTGCTGCGTCCCGGCCAGACGCTCGATCTGGCCGCCGTGCAGGCCCTGATGGCGGAGCACAAGGTCGCGAAACAGTATTGGCCGGAACGCGTCGAGATCGTCGCCGATCTGCCAAAGACCCCGGCGGGCAAGGTGCAGAAATTCCAGCTGCGGGAGATCGCAAAGGCCTTTGCCGAACCGCCGCACAAGGCCAGCGCATGAATTCCCGCCTTCAGGGCCGCGTGTGCGTCGTCACCGGCGCCGCGCGCGGAATCGGCCTTGCGATCGCCGAGCGCTTCGGCCAGGAGGGCGGTCGTATCGCCTGTGTCGACGTCAGCGCGCGTCGGCTGGAGCCTGCGGTCGAGGGATTGAAGAGCAAGGGGCTCGACGCCAGGCCCTATGAGGTCGATGTCGGCAAGCGCGACGATGTCCATGCCCTGTTTGCGCGGATCGAGCGCGAGTTCGCGGCGCCGGTAGCAGTGCTGGTCAACAATGCGGTCTTTGCGCGCTTCGAGCCGCTGGCGCAGATCGAAGTCGAGACCGTCGACCGCATGTTCGCGGTGGGGGTGCACGGCCTGATCTGGACCACGCAAGCGGCGGCGCCGCAGATGGAGCGTCGCGGCGGCGGCGCGATCGTGAATTTGAGTTCGGTGTCGGCGTTCAACCCCGCCAAGGATTCCATTGCCTATTCCGCCCTGAAGGCCGGCGTCGTCGGCCTCTCCCGGGCATCGGCGATCGAACTCAGTGCAAAGAAAATTCGCGTCAACGTGATCGCGCCGGGCATGATCGGCACGCCGGCCTCGATCGCGCAATTCGATGAAGCAACGATCGCCACGCGTCAGGCCGAGATGCCGGCCGGCCGCTTTGGCGAGCCGGAAGAGATCGCAGCCCTTGCTGCATTCCTCGCCAGCGACGACGCGAGCTACATCCAGGGCGCCGTCGTCACCGCCGACGGCGGCTGGACCATCCCTGCCAGATAGGAGAAGCGCGATGAAGCGACTGGAGGGCAAGCGCGCGGTCGTTACCGGCGGTGGCAGCGGCATCGGCCGCGCCAGCGCGATCCGTTTCGCGCGCGAAGGCGCTTCCGTGCTGGTGGTCGGCCGCGCCGGCAATACCGAGGAAACCGCGGCAGCGATCCGGGGCGAAGGCGGTATTGCATCGGCGTTGATCACGGACGCGGCGGTCGAGGAAAACGTTGCCGAGATCGTCCGGCGCTGCTTGGCGGAATTCGGCGGTCTCGAAATCTTCTTCGCCAATATCGGCGTCACCGGAACCAATACGCCGCTGCTGGAGCAGACGGTCGAGGAATGGTCTGAAGTCTACCGCATCAACACCATCAGCTGCTTTCTCGCCATCAAATATGCCGGCCGGCACATGACGGCGCAGGGCTACGGCTCCATCATCCTGACCTCGTCGGCCGCTTCGCTGCGCGCCAATGCCGGCGCCATTTCCTACAGCGCGAGCAAGGCGGCGGTGAACAATCTGGCACAGACGGCGGCCAATGCCTTTGCCGGCACCGGCGTACGCGTCAACGCCGTGCTGCCGGGACTGGTGGAAACGCAGCTGACCCGAAAAGTGTTCGAAGATGCGCGGGCGCGGGGCGTCGAAGCCAAGCTCGGCCATGTGACGCCGATGAAACGCCCCGGGCGTTCCGAGGAGATCGCCGCCGCCGCGGCTTTCCTCGCCAGCGATGATTCGTCCTATGTGGACGGACAATTGCTCTCGGTCGATGGCGGTGTCAGCAGTACCCACCCTTATGGGCGGATCGCGCTCTAGCAGCGACCAAAACAAAAGAGAGCACCGGGAGAGGCGCCATGGACTTCGAACTGCCCAAGGAAATCACCGACAAGCTGGCCGAATTGGACGCCTTTATCGAGGCCGAGATCAAGCCGCTCGAGCGCGACAACATCAAATTCTTCGATCATCGCCGCGAGAACGCTCGAACCGACTGGGATGATGACGGGCGCCCGCGCACCGAATGGCGCGCGCTGATCAGCGAAATGGAGCGCCGTGCCGACAAGGCAGGGCATCTGCGCTACGGCCTGCCGAAATCATGCGGCGGCCAGGCCGCATCCAATCTTGCGATCGCGGCGATCCGCGAGCACCTCGCCGCCAAGGGACTCGGCTTGCACAACGATCTGCAGGACGAATCCTCCATCGTCGGCAATTTCCCGATCATTCCGGCGCTCGCCGACTACGGCACCGAGGAGCAAAAGACCTATATCGAGGGCATCATCACCGGAAACAAACACCTTTCCTTTGCCCTGACTGAACCCGGACATGGCAGCGACGCGACGTGGCTGGAGACGACCGGCGTGCGCGATGGCGATCATTGGGTCATCAACGGCCGCAAGCGGTGGAACAGCCAGGTGGCCCGTGCCCATGCCAATCTGGTGTTTGCGCGCACCTCCGGCAAGCCGGGCGAGGCCAGGGGCATCACTGCCTTCATCGTTCCGACCGACACGCCCGGTCATCACGTCCTCTACAATCACTGGACGTTCAACATGCCCAGCGATCATGCGGAGACGGAACTGGTCAATGTGCGCGTGCCCGACAGCGCGATTTTGCACAAGGAGGGCGAGGGCCTTGTCGTCGCGCAGCGCTTTGTGCACGAGAACCGCGTGCGCCAGGCGGCGGCGAGCGCGGGCGCCGCGCGCTACTGCATCCTGAAGGCGGTCGAATACGCCAAGACACGCGTCGCCTTCGGCGAGCCGCTCGCGCGCAAACAGGCGGTGCAGTTTCCGCTGGTCGAGCTGTGGTCGGAATACGAACTGGTGCGCAACTTCATCTTCCGCACGGCCTGGCAGATGGACCGCCAGAACCCGCTGGAGATCAGCGACATGGTCTCGATCTGTAACTTCCGCGCCAACCGGCTGTGCTGCGAGGCGGCCGATCGGGCAATGCAGGTGCATGGCGGCATCGGCTACAGCCGTGCAATGCCGTTCGAGCACATCTACCGGCACCATCGCCGTTATCGGATCACCGAGGGCACCGAGGAGGTGCAGATAAGGCGCGTCGCCCAATACCTGTTCAACTTCAGCGGCAAGCGTGCGAGCAGCGGATGACCGGGGCTGATGCCTCCGACCGCGGCATCGACTTCGACGTGGCGCGGCTCGATGAATATCTGAAGGATTGGCTCGGCGGCACTGATTCGACGCGGGTGGAACGCACGCATGGCGGGATGTCGAACCCGACATATTTTGTCAGCCGCGGCGGGTGGCGCGCGGTGCTGCGCAAGCAGCCGAAGAACGTGCTGCCGTCGGCGCATGCGATCGACCGCGAATTTCGTGTGCTAACGGCGCTGCAAGGCAGTTCCGTCCCGACGCCAAAACCCTATCGGTACTGCGAGGATCGCGGGATCGTCGGGACGCCGTTCTATCTCATGGAATGGCTGGACGGCCGCGTCTTCAGCGAGTTCGGCACCCCAGGACTTGCCCGCGCCGAGCGCGCCGAGCTGTTCCGCTCGATGTGTGCCGCACTGGCCGCCATCCACAGGCTGGATTATCGGGCGCTGGGGCTGGGGGATTTCGGCCGGCCCGGCAACTATTTTGCCCGCCAGCTCAAGCGCTGGTCGGAGCAATGGACAAAATTCCGTCGCGGCGACGATGATAACCCCGCGCTCGACAGGATGGTGCGTTGGCTAGCCGAGCGCCTGCCCGAAAGCGAGACCGTCGCGCTGTGTCACGGCGACTTCCGCATCGCCAACGTGATGTTCCATCCAACAGAGCCGCGCGTGATCGGCGTGCTCGACTGGGAGCTCTCGACGCTCGGGCATCCCCTCGTCGATCTCGCCTTCAACAGCCAGGCATGGCTGATGGCGCCGGACGAGAACGGCGGATTGCTCGGCCTGCCGCTCGAGGAGATGGGGATTCCGTCCGAGCGCGATTATCTGGAGCTCTATTACGAGCTGTCCGGCGCGACCGAGCGCCTCACGCGTTTCCATCAGGTGTTCGCGATGTTTCGCGGCGCGGTCGGCAGTGCCGGAGTCGCTGCGCGCGGCGATCTCGGCACCGGGGTGTTGCCGGACGCGGCGCGCGTCGGGCGGCATCTGGCGCGGGCCTATGCCGCGCGCGGTGTCGCGTTGATCGAGGAAGAACGATGAGCATGCGCGAACGGCCGGCCATGAGCATCGATGAGGCGATCCGGCGCCGCCGCTCGGTGCGTGGCTTTCTGCCCGACGAGGTTCCGGAGGCGACATTGCGAGAGGTGTTCGAGCTTGCGCAATGGTCGCCGTCGAATTGCAACGTCCAGCCGTGGACGCCGCATGTGGTATCCGGCGAGGCCTTGAAACGGCTGCGCGAAGCATTGGTAGCGGCCGGGATGCGGGACGAGCCGATCAGGCCGGACTGGCCGGCTGACGGCAAGTTCACCGGCATCTACCGCGAGCGGCAGGTGGACGCGGCGCAGAAACTATACGGCGCGATGGGAGTCGAGCGGAGCGACGTGGTTGGCCGCAAGATGGCCTATATCCGCAATCACGCCTTCTTCGACGCGCCGCATGCCGTATTGATCTTCATGCCGGCGCCGTTCGATACCCGCGAGGCGGCCGATATCGGCATGTATGCGCAGACCCTGATGCTGGCGCTGACCGCGCGCGGCATCGCGTCCTGCGCGCAGGGCGCGCTCGGACTGTTCCCAGAAATCATCCGCGAACAGCTAGGCATTCCCGCCAATTACAAACTGCTGTTCGGCGTTTCGTTTGGCTACGAGGATCGCAGTATCAAGGCCAACGCGGCGCGCGTCGGCCGCGCTGATATCGACGCTGCCGTCCGGTTCCACCGCTGAAAGAGGAGATTTCACCGTGACGGGACCGCTGAACGGCTTTCGCGTCATCGAGATGGGCGGGATCGGGCCTGCGCCATTCGCTGGAGCGCTGCTCGGCGATCTCGGCGCCGACGTCCTGCGGATCGATCGCATCGCCAAACCGGGCGTCGAGCCGGATTTGCCGCCGCGCTTCGACTTCTACAATCGCAACAAGCGCTCGGTCGCGTTCGACCTCAAGCAACCGCAGGCCGTGACGGCCGTGCTGGATCTCGTGGCCGGAGCGGACGCTCTGATCGAAGGATTTCGTCCCTCCGTGATGGAGCGGCTCGGGCTCGGTCCCGACATTTGCCACGGGATCAATCCGGGGCTGGTCTACGCGCGCATGACGGGCTGGGGGCAGGAGGGGCCGATGGCGCAGGAGGCGGGTCACGACATCAACTACCTCGCGCTGACGGGTGCGTTGCATTGCCTGGGAGATGCCGATCGGCCACCGCCGCCACCGCTCAATCTGGTCGCGGATCTCGGCGGCGGCGCAATGTATCTGGTCGTAGGCCTGCTCGCGGCTTCGATGGAAGCGCGCCAATCGGGCCGCGGACAAACGATCGACGTCGCCATGATCGACGGCGTCACGCATTTGATGTCGGCGTTCCAGGCTTTCCGGCAGCAGGGCAGCTGGACCGGGCGGCGTGCCGATAACATCGTCGATGGTGGCGCGCCGTTTTACGGCAGCTACGCCACCAGCGACGACAAGTTTATCGCGGTGGGCGCCATCGAGCCGCAATTCTACGCCAGTCTCCTGAAGGTGATGGGTATCGATGGAGAACATCTGCCGGATCAGAACGATCGCGCGGCGTGGCCACAGATGCGCAAGCGCTTCGCGAAAGTCTTCGCAACGCATACGCGCGACGAATGGGTGGCGATAGCGGCGGGGCGCGACGCCTGTCTTGCGCCCGTATTGACGATCGACGAAGCGGCCGGCCATCCGCAGATGCAAATCCGTGAGGTCTATGCAAGGTTTGACGGAGTGCGGCATCCAAGCCCGGCGCCACGGTTTTCCCGCACGCCTTCCATGCTTCGCACGCCGACGCCCGCGCCCGGGCGCGACAGCCGGCAGGCGCTCGCGGACTGGGGCATTTCGCCTGACCAGATCACAGCGTTGGAAGCGACCGGTGCGATGGCGCAAGGGTGACTATCGAAGCAGTTCGCGCGCGATGACCACGCGCTGGATCTGATTGGTGCCTTCGAATATCTGGGTCAGCTTGGCGTCGCGCATCATGCGCTCGACGGGATAGTCCATGGTGTAGCCGTAACCACCGAATATCTGGACCGCGTCCGTTGTTACCTTCATGGCCATGTCGCTGCCGACGCATTTGGCCATGCTGGCGAGCACGTTGAGGCGTTTCCAGTCACCGGCGTCGCCGGCCCGGGCGCATTCATAGACGAGGGCACGCGCCGCCTCGATCTGCATGGCCATGTCGGCCAGCATGAATTGCACGCCCTGGAACTCCGAGATCGCCTTCTTGAACTGCTTGCGCTCCTTGGCGTAGGCAACGCACGCGTCGAGCGCGCCCTGGGCCAACCCGACGGACTGAGCACCGATGGTCGGCCGGTTGAGGTCGAGCGCGCGCATCGATGCCCTAAAACCCTTGCCTTCTTCCCCGACCAAATTCTCCGCAGGGATACGGACATTGTCGAAGAAGATCGGCGTGTTCGGCGCGCCGCGGAAACCCATCTTGCGCTCGTGGCGTCCGAACGAGACCCCCGACATCGTCTTCGGTTCGACGATGAAGGCGCTGATTCCGTCGGCGCCCGCGGCGTCGCTGGTCCGCGCCATCACCACGATGTAGTCGGCGACGACGCCATAGCTGCACCATTGCTTGCGGCCGTTGAGGACGTAGCTGTCGCCGTCCTTGCGCGCGCGGGTGTTGATCGCGGTGACGTCAGAGCCGGCTTGAGGCTCGGATATCGCGATCGCCGTGACGACGCCGCCTTTGGCGATAACGGGTAGGTATTTGGCGCGCTGCTCCTCGGAGCCGAAGTGAAGCAGCGGCATGATGAACATGGTGTTGAGCGCCGCGATCGAGGCGCAGGCCGGCGAGACCCTGGAGATCTCTTCCCGGGCGAGGCAGGCCATGGTCAGGTTGCCGTTCGGGCCGCCATAGCGTTCCGGCACCCAGAGCTGCATCAGCCCCATCTCGCCGAACAGCTTTACGAGTTCGAGCGGGAAACGGTCGGTCTCGTCGATCTCGGCCGCGATCGGCGCGACGTGCTTTGCGACCATTTTCCGCACGGTGTCGCGAAACGCGATCTGCTCCTCGGTGAAGCTCATGTTGATCCCTGGGTCATCTTTTCTTGCCGGAAGCCAAAAAGAGACTTCCATTGAATGGGTGATCCATTTAATAATTCATCGCATGAGCACCAAGTCAAGCCCTCGCACGCCCGCCCGCCCCAGGTCATCGACGCCCAACCGGCGGGAGCGCACCCCCGATCACCGCGCGGCTGGAGCGCCGGCGGCGCCGGCATTCCGCCCGATCCACACGCGGCGTGCGTTCGAGGAAATCTGCGAGCGAATCCGCGAGCAGCTTGCGCTCGGCGTCCTCAAGCCGGGCGACAAGCTGCCGCCCGAGCGCGATCTGGCCCAGCAGCTCGGCGTCAGCCGCAACGTCCTGCGCGAGGCCTTGCGCAGCCTCGAGATGGCCGGCGTGCTTCGGCTGCAGAAGGGCGTCAAGGGCGGGGCCTTCATTCAGGAGGGCGATACCAGCCGCATGAACGGCGTCATGCGCGATATGCTGTCTCTCGGCACGATTTCGGTCCGGGAATTGTCCGAAGCACGCGTTCACGTGCTCGATCTCGTGGTGCGGCTGGCCTGTGCCAACGCGCGGAAAGCCGATCTCGACGCGCTAGAGGCCAATATCCGGCGCACCGAGGATGCGACGCGGGAGGGGCGGCTGCTGGACCGTGTCGAATGCTCGCGCGAGTTCTACAAGCTGCTCGCTGCGTCGACCGGAAACAAGGTGATCGCCATGATCATGGATTCGGTCACCGAGATTCACATGCGCTTCGTCTACGCCAAGGTCTCGTCGAGCGGGGTTGCGATGGCGCGGCTGGCGGAAAAGCGGCGGCAATTCCTGGCGGCGCTGGGTGAACGAAACGTTGCGACGGCGACGCGCCTGATGCGTGCTCATTTGGAATCCGTCCAGCGGATGCTGGAGCAGGACCCCGGCGCGATGTCGCTTCACGTCGCGTTGGCGGAGGTGCAGCCCGGAATGCGCAGATAACAGAGGGTGGCTCGATCCACGCTCGAACAATCATAACAACGGAGGAAAATGTGTCCTACTATGCCAGATACGAATGCCTGTCGGTCGAGGTTGCGGACAAGGTCGCGACCGTGACCTTGAACCGGCCGCAAGCACGCAACGCCATCAATCAGAAGCTGATCCGCGAACTCCGGACCATCTGGGACGATCTGGCTGACGATCACGCCGTCAATGTCGTGGTGCTGACCGGGGCGGGCGACTTCTTCAGCGTCGGTGGCGACGTGAAAGCGATGTCGGAGCGGCCGGGCGGCGACGTCCTCGAAGAGGGTGAAGTCCACGACCCCATGATCAGCCGCCGTGGCGTGACCCGCCAGCTCGAGCTCGACAAGCCGATCATTGCAGCGATCAACGGCGACGCCATCGGCCTCGCCGCGACCCACGCGCTTCTTTGCGACATCACGGTGATGGCGGAAGACGCGCGCATCGGCGATACCCACGTCTCGCGCGTCGGGCTCGTCGCCGGCGACGGCGGCACCGTGATCTGGCCGCTGCTGATCGGCATCAACAAGGCCAAGGAGTACCTGATCCGCGGCACGCTCCTGAAAGGCGCGGAGGCTGAGCGGATCGGGCTGGTCAACCACGTTGCGCCGCGTGCGGAGGTGCTCGCCAAGGCCCGCGAAATCGCGATTGAGCTAGCCAACGGCCCGACCTGGGCCATTCGCTGGACCAAGCTGTCGATCAACCAGGTCATCAAGGACCGCGTGAATATGATGCTGGAGGCCTCGATGGCGCTCGAGCAGGTGACGTTCGAGACCGCCGACCACAAAGAGGCGACCATGTCGTTCAAGGAGAAGCGCAAGCCGAAATACGGCAAGGCATAATCTCTCATGGATGCGGCCGGGCCTCCGAGCGACGATATCGCCGAGATGCTGCGGGATTCCCTGCGCGGGTTTCTCGAAGCGCATTGGGCCGCGGGCGGTGGCACGGAACGCCCGTCCCCGGACGATATCTCGGCGATCTGGGGCAAGCTCATCGGGCAGGGGGTAGCTGCGCTCGGTTCTGGCCCTGACGAAGGCGGCCTTCGCGAAATCCTGGTGGCGATGGAAGAACTTGGCCGTGCCACGTGTCCGGCGCCGATGTGGTCCGCCGCGCTGGCCAACCTTGCGCTCTCGGGCTCGCGGGCGGATGCCGCGGTGGAGCTGCTGCAAAAGCTGCATGCCGGCACGGTGGTGGCTGCTTTCTCCTTCGGCGCCCGCGACCCTGATGTGGGCGCAGGATCGATCCGGATTGACGGCTCGTGCGCAACAGGCGTGCTTCGTTTCGTCGAGGCGGCCGGTGCCACACATCTTCTCGTGGCCGTTGATGCGTCCCATCTCGCCCTCGTTCAACTGGATGCATCAGGCATTGTCCTCACGCCGACGCGCGCCATGGGCGCTTGGGGGCTCTGCGAGGTGCGGTTGGACTCGGCGCCGCTGACGCTGCTTCCGCTTGAGGGCGCCAATCTCGACGATATCAGCCTCAAGGCCCAGGTAGCATTGCTGGGGCGGGCATATGGCGCGGCCCGGCGGGCGTTCGAGCTGGCCGTGGACTATGCCAAGGAGCGTCACCAGTTCGGGCAACCAATCGCAAAGTTCCAGGCGATTCAGCACAAGCTTGCGAATGGCCTCATTGCGCTCGAAGGCGTCAGCCTCATCGTGGATCATGCGGGCAGACTGCATGACATCGGCGATCGCAACTGGCGCTATTTCGCCGACTGCGCGGTCGCCTTTGGCGGCGACGCGCTGCGGCGCGTGTCGCTCGAGACCCAGCATATTTTCGGCGCCATTGGCTATGCCGAAGAGCACGAGGCCGCGCGACATTTCAAGCGCGTGCACCTGGACACGGTCGCGCTCGGCGGTGCGCCCGAGGCGCGGCGGCGGCTGGCTTCGTACTTGCTGGATCGTGGCGGCGCGCCGCTGCCGCACTACGATCTCGGTCCGGCCGGCAACGAGCTCCGCGACCAGGTGTGGCGATGGCTCGATCAGAACTGGTCGGGAGACAGGAAGGCGAGGTTCGACGAACAGCCGTTTGAAAAGCGTGAGTTCGACGCTGGCTTCGCGCGCGATATCGGCAAGACCGGATGGATCGGCCTCGGTTGGCCAAAGGAATTCGGCGGGCAGGGGCGTTCTCCGTTGGAGCAGATCGCATTCATGGAGACGATGGAGCAGGGCGAAGCACCGCGCATCGGCGCGTCGATCCAGGCCAATGCGCTAATGATGTTCGGCACGCCGGAGCAGCAGCAGAAATACCTGCCGGAAATCCTGCGGGGCGAGGCCATGCACGGCATGGGCTACAGCGAGCCCCAGGCCGGCTCCGATCTCGCCGCGCTGCGCACCAGCGCGGTGCGAGACGGCGAGCACTGGGTCATCAACGGCCAGAAGATCTGGACCACGACCTGGTGGGGCCAATACATGTTTCTTGCAGCCCGGACCGACAGGAACGCCAAGCCGCCGCATGCCGGCATCAGCATGTTCATCGTCCCGATGAATGCGCCGGGCATTACGATCCAGCCGGCGGGCACGATGTATGACGGCACGTTTGCCAACATCTTCTATGACGACGTTCGCATTCCCCTGGAAAACATCGTCGGCGAGGTCAATGGCGGCTGGAAAGTCCTGACGGGCGCGCTCGCCTTCGAGCGCGGTCTGGTCGGCGGCGGCATCGTGCTGAAGGTGGCTCATGCCTTCGAGCAACTGCGCCGGCATGTGATGGCGGCCGAAGGCGATCGGCCGCCGCTCGCTCAGGATCCGGTCGTGCGCGACAAGATGGCGACTCTTGCCTGCGAAATCGAAGTTGGCCGGCAACTGATGATGCGCTGCGCCGAACTCGCGGCCGACGGCGTGACGCCGCCGGAATACGGCGCGATCAGCAAGGTCTATTCCGGCGAACTGATGGAACGCTTCGGCGAGGCGGCGCTCGATATTCTCGGCATGCGCGCCGCGATTTCCGAGCAGATGTCGGGCGCGATCGACAATGGACGGTTTGAACAGAACCTGCGGCATTCGCTGATGTGGGTGATCAGCATCGGGACCAACGAGATACAGCGCAGCCTGATCGCCCAGCGCGGGCTCGGGCTACCGAGATAGGAGGCAGGCAGCATGCAGGATGAAACATCGACATCACCCCTCAAGGGTGTGCGGGTGCTGGATTTCTCCATCATGCTGGCCGGGCCCTATTGCGCGCGGCTGCTGGCGGATGTCGGCGCGGAAGTGATCAAGGTCGAGCCGCCGGAAGGCGACGAGATGCGCCTGCGCGCGCCGGTGCGGGACGGCCACAGCGCCTATTTCGGCCAGCTCAATGCCGGCAAGCGGAGCATCGCGCTCGACCTGAAATCACCTGATGCGATCAGGCTCGTCCATCGTATGGTCGAAGACACCGACATCCTGGTCGAGAATTTCCGACCCGGTGTGATGGAGCGCCTGGGTCTCGGATATGAGGCGCTGCGAAAGATCAATCCGGGACTGATTTATTGCTCGATCTCCGGCTACGGCCAGACCGGCCCGCAGGCCGAGCGCGCCGCCTATGCGATGATCGTTCATGCCGAAAGCGGCTTCGATCGCACGCTGATGCGGTATGCCGGCGACCGCGACCGGCCGGCGGCAGGTGCGGTGTTCGTCGCCGATGTTCTCGGCGGCATTTTCGGCTTCTCGGCGATTCAGACGGCAATGGTGCAGCGCGCGCGGACCGGCGAAGGACAGCGCATCGATGTCGCCCTGATGGACTGCATGCTGAACCTCTTGGTGTATGAGCTGCAGGAAGCGCAGTTCTCCAGGCCGATGCCGCGGCCGACCTACGGGCCCGTGCGCACTGGGGATGGCGACATCCTGATCGCGCCGGTGTCGGCGCGCAATTTTGCGGCCCTTCGCGAGCTGACTGGCCTGCCGGAGCTCTCGTCCGACCCGCGGTTCGCATCGGTGCCGGCGCGCGGCGCGAACTGGACCGCGATGATGCAGGTCATCGAAAAATGGACCATGCAATACACAATGGACGAATGCCTTGCCATGCTCGACGGGGCCGGCATTCCCTGCGCGCGCTTTCGAGACCCGGCCGAAGCGCTGAACGATTCCGATCTCGCCGGTCGCAGCACATTCGCACCGATCGCTGACGCCGCCGGCGAGTTCAAGGGTGTCAACGCGCCGTGGCGAATGTCGGGTGCGCGTAGTGCGATCGGGCGGGAAATTCCGTCCATAGGATCGCACCGCGACGACGTGCTCGAACGCGTGCTTGGCCTGTCCGCTGATGAAATCGCAAAACTGGCCGCCTCCGGCGCGTTCGGAAAGCTCGCCAGAACGGCAGCGGAATAGAACCGGCCGGAGAGAAAGACTGCATCAAAAAGCAAAAGAGACGACCTGATGGGAGGATCGACGTGAAACGACTTCATTTCTTGGCTCTTGCGCTCGGGCTTGTGGTTCTTGCCGGAACTGCCGCCGCAGACAATTATCCGTCGCGGCCGATCCGGCTCATCGTGCCATATCCCGCCGGCGGTTCGACCGACATCATGGCGCGCGCACTGCAGGAGCCGATGGCCAAGCTCCTCGGCCAGCCGCTCGTTATCGACAACCGCGGGGGCGCGGCGGGCACCACCGGCGCCAACGAAGCCGCCCGGGCGGATCCGGATGGCTACACGCTTTTGTTTGCAAACAACGGTCCGATCTCGATCGCCCCACTGCTTCAAAAGGGCGTCGATTTCGATCCGCTGAAGAGCTTTGCGCCGGTCTCGCTGGTCTCCAAAGCGCCGCTGGTCCTGGTTGCGAGCGAAAAGGTGCCGGTGAACGATGCCGCCGGCCTGATTGCCTACGCCAAGGCGCAGGGCAAGCCGATGCTGTACGCGACTGCCGGACCGGGGTCGCTCGGACATCTCAGCACGGAGCGCTTTCTCAACCAGGCCGGGCTGCAGATGGTCCACGTCCCATACCGCGGCCAGGCACCGACAACGCTCGCGATCTTCGCTGGCGAGGTCGACATCCTGCTCACGACAACATCCGACACGCTGAACGAGCATATCCGGTCCGGCAAGGTGAAGCTGCTCGGCGTCTCATCGCCCGAGCGCTCCGCCGTTGCTCCCGGTGCCACGCCCATCGGTAATGTCTTGAAGGGATACTCAGTCGAAACCTGGTTCGGGCTGCTGGCTCCCGCGGGTACGCCGCCCGAGATCATCAGCAAGCTCAACGCTGCCATCAACACGACGCTGGCGATGCCGCAATTGCGCGACCGCTTCTTGGCCTACGGCGTCGAGGCCGCTACCAGTACTCCCGCCGAACTGTCCGCCATCATAGCGGCCGAAATTCCCGCCTGGCGCAAGGTCATCGAGGATCGCAACGTCAAGACCGAGTAGTGGCTCGAAGATAATCGGGCTTGCTCGAATCAGAAGGTGCCGGGATAGGCGCCGCCGTCGATCAGAATGTTTTGCCCGGTGATGTAACCGGCCTGCGACGAGCACAGGAACGCGCAGGTCGCGCCGAATTCATCGGGATGGCCGAACCGCCTGGTCGGATTGGCTGTTCTGATCTCCTCAGTCACGGTGCTGACCTCGCGCGACGAATTCCGGGCCAGCGCCGCCAGATTGGATTTGAGGCGGTCGGTATCGAACGTGCCGGGCAGCAGGTTGTTGACCGTCACGTTGTGCTCGGCGACCGACCGGGCCAGTCCCGCGACAAAACCCGTCAAGCCGGTGCGCGCGCCGTTGGAAAGTGCAAGCATCGCGACCGGCGCCTTGACGGCATGTGAGGTGACATTGACGATGCGACCGAACTTGCGCGCGATCATGCCGTCGATGGTCGCCCTGATCAGCGCGATCGGCGCCAGCATGTTGCCATCGAGCGCCTTGATCCAGTCCTCACGCTCGAACTTGCGGAAATCTCCGGGTGGCGGTCCGCCGGCATTGTTGATGAGAATGTCGGGAGCCGGGCAGGCGGCGAGAATGGCGTCGCGGCCTTCTTTGGTGGTCACATCGGCAATGACGGTTTTGGGCTGGTTGCCGGTCGCAGCCGCGACCTCGCTGGCGGCGCTCTCCAGCACATCCCCGCGGCGTGCCGCGATGATGAGGTTGACTCCTTCGCGGGCGAGCGCCATCGCGCTCGCCTTGCCAAGGCCCTGGCTTGCCGCGCACACGATCGCGGTGCGCCCCTTCAATCCCAGATCCATGTGTTCTGTTCCAATCAGGAGTTCGGCAGGGCCATGCCCGCGGGTTTGGAGCCCCACATGCAAAAACTGGTCGGCTCAAAGCCGAATTGCCGCGGCCGGTGCGTCGCCTCGTCTTCGATCTCGTCGACGCCGACCGAATATTCGAAGATCATGCCGTCCGGGCCCATGAAGTAGAGGAAGCGCGCGCCTGAGGTCGGATGGCGGCCGGGGCCGAACACGATCGGCACGCGCCGCTCATTGAGGAAGTAGTAGGAGCGCAGCACGTCGTCGCTGGTCCCGACCTGGTGGTTGATGTGCTGGATGCCGGCCTTGGGCGCACGCACCAGCGCAATGGTGTGGTGGATCGCATTGACGCGCATCAGCGGAATGTCGCCGATCCGGTCGCTGACGCGGGCGTTGCACACTTGCGTCCAGAACCGCTCGTCGCGCGCCGGATCGGTGGAGTTGAGGCCGATATGGCTGAAGCCGGTGATCCCGGCATCGCGGCTGGCGAAATAGCGCCGGCCGCTGCGCTCCGGCCGCACCACCAGTTCAATGTGATTGCCCGTCGGATCGCGAAAGCCGATGAAGGCTCTTACCTTGCGCCGCTCGGCTTCCTGCGCGGTCCCTGCGTGGACGGCATGCCCGAGCGCTTCCAGCGTTGAGGCCGCTTCCTGCAGGCTCGCCTCGTCCTCGACCTCGAAGCCGACGGTCTGGTCATCAGGGTCGCCTTCCATGTAGCACAGCGTGTGCGCACGCTCGTCGGAGCGAAGGTAGAGGTCCTTCTTGCCGCGCTCGGCAATCTGCAGGCCGAGACAGGCGGTCGCGAAATGCTCGGCCGATTCGAGATCTGGCGAACCGAGGCGGACGTAGCTCACATCCTTCAGCTGGATCATGTTGTTCTCCTGTTCATCGGCCCGGCGCTCAGTTCCGGTACGTCCTTGCTTTCGCTGCCCCAGTCGCAGAGCGAGGAGGCAGCAAGCGGGAATTGCCGCGCCAGCCGCGGCTTGCCGTCGAGTTCCGCCATGCCGTTCACGTAGGAGAAGACCAGGCCGTCCGGTCCCTCGACATGCAGGAACATCTGCCGCGACGCCGCCTCGCGGCCCGGGCCCTGCACGATCCTGATCTGGCTTTCCTGCATGAAGTAGCTGTTCTGCATGATCTGATCGAGCGCCTCGACCTCGAACGCCGCATAGAGCAGCCCATTGCGGTTCGACGGATAGAGCGCGATGCGGTGGTGCAATCCGTCGATCCGCAGATAGGCGATCTCGCCGACCCAGTCGCTGACCTCGGCGCCGAGCGCGCGCCAGAATGCGAGGTCGCGTGCGTGATCGGTGCTACGAAGGCCGACGCCATGAAACGCGACGATGCCGGCATCGCGCGGTGGAAAATAACGCCGTCCGCTTCGCGTCGGGCGCACCGCCAGATCGATCCGGTTGCCGGATGCGTCTTCGGTCAGCAGCGCCGACTGCACGTACCGGCGTTTGCACTCGCTGGCTGAGGCCTCCTGGACCGTGAAGCCGAGTGCGCGCAATCGCCCGCCGATTTCCTCCAGCGCCGTATCATCCCAGACCTCGATCCCGACGCTGGCGCCATCTGCGGCGTTCTGGCCAAGGCTCACCGTGCGAAACCGGTCGTCGGAACGAAAGGCGATTTCGCCATCCTGATCGGCGACGCGTTGCAGGCCGAAAATATCGGACACAAAGCGTGCGCTGGCGCCCGGCTCGCTGACGGCGAGGCGCACGTAGCAGACCGAGGTGATCAGGGGGGTGGTGCGGCCGTTGTTCATCGCGCCCGCGCCTTCGGATGCTGGGATTCCAGGAAAATCTTGATCATCCGCCGCCACACCGCGAACAGCTCGTCGAACCATTTGGGGTCGTTGTCCCACAGCGTGCGCAGCGCCATGCCGCGCACCAGACTGAGCGTCAGGGCGACGATGTCGGCTGACAGCGACGGCGGCACGCCGCTCGCGGCCAGCGCTTCGGTCCAGGCCGTCTCGACCGGCCGGCGCGCCTTGCGGGAGATATCAAGGATCTGCTTGCGCACGGCCTGATCGGTCGACGTCGACAGCACGATGTCGATCGCCACCAGGAAATGCTCGCTGAAGAAGAACTCGCGCGCGTCCTCGATCACGGCTTCGATCAGGTCGCGCGGCCGATTGACGGCCGCCGCGCGGCGGCGGCTTTGGATCTGGGCTTGCTCGAAGACGTACTCGAGGGTGGCGACCACAAGCGAATCCTTGGTCGGGAAATGATGAAGCTGCGCCCCACGGGAAAGTCCCGCTTCGGCGGCGACGTCGGCGGTCCGAAAGCGGGCGTAGCCGCGCCGGCGAATGAGTTCGGAAGCGGCCTTGAGGATGCGCGTGCGGGTTTCCTCGGTCCGCTCGGCCTGGGTTCTTCGCCGGGCGGTGCCGAGCGGGCGGCGCGCGGATTTCAGCGGGGCGGGGACACGGTCAGGACGGTTCGCCATTTCTAGACCTCGATCTGAACGTTGCCGTCAACGATAGTGACGGGATATGTTTTCAGTGCGATCTCGCAGGGCATGCCGGTCGGCTCGCCGGTGGTCACGTCGAAGGTGCCGAAGTGGAACGTGCACTCGACGGTCCTCCCGGTGATGATGCCTTCTTCCGCAAGCGACGCCTCGCCATGGGTACACATGTCGGCGGTGGCGTAGATCGCGCCGTCGACCCGGTAGAGCGCCACGTTGGAGCCATCTGGCAGCGGCGCCTGCTTGATTTCACCTTCGACCACTTCATTGGCCGCGCAGAGAACGACTGTTTCACCCATATCAAGACCTAGAGCATGGTGCTGCCGCCGTTGACGCTGATGACCTGTCCAGTCACGAACGACGCTTCGGCGGAAGCGAGATAGGAAACCATCGAGGCGACTTCTTCCATTTCGGCCGGACGGCCCATGGGAATGACGCTGACGAACTTGGCGGCGAGCGCGGGGTTGCTCTTGGTGATCGCCACCATCTGCGGCGTGTTGACCGCGCAGGGGGCGACCGTATTGACCGTGATGCCGTCCTTGGCGAATTCACGTGCCATGCCTGTCGTAAGGCCATGAACGCCGCCCTTGGCCGCGTTATAGGCGGCATGATCCCACAGGCCGTTGCGGACTGAATCGGCGCCGAGGTTGATGATGCGGCCATACGCCTGCTCGCGCATCCTGGGAACCGCGTACCAGGAGCACCACAGCACGGTCCAGAGATTGCGGTCGATGGTGGTTTTCAGGGTTTCCGGCGTTTGTTCGACGAATGCCCTGATGATGCCGCCGCCGGCGTTGTTGATGAGGATGTCGAGGCGGCCGAAGCGCTCGCTCGCGAGATTGATGGTTTTTTCCGCCGTGCCCTGATCGGAGAGATCGCCGGCATGGCTGGTGACCTCGGCGCCGAACTCTTTGCCGAGATGGGCGGCGGCCTGTTTCAGCCCGGCCTCGTCGAGGTCGGCGAGCACGAGCTTGGCACCGTCCCGCGCCAACCGCTCGGCGATCGCGAGGCCGATGCCCTTGGCCGCACCGGTGACGATGGCGACATTATCCCTGAGCTTTTGATCCATTGCCTGCCTTGCTTTCACAGAATGATGCTGACGCGGCCCTGGGCGCGAAGACCTTCGCTGTCCAAGAGGCAGCGCTTTTCCTTGATCCGGAAGGTGCCGTTGCCGGGCACCAGACGATACCGGTTGCTGCCGAAATACGTGTCGGTGACGCCATCCTTGGTGCGGTAGGTGATAAAGGCCGAACTCACCTCGATATCGTCGCCGATATGCTTTCTGATACGGACGTTGCTGACGAGGTGTCGTGTCCGCGAATGCGGGAACTCGGCATGCGCGGTTCGTTTCATCAAGCGCTTGACCCGCTCGCTGAGACGGAAGCGGTCGTCGGCGACATAGAACAGGTTGTTGTCGGGCGAAGCGTCGACGGCCAGATCCGTCGCCGGGACATAATAGATCGCGTCGTCGGTGAACAGCTCCAGCCATTCCGGAAGCCGCCATTCATCCAGCAGTTCGGCTTCGGCGAACAGGAAATCCTCGACGTCGGTACGGGCTATGGTGTGCATCGCGGTTACTCCGTCGCTCATGCCGGCACCTTGAAAATATGCTCGTTCCAGTTCGACCAGAACGCGCGCATCTGCAATTCGTCGTCGTAGGACGGGTTGTCCTTGCTCATGCCTTTCGAAATGTCGTTCCACTGCGCCTCGGCGGAGTTGCGAAAACCGCGCTGGCACTGTTCGAGCGCCTCGACGTCGTCAGGTGTTGCAAAGCCGCCGGGCCCGAGAAATTCCAGGAAGTTGAACAGCCGGTACTTCCGCGCCCATTCGGTCTCTTCCTTGGGGGCCAGGGCCCAGGCGCTGATGTTCATGAAGTCGGGCGCGGCGGGATAATAGGTTCGCACCGTCACGGCCATGATGTCGTTGATCACCAGGTTCGGGAAGATAAACAGATTGCGGTTGAAGGTGGCGATGCGATCGGCGCGTTCCTTGCCGAAACGCTTCACCAGGCCATCATAGAGACGGGTAAGCTCGCGTTTTCCTTCTTCGCCCCATGAGGGAATCCATTGCGCGACGGGGCGACCCCACGGCGCCTTGTACTCGAGCACGGCATGTCCTTTGCCGAGATCGCGCGCCGAGCCCTCAAAGGCGACCTGAGCCAGCGCGCCGGTCGCCGACTTCAGATAGTCCAGATAGGTCGCATGCGTCGTCAACGCGTGGTAGCCGTCGATGCTGTTCTCGGTCAGCAGCTTCCAGTTCGCCCGCATCGAGTATTCCTGCGTGCCGCCGACGATGATCATTCCCATCTCGGCCTGATCGCAGATCACATCGAGATACTCCTTCACCGGACCCAGATAGTCCGAGAGACTTTCGACGCCCTTGTCGAAGCAGAGGAAATTGAGATCGCGGTAGCTCTCGAACCGAGCCACCTGCTGCATGTTGGAGGTCGAGCGCTCCTTGAAATCCTCGGCGTAGGAGGACTCGCCAGGCTGGCTGCGCAGCGTTCCATCGAGCCCAAATACCCAGCCGTGATAGAAGCATTGGAAGGATTTGGCGCTGCCGTGCTTTTCGCGGCAGACCTGCGCACCGCGATGCGGGCAGGTGTTGAGCATCGCCTTGAGATTGCCCTTGCCATCGCGCGCGAACAGGATGTTCCGCCCCCCGACCGAGCGTGTGACGAAATCCCCGGGCTTGGCGAGTTCGGAGCTATGGCCGAGGTAGAGCCAGCATTTGTCGAAGATCTGCGCCCGCTCGGCCTCCAGAATATCGGGATCGACAAAGGCCCGGCGCGAAACCTTGAATATCTTCTTGCCTTCATCGATCATGAGCGCGGTATTCATCCGTTGGAACGCGTTCATTGCTGTTTCTCCCTGGAAATTTCTTTGCTTTTCATTTCAAGGCGGCCCGCAGATCGTAGGCGGGCGATTCAAGGTCGGCACGTGACGGCTTGGCGTTCGCTGCGATTACACGCTTGAGCATGGCCATCTCCTTGGCGGCATTGACCGACAGCGCGCCGACCACTTCCGAGCCGCGCATCGCTACAACCGAGAATTTTCCAGAACGTTCATCGCCGCGGACGATGTGGTCGCTGTCGAGCATGTCACCGGCGACCTGAATGTTCAGGTCATACTGGTCGGTCCAGAACCAGGGCGGGTCGCTGTATTCTCTGGCCTCGCCGATCATGTTCGCCGCCACCGAAATCGCCTGGTTCTGCGCATTGGCCCAGGTCTCGACACGGATCGCGCGGCCGTGACATCGTCTCCATTGCAGGGCGGCATCGCCGGCGCAGAATACGCCTGAGGCCGCGGTGCGGCCGCAGGCATCGACGGCGATTCCGACTTGCGACGGCAAACCAAGCCGTTCCGCGACCGTCGGCACCGGTTCGACGCCAATGCCGATCAGCACCAGATCCGCTTCGATTTCTTCGCCATTGCTGAGCTGAACGCCATCAGGCGTACTTCCGGTGACGGTCGCGCCAAAGATGAAGTTGACGCCATGGCTGCGATGGCTGGCGGCGACGATGTCGCTGACGAGCGGCGGGAATGCCCGGGCCAGCAAGCGCGGCTCGCTCTCGATCACCGTGACACGACATCCATTCCTGGCCGCTGCGCAGGCCGCCTCCAGCCCGATCACGCCGCCGCCGACGATCACGATCCGGGATTGATGTTGAACGGATTTGCGAAAGCGCAGCGCATCCTCGACGTTGCGCAGGTACTGAATTTCAAGGCCCGGGTTTTCCAGTGCAGCAAGCCGGCGAGGCCGCGTTCCCGTCGCGATCAGCAGGCGATCGTAGGCGAACAAACGGCCATCGGCCGTGGTAACCGTGCGGCGGTCGGCGTCGCAATCGGTTACTGCCGCACCGGTTTCGAGCCGAACGTTCAGGACGTCGCTCCAATCCTGGGTCTGTTTGAGATAGGCAACCGCCACTCCCGGGCTGTGCAGCATCGCCTTGGACAATTGCGGCCGCTCGTAGGGCGGGTGGGGCTCTTCGCCGAGCATGGTGATGGCGCCCTGAAAGCCGCGGGCGCGCAACGCTTCCGCTGCACGGCCCCCGGCCTGGCCTGCTCCTGCAATCACGATGTTTTCGATTGGCGCCGACAATTTCCGCTTTCGCTCCCTGACGCGATCTTGATCGTCGCGCCGTTTTCATAAAGCCGGTCGAGCGAGGTTCGCAAAACCCTGCCGTCCATTCTTCGATTGCATCCATATTAAAAACAGTCCAACCTGCTTGTAAAGTGACATCGCAGGTTCCGCCCGGAGAATGTGCGGAATTAGTGCGGTGCATGACAATATCGAGGAAGCGCGTTGTGGCCGAGGCCATCGATACTCATACTCATTTCGTTCCCGGCAGCATTCCGCAGCACGCCGGGCGCAATCCGCTCTGGCCGTCGATCGAACGCAAGGGCGCGGATGGGGCCGCGGTGATGGTCGGCGGCAAGGTGTTCCGCGTCATCGATTCCCGAAGCTGGGACGCCAACCGCCGCATCCATGACATGTCGGCCGACGATGTCGACGTGCAGGTCGTCTCGCCAATGCCGGAACTGCTGTCGCACTGGTTTCCGGCCGCGGATGCCGACGCGTTGTGCCGGTGTATCAATGAGGGCATCGCTGAACTCTGCCATGCGAACCCCAGGAAATTCATCGGCATCGGCATGGCGCCGATGCAGGATGCGTCTCTCGCCGTCAAACGGCTGGAAGAGATCAAATCTCTCGGCCTGCGCGGCATCGAGATCGGCAGCCACATCAACGGTATTCCGCTCGGCGATATCAGGCTGCACGATATCTATGCCGCGGCCGAGCAGGCGGGGCTGCTGGTGATGGTCCATCCGCTGCACCCGCTCGGTCTCGACCGCATGGGTGGCCGGCCCGAGCTGGCGGCGGTCGCTGCATTTCCGCTCGAAACCGCTTTTGCCGCCGTGTCGCTGATGACCAACGGTGTGACTGAGCGCTTCCCAGATCTGCGGATCCTGCTCAGCCATGGCGGCGGCGCGCTGCCTTGGATCCTGCCACGGCTGCGGCACGCCCGGAGTATCGGACCGCCGCTAAATAGCCTATTTCCGCGCGATCCCGGCGAGATGGTGAAGTCGTTCTACTACGACACCATCCTCTATGACGATGTCGCGTTGGACTATCTGGTGACCAAGGTCGGCAAGGACCGCATTGTGGCCGGGTCGGACTATCCGTTCATGATCAAACAGGATCGGCCGGTCGAGTTTGCCGAGCGGGCGCTGGGCCTCGCGCGTGAAACGTTTATGAGCAATGCAAAGGGCTTGTTGGGTCTCGACATCAGGGCCCCCGGCTTGAAGCGAATGTGAGGGGAGGCTGTTCTGGCTACCTGTTATTCCTATCGTCAATTCTGTTCGCTTGGGCTTCTCCCGCCGCGTACGCCGGCAAGGCCGGACCCGCAGGTGCCGCGCGACCGCGCATTGGGTCCGTGCGCGCATGGCAAAATCGGTGCATTTTACTTCTATGCGGAGGGCTCGCGCGACGATCCCGCGTTCGGCTTTTGCGACATCGAGGTTTCGATCCAGGCGGTAGCGACCGGGAAAATGCGAGTCGAACTCTATTGCATCGCTGACGGCTACCAGACCGCACGCGGTGTCGGCGCCAGGCATCCGCTCAAGATCGCGATGATGGCAAAGGACCGGGTGGTGGCTGTGGCGACCTGGCATTTCGCCGACGTGATCTGCGGCCACGCCGATCCCATGAACTTCGCAACCGATCTTGATATTGCGGATGAATTGTTCGCGCAGATCGACCGGATTGAACTGCAGGAAACCAAAGGCGAATCCAGGGCGTGCGAGTAGAAGGGTAGGCCGTGCTGATGCGCGCCGACACCGCTACCTACGGGCCCGTGACAAAAGAAACCGGCTAACTTGCTTGTAAGGTAAAAAATAGTATGCTAGTGTACCGTTAAATTGAGATCCGTTCAAGCGGGCTACACGGGAGGGGAGCATGATCCGGAAATTTGGATTGATAGCCGCGGTTGCCGTGATGGCCGTCGCAACGACCGGTGATCTGTCGGCCGCCGAGAAGAAGTACGGGCCCGGCGTCACCGACACCGAGATCAAGCTCGGCCAGACCGTGCCCTATAGCGGGCCGGCATCGGCGTTCTCCAGCTACGGCCGCGTGATGACCGGCTATTTCAAGATGGTCAACGAGGCGGGCGGCATCAACGGCCGCAAGATCAACATGATCTCGCTCGACAACGCCTTCAGCCCGCCGAAGGCAATCGAACAGACCCGAAAACTGGTCGAGAATGACGAGGTGCTGGCCGATGTCGGTACCGTGGGCAGCACACCGAATGTCGCGATCCAGAAATATCTGAACGGCGCCAAGGTGCCTCACATCTTCGTGTCTGCCGGCGGCCGGCGTTTCGCCGATCCGCAGAACTTCCCCTGGACCGTGCCGATGTATCCGGGCTTCGAGATGGAGGGGAAGACGTTCGGGCAGTACATCCTCAAGCACAAGCCGGCGGCCAAAATCGGCGTGCTGTATCAGAACGATGATTACGGCAAGGACTTTCTGGTCGGCCTGAAGGCTGGGCTCGGCGACAAGATCAAGATCGTGGCCGAAGTGACCTATGAAATAACCGAGCCGACCATCGACTCCCAGATCGTTCGCCTGAAGGATTCCGGCGCCGACACGTTGCTGTACTTCTCGACGCCGAAATTCACTGCGCAAGGCCTGCGCAAGGTGAAGGAGACGGGCTGGACGCCGCTGCAGTTCCTTGCCAGCCCGACCAATTCAGTCAAGACGGTGCTGGAGCCGGCCGGCTTCGACAACGCGCAAGGCATCATCACGACGCAATTCACAAAGCAGGCTGGTGATCCGGCCTGGGCCGATGACGCCGAGGTGAAGGAGTATGTGGAGTTCATGAAGAAGTGGGTGCCGAACGACAATCCCGGCGATTTCGTCGCCCTGTCGGGCTATGTCAACGTGCAGGGTATCGTCAAGGCGATTACGAAGTGCGGAGACGACCTGACGCGGGAAAATCTCCTGAAACAGGCGACCAGCATGAAGGGCACGCGTCTCAAGATGATGCTGCCCGGAATCCAGCTCAACACCACGCCGCAGGACTACGCACCCTACGAATCGCTGCGCATGGCGAAATTTGAAGGTTCGTCCTGGAAGCTGATCGATGAGGTTGGAACGTCAGCGTCGGCGAAATGATGACGTCCGGTTGATCAGTCGGTTGGATCGCATTTTCAAGATATAGCGCGGCCCAAGTGCAACGGTCGAAGCGATCGCTACAGCATCGGCTCGAACTGGCAGTGGACGAGCAGTTCGGAGACCGACACGTTGTTCGGCAGCATGAGGGCGGTTTCGACCAGTTGGGCGATGTCGCCCGGCTGGCTCATCTCGTGACGGGGAATCTCGTGGTCGTTCAGCGTCCGGCATCACCCCCGCGAACGCCGCACAAAACTCACGATCACGGAGCATACCGAGGGCGGCGTGCTGGTACGGTTTGGTACTTCCGAGCTCTGGTCGAGGGCATCATGCCAGGCCACATCACGTTTGCGAGCGACTTCCTCCTCAATTGATCGCTGTGCGCCCCGTCAGCTGAAAAGGGACCGCGGCTCGCGCGCGGCCGGCGACGGGCCTCTCGGCGGTTATATTATTCTCGCGAAAATAATATAACCGCCCGTCCAGCATGAATTTCGACCAGTTTGGAGTCGCACATGTTCGTGCTTCATCACATTGAGAGAGCAAGATAAGATATCGAAATATCAAGACTATCGCTTTTCCGTCGCGCCCATGATGGATGAGAACGAGAATTCAAGTTTTTCAATTGCTTAGAAGGCGGCGGGTGCACGATGTGTGCACCGGGAGATCAAAAAAACTTGCAACAACCAATATGAGCGGGCTGAACTGAACGCGCTGCGGCGTCAGTGGTGGGCTGATGTTGAATTGTCGTTCGTTCGGTCTGCTCATCCACCGCGAAATTGCGGGCGACGCTTGGCTATGAAGGCGGCGATTCCCTCTTGCGCGTCATCCGTGCGGCTGGCCGCTACGATAGAGTCTTTTTCAGCTTCGAGCTGATCCGACAGGCCGGTTTCAAATGACTGCCTCAGCATGCGGCGGACGGCGCCGAAGGCGCGTGTCGGACCTGCGGCAAGTGTCGCGGCGAGGGCGGCTGCCTGGTTCTCGACGGCATCATCAGGAGCCAGGCGCGATACCAGTCCGAAGTCGAGCGCTTCCTGAGCGGTGAGGCGACGGTTGAGCAGGAACAGCTCCTGGACGCGTCGCATCCCGACCATGCGCGGCAGGAACCAGGTGTTGCCGCCATCGGCAGTCAGGCCGAGCGCCCCATAACCCAGCGCAAATCGCGCGTCGTCGGCGGCCACGACAATGTCGGCGGCGTAGAGCAGGCCCAATCCGCCGCCACCCGCGCCGCCGCGCACCGCGGCGACAACAGGCGCGTCGATGCTGGTCAGTCTCTCGATGGCCAGATGATAGCTGTCGATCATGCGGCGCAGCCGGTTTGGCAATTGCTCGCGTGCGGTTCCTGCGAACAGGCCGAGGTCGCCGCCGACCGTAAAATTCGGCCCGTTGCCGGCGATCAGCACGGCGCGGACATCCGGCCTTTCCGCAATCTGTGTTGCAGCTTCGGCGAGATCCGCGGCCATGCTTTCGTCGATTGCATTGCCCTTGTCCGGACGGTTCAGCCGCAAGGTTGCAACGCCGAATTCGAAATCAAGCAGCACGGTCCGTAGCGGCCCCGCGGCGTCATGCCAGCGTGCGGTGTCGGTGAACTGCTCGAGCGACTTGATGCGCCCCTGGTCGATCGCGATTAGATGGGCAAAGGCGGCGTTGAGCGCGGCGCCGCCTTGCTTGCCGCGGCCGCGGTAACGGCCGGTCACCAGCAGACGGCCATCGGCGAGATCGAGAAACCGTTCCGGCTCGGCGCGCGCCTCGAAATGCCGGGCGATGGCTCCCCAACCATTGCGCCGCATGGCCGCGGGTCCTTCATGATCGCCGCCGATGCCGAACGGCATGCCCTCGGCGGTGCGGCCGGTGAATTCCGGATGCAACAGCGCGTCGAGCTGATCGCGGTCGCCAGCGGCGAGCGCGGCGTAGAGCGCGCGGGCCAGATCGGCTGGGCTGACTTCTTCCATTCCTATGATCCTCCTAGCAAATTCGCTGTTCTCGCGGCTGAACGGAAAATTCCCTTGAAGCCGCCAAGCGCCGGTGCTATTATTCGAACGGTCAGTCGGATTATTTTTAGCCCAAGCCGCAGGTTTCCGCAAGAGAAGCCCTGGGCAGCCAACGGGAGGTGCAGCGATGAACGTCGTGCCGCGCGCGTCGCAGTGGGGCGAATTGATCCGGCCGGATCGGGTGCATGGCTCGCTCTACAGCGACCCCGCGATCTTCGAAGCCGAATTGCAGAACATCTGGTACCGCACCTGGGTCTATGTCGGGCATGAGAGCGAGGTCCCGAACGCGAACGACTACGTCGTCAAGTCGATCGGGCCGCAATCGGTTATCATGACCCGCGACGAACAGGGCAAGGTCAATCTGTTGCTCAATCGCTGCTCGCATCGCGGCAATCAGGTCTGCTCCTATGACAAGGGCAACGCGCGTTCGTTCACATGCCCGTTCCATTCCTGGACCTTCGCCAATGACGGCCGTCTGGTCGGCTACGCCTTTCCCGACGGTTATGAAGGCCAGGACAAGTCAAAGCTGGCGTTGGGGCGCGTGACGCGGGTGCAATCCTATCGCGGCTTTGTGTTCGGCTCGTTTGCCGCCGAAGGCCCTGATCTGGAAGAGCATCTCGGCGGTGCGGCCGAAACCATCGATCGTCTGGTTCGTTTCTCGCCGGAGGGGGAGGTCGAGGTTACCGCGGGCTTCCTCAAGCATCGCGTCAAGGCCAACTGGAAATTCATCCTGGAGAACGAATGCGACGGCTATCATCCGGCCTTTGTGCATTCCTCGATCTTCGGTGTCGCCGACAGCGCGATCGGCAAGCTCTATGGCGGCGCCTCGACGGCGGTGACGCGTGACTACGGCAACGGCCATACCGAGATCGATTTGCGGCCCGAATTTCGCAAGCGCGACGCGCCGATGAGCTGGTTCGGCACCACCGAAGAGCGGCTGCCGGAGTATACGTCGCGGATGAAGGCGGCCTATGGCGACCAGAAGGCGCGCGAGATCATGATCGACGGCACGCCGCATGTGATGATCTTTCCGAACCTGTTCATCGCCGAAATCCAGATGTTCGTGATCCAGCCGCTCGCGGTCGACGACAGCGTGCAGCATGTCACCGCGTTGCAGTTCAAGGGGGCGCCGGACATGAATCGGCGTTTGCGCCAGCAGACCATGGGATCGGTCGGTCCCGCTGGATTGCTGCTCGCCGACGATTCAGAGATGTACGAGCGTTGCCATCGCGGCGTGCTGGCGCGCAACCCCGAATGGATTTTCCTCGGCCGCGGCGCGAATCGCGAGCGCCAGGACGAACTCGGCTTCAAGGTCGGCCACGTCACCGATGAAATCCCGTCGCGCGGCATCTGGCGGCACTATCGCAGTCTGATGGAGGCGGTGTGATGCTGTCGCGTGACAGCAGCGCAACGCTGGCGAGCGCGGTAACGGCCTTCATCTACAAGGAGGCGCGGCTGCAGGACGAGCACGCGTATGAGGCCTGGGAGGCGCTCTGGACCGATGACGGCGTTTATTGGGTTCCGGCCAATGGCGACGATATCGACCCCGAAAAGGAAATGTCGATCATTTACGACAATCGTTCGCGCATTTCGCTCCGCATCAAGCAGTTGCTGACCGGCAAGCGCCACACCCAGACGCCGCAATCGCGGCTGCGGCGGCTCGTCTCCAACATCGAATTGCTGGACGAGCAGGCCGGCGGCGATATCTCGGTCGCCAGCAACAGCATGGTGTTCGAATCCAGTCTGCGCGACGACACGATTTGGGCCGCCCGCAACGAATACCGGCTGCGTTACGTCGATGGCGAGCTGCGGATGGCGTACAAGAAGGTGATCCTGGTCAACAACGAGAAAGCGCTGTTTACGCTCTCGTTCCTCATCTAGAGCGGAGCGTTTTCAAGCGAAGTGGAATCCGGTTCGCGTGAAGAAAATGCGTCAAAAAAAGAATCTAGCCAAAGGCGGAAAATTGCCATGATCGATAAAGGCCCCGTTCTGCTCGATATCTCAGGCGGCATCGCGCGGCTGCGGCTCAACCGTCCCGATGCCGCCAATGGCATGAGTGCTGAATTGCTCAGCGCGCTGTGCGACGCCATCATGGTCTGCCATAGTCAGCCGGATTTGCGCGTGCTGCTGCTGAGTGGGGAGGGCACGAATTTTTGCGCGGGCGGTGATATCAGAGCGTTTGCATCGAAGGGCGAGAAGCTTCCTGACTACATCAGGCAAGCCACGGCATATCTGCAGAACGCGGTGACGGGATTGCTGCGGCTGGAGGCGCCGGTGATTACCTCAGTGCAGGGATTTGCGGCAGGTGGCGGCGGCTTCGGCCTCGTCTGCGCGTCCGACATCGTCATATCAGGCGAATCCGCCAAATTCCTCGCAGGCGCGACGCGAGTCGCGATGGCGCCTGACGCGGGCGTCTCCGTTACGCTGTCGCGGCTGGTGGGTTTGCGCCGGGCGATGTCGATCCTACTCACAAATCCGGTGATATCGGCGGCGGAAGCTCTGGAAATCGGCATCGTCACCAAGGTCGTTCCGGATGCCGAGCTGGCCGAGGCGTCGCTCGCCATGGCGCGGGAACTGGCGGCGGGCGCACCGAAAGCGCTGGCCGCGACCAAGCGGCTGGTCTGGGCCGGGACCGGTACCAGCATCGAGCAATGCCTGTCCGAGGAAGCGCGCACCGTGTCCGAGCTGTCTGGCATGGCCGACGCGCGGGAAGGGCTCGCCGCCGTGATCGAGCGGCGCAAGCCTATCTTTACGGGACGCTAAAGCGGGATGGAGTTAGGTTGAATCGATTTGGGATTCCCAAATCAGTAGGTTTCTGATTCACCATGCTGGCTGGA